>DATMEB010000041.1:0-2375 GCA_035557095.1 Nocardioidaceae bacterium | reverse complement strand
GCGCAGCTCGGCGAACGTGTCGCCACCGGTGAGCTCGGACTCGACGCCGCACGAATGCAGCTCGGCGACGACCTCCGCCAGCGCCGGTTCCACTACCCGGTGCAGGTGTCCGGACGCGTGCTCGACGTCGACGAATCCGGTTGCCCGAGCCAGACGGGCGCGCCACTCGCGGCCCTCGTCGTCCAGTCCGCCCCGCGCCGACAGCATGACTGGCAGCTGGTGCGCACTGGAGTCGACCCGGCGCGCCTCGACGCGGAGGGCCCGCAGCAGGCCCCACATGACCATGATCAGCACAAACGCGAAGGGGACCGCGAAGATGATGGTCGCGTACTGGAGAGCGAGGATGCCACCGACCGCCAGCATCGCGACCGTCAGCAATCCGGTGACCGAGGCCCACATGATGCGCATCCAGGGCGCACCGTCGTCCTGAACGCTACGGAGCCGTGAGCTCAGGTTGGACATCACGAGCGCGCCGGAGTCGGCAGAGGTCACGTAGAACAGCAGGCCCACGAAGGTCGCCAGCGCCACCAGCATGCCGGTGGCCGGGAAGTCCTCGAGCAGTACGAAGAAGCCCGAGCCGTCGAACTCCTGGGCGGCGGCGGCGAAGTCCTCGTCGCCGCCACGCACGCGGTCGATGGCGGCGTTGCCGAAGACGCTGATCCACATGACGATGTAGCTGAACGGGATCACCATCGTGCCCAGCACGAACTGGCGAATGGTGCGGCCCCGGGAGATGCGGGCCAGGAACAGGCCCACGAACGATGCCCAGGCGATCCACCACGCCCAGAAGAACAGGGTCCACAAGGACATCCACTCGTCGTTGTCGACGAACGCGAAGGTTTCCATGGTCTTGGCGGGGAAGGTCCTGACGAAGTCGCCGACGTTGAGGACGACGGCCTCGAGGATGAAAGTCGTCCGACCGGTCACCAGGACCCAGGCGGCGAGCGCCAGCGCGAGGATCACGTTCAGCTGGGACAGGATGCGGATCCCCTTGTCGACGCCGGTGGTGGCCGAGACCGCTGCGATGGTGACCGCCAGTACGGCCAGCCCGATCTGCGCTCCTGTGCCGATACCGATGCCGAACAGCTTGTTCAGGCCGACGTTGAGGAATACCACTCCGATGCCGAGGCTGGTCGCGACGCCGAAGACCGTGCCCAGCACGGCGGCGGTGTCGACGGCATGACCGATCGGACCGTCGATGCGTTTGCCGAAGATCGGGTAGAGGGCGGACCGGACGGCGAGCGGGAGGTCCAACCGGTAGGCGAAGTACGCGAGCGCCAATCCCATGAGCGCATACATCGCCCACCCGGTGATGCCGTAGTGGAACAGCGTCCACACCGTGGCGTCGCGGGCGGCGGCCACCGTTTCCGGGTCACCGGTCGGTGGTGCCATGTACTGCGTCACCGGCTCGACGACGGAGTAGAACATCACGTCCGTGCCGATACCGGCGGCGAACAGCATCGATGCCCAGGCGAACGTCGAGAATTCCGGACGGGAGTGGTCCGGTCCCAGGCGGACGTGACCGTGCCGGGACGCGCCCAGGTAGATCACGAAGACGAGGACCACGGTCGCGAGGAGGATGTAGAACCACCCGAAGCCGGTGGTCACCTTGCCGACCACCGCGGAGATCGCGCTCTCGGCTCCTGCTTTGTCGATGATCGCCCACAGTGCCATCGCGCTGGTCGCGATGATCGCGGCGAGAAACACCGGCCATCGGGTCGGCGGACCGCCGAGGAGGCGTTGCCGGGGGGACTGCGAGGACTGCTCCGCGGGACTGACGTCGGTGCTCATGCGGGTCTCCTGTCGTCGGGCAGATCTCCTGACGTGATTGTGGCCCCTTCTGGGCCGGCCCGGAAGCCCCGCGAGGAGTCAGCCAACCAGTTGCTCGCGTGTCGACGGCGTCAGCCGCCTCGCAATGGCGAGCACGAGGGCCGTGGTGAGCACCACCGACAGCGCCGCCAGCAGAGCCTGCCACGGCTCCGTGACCACAAACGTCGGGATGTGGCGGGCCGGCACGGCGACAGCACCGATGAACGCTCCCACCAGGCCGAGCCAGCTGCCGATCATGTTGCCCCGGTGCGACTGGATGTCGCCGCGGATCGCCGCCACCAGCCCCAGGCTCACGGTGACGATCGTGACGACCGAGAGGATGTGGATCAGGCTGAACTCGCCGGCCCTCAGCTCCTTGATCCAGAACGATGTGAATGACACGTAGAGCAACAGCACGACCCAGGTGCGGCCGATCAGCCGATGCTGATGATCGCCCTTCGTCGGCCGGAACAGCTGCCAGGCGCCGAGCGGGAGCGCGACGGACGCCGCGAAGGCGTGCGTCGCGAGGAGGAGCGGCCAGGTCATGAGGCATCTCCCTGCTCGTC
>DATMEB010000040.1:0-3286 GCA_035557095.1 Nocardioidaceae bacterium | reverse complement strand
GTCGGTCTTGCACGGGTCGGCCAGGATCGGGTCGTCGGGGTCGGGGTCTCCGGGGTTCCAGCCGACGGCGTACTGGACCATCATGTCGTGGTCCTCGTGCGGCAGGTTGTGGCAGTGCACCATGTAGCGGCCGCGGTGCGGACCGAACTTGGCCAGCACGCGCACGGTCTCGTTCTCGCCGATGTAGGCGACGTCCTTGGGTCCGCGTTCGTAGTCGAACGGTGCCTGGCCGTTGCGGGACAGGATCTTGAAGTCGATCAGGTGGATGTGCAGTGGGTGGAACCAGCCACCGGAGCGGTTCTCCAGCTCCCAGATCTCGGTGGCACCCAGGCGAGGGTTGGCCTCGAGCAGCTGGAAGTCGCTGTTGATGACGTCCTCCCAGGAGTGGCCGTTGACGATGAACTGGCTGCCGCCGCGCTCCAGTCGAAGGTGCCGGACCCGGGTGGCGTCGGCGGGTCGGAGGTTCATCACGTCGCTGTTGGCCAGCAGGTTGGGGAGGCGGTTCCAGGTGTCGTCGCGCTTGTCGACCGGTGCGTCGGTGACGTCGAAGGCCATCACCTTGTTGGTGTGGTCGTAGTCGACGTTGTTGTCGTTGGACAGGTTCTGCAGCACGACCCGCTGGCCGGGGCGGTACTTGCGGAAGTCGACCAGGATCTCGTAGCGCTCCGCGCCGGCGTGCCGCCACTGGGCGACCTGTTGCGCGCGTGGCATCAGTCCGCCGTCGGTGGCGACCACGGTGACCGGGTCGCCCGTGCTGAGCGCGAACCGGTAGGACCGGGAGATGGAGGCGTTGAGAACGCGGAAGCGGTACACACGCCGCTTGACCTTCATCACCGGCCAGGCCTTGCCGTTGACCGTGATCACGTCGCCCCACAGCCCCGACTCGTCGTCGTCGAAGGCGAGGTTGCCGTTGGCGCCGAGGATCGCGTCGACGACCACGAGCGGCACGTCGAACTCCCCTTGCGGGAGCAGGTCGAGCTCGGCCTCGTCGTGCATGTGGTACTGCGCGAACAGTCCGGCGTAGGCGTTCGTCGCGGTGTGGTGCACGCCGTGGTCGTGGTACCAGAGAGTGCGTGCGGGCTGGAAGTTCGGGTAGTGGTAGTCCTTGAAGAAGCCCGGCGGTGTGACGTCGCTGGCGTAGCCGTCGTACTGCGGCAGCGACCCCGACCCGTGCAGGTGCACCGACGTGGTGGACACCTGACCGAAGTGCGGATGCACCGCCGGCAGCTTGTTGCGCACGCGCACCACCGCGCGGCGTCCCCTCCGGACCTTGATCGTGGGCCCCGGCACGCTGCCGTTGTAGCTGTAGACGTAGCTGCTTAGTCCGGGCGCGATGCTCGCACGACTCGCCCGCTGGGTGATGCTGAAGTGGTCCACCATCTGTCCGTCGGCGTCTCGGCGACTCATGAACGGCCGCAGCACCGGCGGGCGGACGAAGCCCGCGCGAAACGGCTGCGGCATTCGCCCCTCGGCCAGCTCACTGGCCGACTTCGCATTAAGGGTGGCGCCTCCCCAGGGCAGCGACGCTGCGCCGGCCACTCCCAGAGCCCCCAGGCCCCCCAGCTTCAAGATGTCTCTACGTGTCGCCTCCACGACGAAGCCCCATATCCGCCCCCACGCCGGATTGCCCCCACACCACAAGGTTGCTTTCTCAACCACCGAAGGGATATGCCCAGATCGAAGCAACCTGGGCCCTCACATGGGCCCGTCTCCCTGAGCTCCGGATGGTCCACGGGAGTCACGAAAGTCACACACCTGGGCCGTCCGTTGCATCAAGCAAACTTTGCCGAACGTGCGCTTGACGCTTCAACTATCCGAGTCCAGGCTGTCACTTGAAGCGTCAATCCACTCCCCGGGTTGAAGGTGCCATCCATGGCTCAGGTGTTCCGCAAGCGAGAGCGTCCGTCCCGGGCCATGGGCGCACCGACCGGCACCATGACCGTCGGCGGGTCGAGTGGCACCCAGCTGTCTTCCCGCGCCGATCGGGCGGCCGACGCCGCCTTGCTCGCCGGCTACGGCCTCGGTGACCCGTCGGCCGCCACGGCGTTCGTCCGCCGCTTCCAGGGATCCGTGTTCGGGCTCGCGCTGTCGGTCACCCGTGAGCGCACGCTGGCCGAGGACGTCGCCCAGGAAGCCTTCCTCCGCGCATGGAAGGCCGCCACGACCTACGACGCCGGCCGCGCCTCGGTCTCGACCTGGCTGCTCACGATCACCCGCAACGCCGCCATCGACGCCGTCCGCGCGCGCCGATCGACGCCGGTGTCGCCGCAGCTGCTTGAACAGGTCGTCCAGGAGTCGTTCTCGGCCAGCGACACCCCCGACACTGCCGTGCACCGCATCGACTCCGTGCGCGCGCTGAAGCAGCTCGCCGAGCTGAGCCCGAGCCAGGCCCGGGCGGTCGCGCTCGTCGTGCTCGGCGGATGTACGGCGGCCGAGGTCGGCGAGCACGAGGACATCCCGCTGGGTACGGCCAAGACCCGCATCCGGCTCGGCCTGATGCGGCTGCGCGTGGCGATGCGCGTGCCTGCCACCCAGCCGTAAGTGTCAGCGACTTCGCCCCCGTCAGCGTGCGTCGCTGACATCGTCGTCGCCCTACACGGCCTCTTCGCCTCGGCCTAGATCCGAGCGGACGACACCCAACCCCATGGCGAGGTCGATCTCGGCACGCGACAGGTGCTGCGCACTCTTCGAGGCGGCGATCATCAGATCCGCGGTCAGGCCGATCTCGGCCAGCTGGTCGAGGTCGTAGACCTCGGGGCACAGACAGTCACACACGACACCACCCCGCCCCACAGCACGCGACGCCCAGGCCTGCGACTCCATGCACAGATTGCGTCGCGGGGTGCACTGTCAGTGAACTCCTGAAACTTCAACTTCGCTAGTGCTCGACTGCCTCATCCGCACATGGTCGTGTTCATGTGCGTCACCGGACCCAACCATGTGGTGGCGTCGCCGGCCGAAGGGCCGAGCGCCGTCGCTGCACCACGTGGGCGCATGTCACCCAACGGTGCGCGCTGCCACTCCTCGCCGCGCGGATGCGGGGTCGGAACGAGCGGGCGGCGAAGCGTCGGCCACCTCCGCCTCGGCGGTGCCGAAGTGCGGTCGATGCGCTTGCCAGGCAGCCGAACGAGGACTCTTATGGCAATGACTGGGTACTGCGGTTGGGAATCGGTCTGTCCACTGGGAGTGGGTTGTGATGCGCGCGGCATTGACGGCAATCGCAGTCAGCCCGGTCTTCTACGAGACCGTGGCGCCGTACCTGCTGCTCGACGGCGACCTCAAGATC
>DATMEB010000039.1:0-25361 GCA_035557095.1 Nocardioidaceae bacterium | reverse complement strand
GTAGGTGAGGGCGAGGCCGGCGACCGGGTGTCCGTTGTGGTCGAGCACGGCAGCGGCCACGCTGGCCAGGCCAGGTGTCACCTCGCCCTCCTCGGTGGCGAAGCCCCGTTGGCGAGTGTCGGTGAGCAGGGTGCGCAGCTGGCTGAGGCTGCGCGGGCCGGTGCCGTGCCGGTCGACGAAGGCCTCGGCGTTCGGGTACAGCGCACGCACCTGCGCGGCCGGCAGCGCGGCCAGGATCGCCCGGCCGCTTGCGGTGAGGTGCGCGGGAAGCCGGACGCCGACGTCGGTGACCAGCGGCGGCCGCCCGGGCGCCCGCTCCTCGACCACGTAGACCACCTCGCGCCCGTGCAGTACTGCGAGGTGTGCGCTCTGGCGGGTGCGGTCGGCGAGGTCGGCGAGCAACCGACGGGCGATCCGCTGGAGCGGCTCCTGCCGGGTGTAGCCACTGCCCACCTCGAACGCCGCCACCCCGAGCCCCCACCGGTGCTCCTCGGCCAGGTGCACCACGAAGCCCTCGTCGGCCATCGCCGTGAGCAGCCGGTACGCGGACGCCCGGGGAAGGCCGACCGCCTGCGCGATGTGCTCCGCGGCGACCGGCTGCGGCTGGCCCGCGAGGAACCGCAGGATCCGCAGCGTGCGCGTCGACGCGGGAGCGCTAGTCATGGCAGGCCGGGGTGTTCATAGCCCGGGAGCGTAGCGGTCTGTCTCATATATGAGACACCTGCAGTGGACCCTCGGTGGCGTGCGTGGCCCGGGCAGGGTGGAATGGCGGCATGGGAACAGCACGCGTGGTGGTGGGCGTCGGCCCGGTCACTCCCGAGGAGCTCGTCGCGGTGACGCGCGGGGGTGCCGGCGTCGAGCTCGGCGCCGAGGCGGTCGCCGCGATCGAGAAGTCGCGTGCGGCCGTCGACGCGATGGCGGCCGCGCCGACACCGACGTACGGCGTCTCCACCGGCTTCGGGGCGCTGGCGACCCGGCACATCCCTGCCGATCTGCGCGCCGACCTGCAGCGTTCGCTGGTGCGCTCGCACGCCGCCGGCTCCGGTCCCGAGGTGGAGCGGGAGGTCGTACGCGCGCTGATGCTGCTGCGGCTCTCGACGCTGGCCACCGGGCGCACGGGCGTACGCGTGGAGACCGCGCAGGCGATGGCCGCGCTGCTCACCCACGGTGTGACGCCGGTCGTGCGGGAGTACGGCAGCCTCGGCTGTTCGGGAGACCTCGCCCCGCTCGCGCACTGCGCGCTGGCGCTGATGGGCGAGGGCGAGGTGCGTGACACCGAGGGTGTCCTTCGCCCGGCCGCCGAGGTGCTGGACGAGATCGGGGTCGCTCCGGTCGAGCTGGCCGCCAAGGAGGGCCTCGCGCTGATCAACGGCACCGACGGCATGCTCGGCATGCTGGTGCTGGCCCAGACCGACCTGGCCGCGCTGCTCAAGGTCGCCGACGTGGCGGCGGCAATGAGCGTGGAGGCCGTCCTGGCCACCGACCGGGTGTTCGCCGACGACCTGCAGGCGCTGCGGCCGCATCCCGGCCAGGCCGCGTCGGCCTCCAACCTGCGGCGCATCCTCGAGGGGTCCGCGATCATGGAGAGCCACCGCGGGCCCGACTGCAACCGCGTGCAGGACGCGTACTCGCTGCGCTGCGCGCCCCAGGTCGCCGGAGCCGCCCGCGACACCCTCGACCACACCCGGCTGGTGGCCCGGCGCGAGCTCGCCGCGGCCGTCGACAACCCGGTGGTGCTGCCGGACGCCCGCGTGGAGTCCAACGGCAACTTCCACGGTGCCCCGCTCGGCTACGCGCTCGACTTCCTCGCGATCCCGGTCGCCGACCTGGCCAGCATGTCCGAGCGGCGTACGGACCGGTTCCTCGACCGCACCCGCAGCCACGGGCTGCCGCCGTTCCTCGCCAACGACCCCGGTGTCGACTCCGGGCACATGATCGCGCAGTACACCCAGGCCGCGATCGTCTCCGAGCTGAAGCGGCTGGCGATGCCGGCCAGCGTCGACTCGATCCCGTCCAGCGCGATGCAGGAGGACCACGTGTCGATGGGGTGGTCGGCGGGGCGCAAGCTGCGGCGCGCGCTCGACGGCCTGACCCGCGTGCTCGCGGTCGAGGTCCTCACCGCGGCGCGTGCGCTGGACCTGCGCGCGCCCCTGACGCCCGCGCCGGCGACCGCCGCCGTACTCGCCGTGCTGCGCGAGCACGTCGACGGGCCGGGCCCGGACCGGCACCTCGCACCCGAGATCGATGCCGCCGTCGACCTGGTCAGCAGCGGCGCGTTCGTCACCGCCGTCGAGACCGTCGTCGGCCCGCTCGACTGAGCCCGAACCCCGAGGAGCCCCGAGGAGCATGGAATGAGCCGCACGATCCGCAGCCCGCGAGGGCTCGACCTGAGCGCGCGCAGCTGGCAGACCGAGGCGCCGATGCGCATGCTGATGAACAACCTCGACCCCGAGGTGGCCGAGCATCCCGAGGAGCTCGTGGTCTACGGCGGGTCGGGCAAGGCGGCCCGTGACTGGCCGTCGTTCGACGCGCTGGTCCGGACGCTGCGCACGCTGGACCAGGACGAGACCATGCTCGTGCAGTCGGGCCGTCCGGTCGGGGTGATGCGCACGCACGAGTGGGCGCCGCGCGTGCTGATCGCCAACTCCAACCTGGTCGGCGACTGGGCCAACTGGGAGGAGTTCCGCCGGCTGGATGCCATGGGGCTGATGATGTACGGCCAGATGACGGCCGGGTCGTGGATCTACATCGGCACCCAGGGCATCCTGCAGGGCACGTACGAGACCTTCGCCGCGGTCGCAGAGCGGCGCTTCGACGGGACGCTGGCCGGCACCATCACGCTGACCGCCGGGCTCGGCGGGATGGGCGGCGCGCAGCCGCTCGCGGTGACCATGAACGACGGTGTCTGCATCTGTCTCGAGGTCGACGAGTCGCGCATCCAACGCCGCCTGGACCACCGTTACCTCGACGTGCGTGCGGACTCGATCGACGACGCGCTGCGCATGGCGGTCGAGGCGCGCGACGCGCGGCGGCCGCTCTCGATCGGCGTGCTCGGCAACGCCGCCGACCTGCTACCCGAGCTGCTCGCCCGGTCGGCGCCCATCGACATCGTGACCGACCAGACGTCGGCGCACGACCCGCTGATGTACCTGCCCTCGAAGGTGGAGTTCGGCGACTGGGTGAGCGCACGCGAGAAGGACCCGGCGGGGTTCACCGAGCGGGCGCGGGAGTCGATGGCCCGGCACTGCGAGGCGATGGTCGGGTTCCTCGACGCCGGCGCCGAGGTCTTCGACTACGGCAACTCGCTGCGCGCCGAGGCCCGCCTCGGCGGTTTCGCCCGCGCCTTCGACTACCCCGGGTTCGTGCCGGCGTACATCCGACCGCTGTTCTGCGAGGGCAAGGGCCCGTTCCGCTGGGCCGCGCTGTCGGGCGACCCGGCGGACATCGCCGCTACCGACCGCGCGGTGCTGGAGATGTTCGGGGACAACGAGCGGCTGACCCGCTGGATTCGCAAGGCCGGCGAGCAGGTGCAGTTCCAGGGGCTGCCGGCGCGCATCTGCTGGCTGGGGTACGGCGAGCGCGAGCGCGCCGGCGTCCGGTTCAACGACATGGTGGCCTCCGGCGAGCTGTCGGCTCCGCTGGCGATCGGCCGCGACCACCTCGACTGCGGGTCCGTCGCGTCGCCGTACCGCGAGACCGAGGCCATGCTCGACGGCTCCGACGCGATCGCGGACTGGCCGCTGCTGAACGCGATGGTCAACGTCGCCTCCGGCGCCTCCTGGGTGTCGATCCACCACGGCGGCGGGGTCGGCATGGGCCGCTCGATCCACGCTGGGCAGGTCTGTGTCGTCGACGGCACGGAGCTGGCCGGGCGCAAGGCCGAGCGGGTGCTGACCAACGACCCCGGCATGGGAGTGATCCGGCACGTCGACGCCGGCTACGACGAGGCCGTCGAGGTGGCGCAGTCACGCGAGGTCCGCATCCCCATGCGTGAAGGCGACTAGGGCGTGTCCTGTGAACCTGCTGTCCTGCTGCGTGCCGCCTGGCTGGCACCTCGCGGCAACCGGCAGTCGCCCAGCGTCGTCGCTCGACGATGCTGCGCATCGCCGTCGCTCCTCCGCCGTGCGGTGCACCCGTGAACGAGGCGAGAGCGCGCGAGCGCAGCGAGTGGGCGAACTGCGAGGGAACCGGAGATGCCGCCAGACGACGCTCGCGACGGACGAGGTCCACGGGACACGCCCTAATGCCGCCCACCTGCTCACCAGTGGCCGCGGTGCACGACCGCGTCGACGCCGCGCCGTCCCCGTCGCAGCGACGGCGACCTGCGGTCGGGGGCCGGATGGCCGAGCGTGATCGCGCCGACCGGCGTGTGGTCGCCGGGTACGCCGAACTCGGCACGGAACGACTCCACCCGTTCCGCGGGGATGCCGAAGAAGCACGCCGCCAGGCCCTCGTCGACCGCGGTGAGCAGCATCAGCAGCGACGCCATCCCGGTGTCGACGAACCAGTACGGCACCGACCAGACCTGCTCGTCCGGCGCGGTGCCGCCCTTGTCCGGCTCGGCGTAGCGCGCGAGGTAAGCCTGCTCGCACGCCAGCGGAACCACGACCACGGGGGCGCGGCGCATCCCCGTCAGCCAGGAGTTCTCGGCGACGTCGGAGGGGGACGACGGCGTCGCCGCGGCCCAGAACCGCTCGACGTCCTCGGTGCGGTCGAGTACCAGGAACGCCCAGCCCTGGCTGAAGCCCGCGCTGGGCGAACGGGTCGCGTGCGCGAGCATCCGCTCGACCGCGGCCGGGTCGACCGGCTCGTCGGTGTAGTTGCGCACCATCCGGCGCCGACGCACGACCTCCGCGAACTCCATGGCGCCACCGTGCCAGCCCCTCGTCGAGTGGCGCCACGTGGCCGTCCTGAGCGGCACCGACCCGACCAGATGGCGCCACTCGGCGACCCAGCCACGGCGACAGTGACCGCGACGGAGGCGGCCTGGTGAGTCTCGTGGCCATGTTCGAGGCGATCCGCGACGTCGGCCGCAACGGCGACACGGGCGGTTACCGCCGGTTCGTGTGGAACGACGCCGACCAGCGGCTGCGCGAGTGGTTCGCCGGTGAGGCGAAGCGGCGCGGCCTCGACCTGCACGTCGACCGCAACGGCAACCAGTGGGCCTGGTGGGGCGATCCGGCCGCAGGCGACGCGCTGGTGCTCGGCTCGCATCTGGACTCGGTGCCCGAGGGCGGCGCGTTCGACGGGCCGCTCGGCGTGCTCTCCGCTTACGCCGCCCTTGACGCCGTCCGGGAAGACGGTCTGCAGCCGAGCCGTCCGGTCGCGGTGGTGAACTTCGTCGACGAGGAGGGCGCGCGCTTCGGCATCGCCTGCGCGGGTTCGCGGCTGCTGACCGGCAGCCTCGACGCCGACGCGGCCCGGGCGCTGCGCGACCGCGACGGCGACACGATGGCCGACGTCGTCCGGCGTGCCGGACGCGACCCGGAGGAGCTCGGTCGCGACGACGAGGTGTTGGGCTGTGTGGGCACGTTCCTCGAGCTGCACGTGGAGCAGGGACGCGACCTGGTCGAGCGCGGCCGCGCGATCGGGGTCGGCAGCCAGATCTGGCCGCACGGCCGGTACCGCTTCGACTTCACCGGCGAGGCCAACCACGCGGGCACGACCGCGATGACCGACCGGCGCGACCCGATGCTGACCTACGCCGCGACCGCGCTGGCCGCCAACGAGCAGGCGCGCCGCGACGGGGCCCGGGCGACGTTCGGGCGAGTGGAGGTCACCCCCAACGGCACCAACGCGGTGCCGTCGCAGGTGCGGGCCTGGATGGACGCCCGCGCCGGGGACGAGGGCACGCTGCTGGCCGTGGTCGACGGGGTACGCCGGCGGGCCGTCGAGAGCGGAGCCCGCGACCGCACCGAGGTGACGATGAGCGCGGAGTCGGAGTCGCCGGCCACGGTCTTCGACCCGGGTCTGGCCGGGCGGCTGTCGCGGCGGCTCGACGACGCGCCGGTGATCCCGACCGGCGCCGGACACGACGCGGGCGTGCTGGCACTGCACGGTGTGCCCACGGCGATGCTCTTTGTCCGCAACCCCACCGGCGTGTCGCACTCCCCCGCCGAGTACGCCGAGACCGACGACTGCCTTGCGGGCGTCGACGCGCTCGCGGCCTGCGTCCAGGAGCTCGCCGGAGGCCAACGGTGAACGGGCGGCCGACGGCGTACTGGCTCGAGCGCGCCTGGCTCGGTCCGGCCCGGATCGCCGACAAGGTTCTGGTCACGGTCGGCTCCGGCCGGATCACCGGGGTCGACACCGACGTGGCCGCGCCACCTGCGACCGCGCGCCGGCTGCGCGGGCTGACGCTGCCCGGCCTGGCCAACGGCCACAGCCACGCGTTCCACCGGGCGCTGCGCGGGCGAACGCAGACCGAGCGCGGCACGTTCTGGACCTGGCGCGAGCAGATGTACGCCGTGGCGGCCCGGCTCGACCCCGACTCGTACTTCGACCTCGCCGTGGCGACGTACGCCGAGATGGCCGCGAGCGGCATCACCGGCGTGGGCGAGTTCCACTACCTGCACCACGACCCCGACGGGCATCCCTACGCCGATCCCAACGCTCTAGGTGAGGCACTCGTGGCGGCCGCGCGCCAGGTCGGCATCCGCATCGCGCTGCTGGACGCGTGCTATCTGTCCAGCGGGTTCGGTGCGCCGCCCGAGGGAGTGCAGCGCAGGTTCAGCGACGGCGACTCGGGGCGCTGGGCCGAGCGGGTGGACGCCCTGGCCGACAAGCACGCCGACGACGAGGACGTGGTCGTCGGCGCAGCCGTGCACTCCGTGCGCGCGGTGCCGCGGGACCAGATCGACCGCGTCGCGGAGTGGGCCACGATGCGGGGCGCGCCGCTGCACGCGCACCTGTCCGAGCAGGTCGCGGAGAACCAGGCCTGCCTCGAGGCCTACGGCGAGACACCGGCGACCATGCTCTTCGAGGCCGGTGCGCTCGGAGCGCACGCCACCGCCGTACACGCCACGCACCTCACCGAGTCCGACATCGCACTGCTGGGCAGCCAGGGCACGCACGCCTGCCTGTGCCCCACCACCGAACGCGACCTCGCCGACGGGATCGGCCCGTCGCGGCGGCTGCTGGAGGCGGGCAGCCCGCTGACGCTCGGCTCGGACAGCCATGCGGTGGTCGACCTGTTCGAGGAGATGCGCGCGGTCGAGCTCGACGAACGGCTGGCGACCCAGCGCCGCGGTCACTGGAATGCCGACGAGCTGCTGACCGCCGCGACCTCGGCCGGACATGCCTCGCTCGGCTTCCCCGACGCCGGCCGGATCTCGGTGGGCGCGCCGGCCGATCTGGTGACGGTCGACCTCGAGTCGACGCGTACGGCGGGCACCGGTCGCGGGGCCGAGGCCGCGGTGTTCGCCGCCTCCGCCGCCGACGTCACCCACGTGGTCTGCGCTGGACGCGTCCTCGACACCGAGCCCGGCGGGCTCCTGCTCGCCCGGGCCATCGACGCCGTTCACGACTGAGGGAAGGACCGACGCGATGGGTGCCACCGTCATCGACGGCATCGGACAGCTCGTCACCTGCGACCCGCAGCTCGGCGACGGGTCCGCGCTGGGGCTGCTGCACGACGCCGCGCTGGTCGTCGACGGCGACCGCGTGGCGTGGGCCGGACCACGGTCCGAGGCGCCCGCGGCGGACGCGCTCGTGGACGCCGGCGGCCGCGCGATGATCCCCGGGTTCGTCGACTCGCACAGCCATCTCGTCTTCGCCGGCGACCGGTCGGCGGACTTCGCCGCCCGCATGGAGGGCCGGCCGTACTCCACCGGCGGCATCAAGACCACGGTCGCGGCCACCCGCGCAGCCACCGACGAGCAGCTCGCGGCGCAGGTCGCCCGGCACGTCGAGGAGATGCTGCGTCAGGGCACGACCACGGTCGAGACCAAGAGCGGCTACGGCCTCACCGCCCACGACGAGGCCCGCGCGCTCGCGGTGGCCCGGCAGCTCACGCCGGAGACGACGTTCCTCGGCGCGCACGTCGTGGCACCGGAGTACGCCGACGACCCCGGCGGCTACGTCGACCTGGTCACCGGCCCGATGCTGGAGGCGTGCGCGCCGTACGCGCGGTGGGTCGACGTGTTCTGCGAGCGGGGTGCGTTCGACGCCGACCAGGCGCGGGCCGTGCTCTCCGCGGGCATGGCCGCCGGACTCCAGGCCCGGGTGCATGCCAACCAGCTCGGCCCGGGGCCGGGTGTGCAGGTCGCCTGCGAGCTGGGCGCGGCCGCGGCCGACCACTGCACGTTCCTGTCCGACGAGGACGTCGCCGCGCTGCGCGACGCCGGTGTCGTCGCGACCCTGCTGCCGGGTGTGGAGTTCTCCACCCGGTCGCCCTATCCCGATGCGCGGCGCCTGCTCGCGGCCGGGGTCACGGTGGCGCTGGCCTCGGACTGCAACCCGGGCTCGTGCTACTCGTCCTCGATGCCGCTGTGCATCGCCCTCGCCGTACGCGAGATGCACATGAGCCCGGCCGAGGCGATGTGGTCGGCGACGGCCGGCGGCGCGGCGGCGCTGCGCCGTGACGACGTCGGACGGCTCGCGCCCGGCACGCTCGCGGACCTGGTCCTGCTGGAGGCGCCCTCGTACGTGCACCTGGCCTACCGGCCCGGTGTCCCTCTCGTCGCCGGCGTCTGGCAGCGCGGCCGCCCCGTCGCCTAGCCCTCTTCGCGTCGAGATTGCGCGAATGGCCCGGCCCGGGTGTCCTCACGCTCCCTTCGCGTCGAGATTGCGCGAATGGCCCGGCCCGTGTGTCCTCACGCTCCCTTCGCGTCGAGATTGCGCGAATGGCCCGCGGTGCCTGCCCAAGCCGGACGTGCCACGTGTGGGCCATTCGCGCAATCTCGACGCCAAAGTGGGGCAGGGGACCGCCAACCCCCTGCTGGGAAGGGTTTGAAGGCCGCCGAGGAAAATGTGACGCAGGTCACGGGAACAAAGCGGCGAGCTCGTTGCGTTGAGGCATGTGCAGACAGTTGAGCGGAATGGACTCAAGTAATTTGCCGGTCCCTGGCGCCGCTTGCCAGACTGTTCTCGAATCACTCGAACTCGTGGAGGTACCACAATGGCTCGCGCGGTCGGAATCGACCTCGGCACGACCAACTCTGTCGTGTCCGCTCTTGAGGGTGGCGAACCCACCGTCATCTCGAACGCCGAGGGATCTCGCACCACCCCGTCCGTCGTGGCCTTCGCCAAGAACGGCGAGGTGCTTGTCGGCGAGGTCGCCAAGCGTCAGGCGGTCACCAACGTCGACCGCACCATCCGGTCCATCAAGCGTGAGATGGGCACGGACTGGAAGCGCGAGGTCGACGGCAAGGAGTTCACGCCGCAGCAGATCTCGGCGTTCGTGCTGCAGAAGCTCAAGCGGGACGCCGAGGCCTACCTCGGTGAGCCCGTCACCGACGCGGTCATCACCGTGCCCGCGTACTTCTCCGACGCCCAGCGCCAGGCCACCAAGGAGGCCGGCGAGATCGCGGGCATGACCGTGCAGCGCATCGTCAACGAGCCCACCGCGGCCGCGCTGGCATACGGCCTGGAGAAGGAGAACGACCAGACCATCCTGGTCTTCGACCTCGGTGGCGGCACCTTCGACGTGTCACTGCTGGAGATCGGCGACGGGGTCGTCGAGGTGAAGGCAACGTCCGGTGACAACCACCTCGGCGGCGACGACTGGGACAACCGGATCGTCGACTGGATGGTGGAGAAGTTCAAGAACGCCAACGGCGTCGACCTGGGCAAGGACAAGATCGCCCGGCAGCGCCTGCAGGAGGCGGCCGAGAAGGCCAAGATCGAGCTGTCCGGCACGTCCGAGACCACGATCCACCTGCCGTACATCACCGCCGGCGCCGAGGGCCCGCTGCACTTCGAGGAGAAGCTCAGCCGCAGCGAGTTCCAGAAGATGACCGCCGACCTGCTCGACCGCGCCAAGAAGCCCTTCGAGCAGGTGATCAAGGACGCCAACATCAACGTCGACAAGATCGACCACGTGATCCTCGTGGGCGGTTCGACCCGGATGCCCGCCGTCAGTGAGCTGGTCAAGGACCTCACCAACGGCAAGGAGCCCAACAAGGGCGTCAACCCCGACGAGGTTGTGGCCGTGGGCGCCGCCCTGCAGGCCGGCGTGCTCAAGGGCGAGGTCAAGGACGTCCTGCTGCTCGATGTCACCCCGCTGTCGCTGGGGATCGAGACCAAGGGCGGCGTGATGACCAAGCTGATCGAGCGCAACACCACGATCCCGACGAAGCGCTCGGAGGTCTTCACCACGGCCGAGGACAACCAGCCCTCGGTGATGATCCAGGTCTACCAGGGCGAGCGCGAGATGGCCGCGGCCAACCAGCTGCTCGGCAACTTCGAGCTCACCGGTCTGCCGCCGGCGCCGCGCAACGTCCCGCAGATCGAGGTCACCTTCGACATCGACGCCAACGGCATCGTGCACGTCTCGGCCAAGGACCGGGGCACCGGCCGCGAGCAGTCGATGACGATCACCGGTGGCTCGGCGCTGTCCAAGGACGACATCGACAAGATGGTCCGCGACGCGGAGCAGTACGCCGAGGAGGACCGTCAGCGTCGCGAAGCCGTGGAGATCCGCAACCAGGCCGACAGCGCGGTCTACACCAGCGAGAAGTTCCTCGCCGAGAACGCCGACAAGATCCCGGCCGAGCTGAAGTCCGAGGTCGAGGCCGACGTCGACTCGCTGAAGAAGGCGCTCGAGGGCGACGACACCGACGCCATCAAGACGGCTGCGGCCAAGCTGGCCGAGTCCAGCCAGAAGATGGGCTCGGCGATGTACGCCAACGCCGAGGCCGGTGAGGCCGGGGCCGCGGGTGCCGAGGGCGCCGGTAGCCAGGGGACCGACCAGGGCGACGAGGACGTCGTCGAGGCCGAGATCGTCGACGAGGACGACAGCGAAGGCAACACCGGCAACACCGCTGGAGGCGAGAACAAGTGACGGAGTCCGGTGACCAGCCGATCTTTCGGGACCGGCGCCGCATCGACCCCGAGACCGGAGAGATCCGGGAGCCGCAGGCTGCTGCGGCTCCCGGCCCTCGCCCTGCGGACGACCGGGCAGACGACCGGGCAGACGACAGGTCAGGCGGCCCGGCCGACGGATCCCAGGCGCAGGAGCACCGCGACCCGTCGATGGACCCCGACGCGCAGGCGTCCGGGCAGGATGCGGGTTCGACCGCCGAGGCCGACCGCGTCTCCGAGCTGGAGGCGTCGCTGGCCGAGCGCACCGTCGACCTGCAGCGCCTGCAGGCGGAGTACGTCAACTACAAGCGCCGGGTCGACCGCGACCGCGAGGTCGTACGCGAAGGCGCCACCGCCAGCGTCCTGACCTCGCTGCTGCCGGTACTCGACGACATCGACCGTGCTCGCGAGCACGGCGAGCTCGAGGGCGGGTTCAAGGCCGTGGCCGACTCGTTCGGCCGCACGGTGACGGGTCTGGGTCTGGAGCGCTTCGGCAAGGAGGGCGACCCCTTCGACCCGCGCATCCACGAGGCCCTGATGCACTCGCACGCCGAGGGCATCGACGGTCCGACGTGCACGGCGATCCTGCAGCCCGGTTACCGGATCGGCGAGCGCGTCATCCGCCCGGCACGGGTCGCGGTGGCGGAGCCCTCGACCGACCCCGCCGGTGCGCAGGTCGACCCGCAGGCCGAAGGGGCTGAGCAGTCTGGGCCGCCGGACGCGTCGGCCGAGGCGCCGCGCGACGACCAGGCCTGAGGCTGACCCACACACGACGACACCGACGACACCGACGACACCGACGACTCAGGGGCACGACACGGGGCACGACACGCTCGGGGAGGTGAGCGCATGAGCAGCAGCGACTGGCTGCAGAAGGACTTCTACAAGATCCTCGGGGTGTCCAAGGACGCCGGCACCGAGGACATCAAGAAGGCCTACCGCAAGCTCGCGCGCGCCAACCACCCCGACGCCAACCCGGGTGACGCCGCCGCGGAGGACCGGTTCAAGGCGGTCAGCGAGGCCAACTCCGTGCTGTCCGACCCGGAGAAGCGCAAGGAGTACGACCAGGCGCGGGCGATGTTCGGCGCCGGCGGGTTCCGTCCGCCGCCCGGTGGCGGCCGAGCCGGTCGCGCCGGCACCACGACGTACGACCTCGGCGACCTCTTCGGCAGCGAACGGCACGGCCAGGGCACCGGTGGCCTCGGTGACCTCCTCGGCGACATCTTCGGCGGGGGCGGCGGTGGCCGGCGTACCGCGTCGGCTCGTCGCGGTGCCGACATCGAGACCGAGGCGACGATCTCGTTCGACCAGGCGATCGAGGGCGTCACGGTGCCGCTGCAGATGACCAGCGAGACCGCGTGCTCGGCGTGCTCTGGCACGGGCGCGCGCAGCGGCACGGTCCCGAAGGTCTGCCCGAACTGCTCCGGCACCGGCATGCAGACCACCAGCGACGGTGGCGTGTTCGCGATGACCGAGCCCTGCCAGCAGTGCCGCGGGCGCGGTCTGGTCGTCGAGGACCCCTGCCCGGTCTGCCACGGCTCGGGCCGGGGAACGTCGTCGCGCACGATGCAGGTTCGTATCCCCGCCGGGGTAAGGGACAACCAGCGGATCCGGCTGCGCGGCAAGGGCGCGCCGGGCGAACGTGGAGGGCCGGCCGGTGACCTGTATGTCGTGGTCCACGTGAGCGCGCACCCGTTGTTCGGGCGATCGGGTGACAACCTGACGCTGACCGTGCCGGTCTCGTTCGACGAGGCGGCGCTCGGCGCGCAGATCAAAGTGCCGACCCTCGGCGGCAACGGCGTCACGCTCAAGGTGCCGCCGGGCACGCCGAACGGCCGCACCTTCCGCGTGCGCGGCAAGGGCAGCAGCCGCAAGGACGGCACCCACGGTGACCTGCTGGTGACGGTCGAGGTCGCCGTACCCACCTCGCTCAGCGACGAGGCGCGGGCCGCGCTCGAGGCGCTGCGCGAGGCGTCCGGCGACAACGGCGACCTGCGTGCCGAGCTGTTCAGCAGGGCGAGAGGGTGACGGCGATGACCGACCGTGCCCAGGGCCCCGCGGACCGCGTCGAGTTCGACGTGCGCCACCGGGAGGCGCCGGTCTTCGTGATCAGCGTGGCCGCGGAGCTGTCCGGGATGCATCCGCAGACGCTGCGCGGCTACGACCGGATCGGTCTGGTCCGGCCCGGCCGCACCGGTGGCGGCGGCCGCCGCTACTCCTGGCACGACATCGAGCAGCTGCGCGAGGTCGCCGAGCTGACCGCCCAGGGCATCGGCCTCGAGGGCGTACGCCGCATCCTCGAGCTGCAGAACGAGGTGGCCGAGCTGCGCGAACAGGTGCTGGAGATGCAGACCGCGCTGGAGCGGGCGCGCGCTGCCATTCTCGACCGTCGGCTGCCCGCAGTGGCACCCCCGAACTCGAACGCGATGGTGCGCTGGCGCCGGCCGACACGCTGACGGCCGCGGTCGCACGTCGCGGGCTGCACCGGCGCGACAATGGCGCAGTGACCTTCGTCGTACGCCGCCTGCACACCCGCACGGCCGTCGCGGGCGCCGTACTCGCGGGGCTCGCAGGGCTGACGCTGACCTCCTGTGGGTTCGGTGGCGAGTCCGGCGACCCCAGCGGCAGCGGACAGGCGGGTGGCGAGCCGGGCTCGGCCGCGGCTTCCGGGGCGGGCAGCGCCTCGTCGGCGAACGGGACGTCGTCGCGTGAGCCGGACACACAGCCGGCGGCGGGCGACCTCGCCAACTTCTCCTGTACGCAGGAACGCGGCGGCGTCTGGGCGGCCACCGGCGACGTCACCAACTCGGCGAAGGAGCCGATGGTCTACACCGTCACGGTGGTCACCGTCGACGGGTCGGAGATCTCCGGCGAGGAGACGAAGGACCTGCGGGTATTGCCGGACGAGGCGCTCACCTTCGTCCTGCCGACGGTCGCCCGCGGGTCGGCGGACGCGTGCATACCGCGCCTCGTGCGCGCTCCTCGCTGACGCGGCGATTCGCCTCCGCGACCAGCCCCAGAATGCCATGGTTGAGCGGAATGGACTCAACTCTGTCGACGTTGCTATCCATGGGCGGTCGGCGGATCTTCCCGACATACCCACGCAGCAAAGCAAGCGACGTATCGTGCGACCCGAGGGGGAATGGACTCAAGGCATGGATCTCAACAAGCTCACCACGAAGAGCCAGGAGGCGGCAGCGGCCGCCGCGCAGCGCGCAGCGACGGGCGGCAACCCGCACGTCGAGCCGGCGCACCTGCTGCTCACCCTGCTCGAACAGCCCGAGGGCACGGCCGGTGCCCTGCTCGAGGCGGTCGGCGCCGACCGCGACGACGTACGCCGTGGTGCCGCCGACGCGGTGGCCAAGCTGCCCACCGCCAGCGGGAGCACCGTCTCGCCGCCGGCGTGGTCGCGCTCGACGCTGCAGGTGTTCCAGGCGGCCGAGGACTGCGCGACGTCGTTCGGCGACGAGTACGTCTCCACCGAGCACCTGCTTGTCGGTCTGGCCACGGTCGACAGCTCGGCCAGGACGTTGCTCGCCGGTGTCGGCGCGACCCCGGAGACGCTCGTCGAGGCGTTCACCAAGGTGCGCGGCTCGGCCAAGGTCACCAGCAAGGACCCCGAGGGGACCTACCAGGCGCTGGAGAAGTACGGCGTCGACCTGACGACGAGCGCCGAGTCCGGCCGTCTTGACCCCGTCATCGGCCGCGACTCCGAGATTCGTCGTGTCGTGCAGGTGCTGTCCCGGCGTACCAAGAACAACCCGGTGCTGATCGGCGACCCCGGCGTGGGCAAGACCGCGGTCGTGGAGGGCCTGGCCCAGCGGATCGTGGCCGGCGACGTCCCCGAGTCGCTGCGCGGCCGCCGGCTGGTCGCGCTGGACCTAGGGGCGATGGTCGCCGGTGCGAAGTACCGCGGTGAGTTCGAGGAGCGCCTCAAGGCCGTCCTCGAGGAGATCAAGTCCAGCGACGGCCAGATCATCACGTTCATCGACGAGCTGCACACCGTCGTCGGCGCCGGTGCGACCGGCGACTCCGCCATGGACGCCGGCAACATGCTCAAGCCGATGCTGGCCCGTGGCGAGCTGCGGATGATCGGTGCCACCACCCTCGACGAGTACCGCGAGCACATCGAGAAGGACGCCGCGCTCGAGCGCCGCTTCCAGCAGGTCTACGTCGGCGAGCCCACGGTCGACGACACCATCGCGATCCTGCGTGGACTGAAGGAGAAGTACGAGAGCCACCACAAGGTGGCGATCTCCGACTCCGCGCTGATCGCCGCCGCGACGCTGTCGAACCGCTACATCACCGGCCGGCAGCTGCCCGACAAGGCGATCGACCTTATCGACGAGGCGAGCAGCCGGCTGCGCATGGAGATCGACTCCTCGCCGGTCGAGATCGACGAGCTCCGACGCGCCGTCGACCGGCTGAAGATGGAGGAGTTCCACCTCGACAAGCAGACCGACGAGCCCAGCAAGGAGCGGCTCGAGCGGCTGCGCGCCGAGCTGGCCGACAAGCAGGAGGACCTGCGTGCGCTCGAGGCCCGCTGGGAGCGGGAGAAGAGCGACCTCAACCGGGTCGGCGAGATCAAGCAGCGCCTCGACCAGCTGCGCACCGACGTCGAGCGCCTCGAGCGTGAGGGCGACTACGAGACCGCGAGCCGGCTCATCTACGCCGAGATCCCCGCGCTGGAGAAGGAGCTCGAGCGCGCGCAGGCCGCCGAGGCCGACGACTCCGAGCACACCGAGCCGATGGTGCACGAGGAGGTCGGCGCCGACGAGGTGGCCGAGGTGGTCGCGTCGTGGACCGGCATCCCGACCGGCCGGCTGCTGGAGGGCGAGACCGGCAAGCTGCTGCGGATGGAGGACGAGATCGGTGCGCGGGTCATCGGCCAGCGCACCGCCGTGACCGCGGTGTCCGACGCCGTACGTCGTGCACGCACCGGCATCTCCGACCCCGACCGGCCGACCGGCTCGTTCCTGTTCCTCGGCCCCACCGGTGTCGGCAAGACCGAGCTTGCCAAGGCGCTGGCGGAGTTCCTGTTCGACGACGAGCGGGCGATCGTGCGCGTCGACATGAGCGAGTACTCCGAGAAGCACTCGGTGGCCCGGCTCGTCGGTGCCCCGCCCGGCTATGTGGGCTACGAGGAGGGCGGCCAGCTCACCGAGGCCGTACGCCGCCGGCCGTACTCCGTCGTGCTGCTCGACGAGGTGGAGAAGGCACACCCCGAGGTATTCGACACCCTGCTGCAGGTACTCGACGACGGACGGCTGACCGACGGCCAGGGCCGGACGATCGACTTCCGCAACACGATCCTGATCCTGACCTCCAACCTGGGCTCGCAGTTCCTCGCCGACCCCGCGCTCGACGAGGAGCAGAAGCGCGACCAGGTGATGACGGTCGTGCGCAGCCACTTCAAGCCGGAGTTCCTGAACCGGCTCGACGAGGTGGTGCAGTTCGACCCGCTGAGCACGCGGGAGCTGACCCGGATCGTCGACCTCCAGGTCGCGCACCTCGCGGCCCGGCTGGCCGAGCGGCGGATCGCCCTCGAGGTGAGCGACGCCACCCGCGAGTGGCTGGCGATGACCGGCTTCGACCCGGTGTACGGCGCGCGTCCGCTGCGCCGGCTGGTGCAGAGCGCCATCGGCGACCAGCTCGCCAAGGCGATGCTCGCCGGCGAGGTCACCGACGGGTCGCGGGTCGTCGTGGACCTCGACTCCGATCGCGATGCGCTGACCGTCAGCGCGACATGATGGGATGACGCAGATGAGTCCCGCGACCGCAGCAGCCTCCTCCCGCCCCCGTGACGTGGTGTTCGCCGGCGTGCTCACGATCATGGGGTCGGTGCTCGCCCTGGCGGGCATCTTCAGCACGCAGGGCGAGCTGCGCAGCTCCTCCGTGCGCCGCGAGATCGAGAGCGTGATGGCCGACGACGAGCGGTTCTCGGCGATCGACATCTCCGTGGACAGCGTGCTCACGATGGTCGAGGCCGGGCTGATGCTGGCCTCGGCCGCCAGCGTGGCCGCGATCGTGCTCGCGGTCTACGTCATGCGGCGGCACAACCCGTCGCGGATCGCGCTCACGCTGCTCGGCGGGGTGGCCGCGTTGCTGGTGCTGCTCTCGGGCCTGGCAGGGCTGGCGATCGCGGTGTTCGTCGCCTACACCGTGTCGCTGCTGTGGCGGCGACCGGTCCGCCTCTGGTTCGCCGCTGAGTCCGGGGACGGCTCGGCGCAGCGCCCCGGCGCTGAGCCCCAGGGGGCGGACACGACCGGGGCTCCCGAAGGTGCTGGCAGCGGTGGCGGCAGCGAGCCGGCGCCGCCGCACATCGGCGGCCCGGACCAGCCCTCGCAGCCGCAACAGCCCCAGCAGTCGCCACAGCCGCAGCACCCACAGCCGCAGCACACACAGCAGCCCGGGCCCTACCCCGGGCCCTGGCCGCCCGACGCGGGCAAGCCGGTGCCACCACACCAGCACCAGCACCCGGCCCAGCAGCCGGAGCCGGCGCCACAGCCGGGCCTGGAGCAGCCCGGCCCGTACGCACCGGGAGCCGGCCCCTACGGGCAGGCGCCACAGGGCCACCCACCCGACTACGGCAGTGCCCCGGGGTACGGCGGGGCGCAGGGATACGGCGGGGCGCAGGGATACGGCGGGGCGCAGGGATCCGGGCAGGCCCAGGGCTACCCGCAGGCCTACCCACCCGCCTACGGCTACACCTCGGGCTACTACGGCTACCCGCCCGAGCAGCGCGACCCCGACAGCCGCCCCGGGCAGCTGGTGACCGCGCACGTGCTGACCTGGGTGGGCGCTGCGCTCGGCCTGCTCACCGCCCTGTTCCTCGTGATCGCGGCCAGCAGCCAGGACATCGTCGACCTCGCGGTCGAGCAGCTGCAGTCCGAGGGCGTGACCCAGCAGGACCTCGTCGCCACCATGCGCGTCGGAGGCATCGTGACCGCGCTGTGGGTCGCGGCGGTGCTCGTGGTCTCGGTCTTCTCGTGGCGGCGCGCCAACTGGGCGGCGATCCTGCTCACGGTGATGGGTGGGGTCTACATGCTCACGCAGCTGGTCTCGCTGGTGGTGATGGGTCAGGTCGCGGTGCTGTTCACGATCGTGTGGGTCGCCGCCGTGATCACGCTCCTGTGGTGGCCGACATCGCGGCAGTGGTACGCCACTGCGCGCGGTCGCGGGCGGTTCGGCGGACCCACCGGCGGCCAGCCGCCGTACCCGGGGATGCCGCACCAGCCGCCACCCCAGCAGCCACCTCAGCAGCCGCGTCGCAACCGTCCCTGGTAATCGCCGCCGGCTCAGCCGAGACCGCGGCGAAGCCGCGCCACCGCCTCGTCGAGCACCTCGTCGCGCTTGCAGAACGCCCACCGCACCAGGGGTCTGCCCACCTCGACGTGGTCGTAGAAGACCTCGTGCGGCACCGCGACCACACCGCACCGGTGCGGGAGTGAGCGGCAGAACTCCACGCCGTCGTCGTGGCCGACGCTGCGGATGTCGGTGGTGACGAAGTACGTGCCCTGCGGGCGCAGCACCTCCAGCCCCACGTCGGCCAGGCCCTCGCAGAGCCGGTCACGCTTGGCCTGCATCGAGGCGCGGAACGCGGCGAAGTAGTCGTCGCCGAGAGCGAGCGCCTGCGCGATCGCCGGCTGGAACGGCGCTCCGGTGGCGAACGTCAGGAACTGCTTGGCGGTGGTCACGGCCCGCACCAGCTCGAGCGGCGCGCAGGCCCAGCCGATCTTCCAGCCGGTGAACGAGAACGACTTTCCGCCGCTGGAGATCGTGACCGTGCGCTCGCGCATGCCGGGGTACGTCGCCATCGGCCGGTGCACGACGTCGTGGTACGTCAGATGCTCGTAGACCTCGTCGGTCACGACCACGAGGTCGTGCTCGACCGCGACCTCGGCGATCGCGGTCTGCTCCTCGTCGGTGAGCACGGTCCCGGTCGGGTTGTGCGGCGAGTTCAGCAGCAGCACCCGGGTGCGCGGTGTGACGGCCGCGCGCAACGCGTCCAGGTCGATCCGGAAGTCCGGCGCGTGCAGAGTCACCGGCACGCGCACGCCGCCGGCCATCGCGACGACCGCGACGTAGGAGTCGTAGTAGGGCTCGAGCATCACCACCTCGTCGCCGGGCTCGACCAGCGCCAGCATCGCCGCGGCGATCGCCTCGGTCGCGCCGGTGGTCACGACGATCTCGGTGTCGGGGGCGTACTCGAGGCCGTAGAAGCGCCGCTGGTGCGCGGCGACCGCCGTACGCAGCTCCGGTGCGCCGACCGTCGGCGGGTACTGGTTGCGGCCCGAGTGCATCGCCTGCACCGCGGCGTCGACCACGCTCGCGGGGCCGTCGGTGTCGGGGAACCCCTGACCGAGGTTGATCGACTCGGTGCGCAGCGCCAGCGCGGACATCTCGGCGAAGATCGTGGTGCCCAGGCCTTGCAGACGCGTGGCCATCCGGTCTCGCGACTCGGCTGCGGGGCGGCTCGGTGCGGTCATGGCGCGACTGTAGGGCGTGTTGGTAAACGGCATGGCCTGCTGCGCGCCGCCCCACAGGTGCCTCGCTGCGTTGCAGCCGCTCGACGTACAGCACCGGTATTCGCGCCTGCGCCTTGTGAGGCATCCCGTGGATGCGACGCTCGCGACGGCCCACCGTCTACCAAGACGCCCTAAGACGTATTGCCGGGCGCGGACCGGCGGACGTCACACGCCCCGATCCCGCCGCGATCGCGCACAATGGTGGCGTGGTCGAGCACAGCACCCCTCCCGAGCACGCCGCAGCGGCCTCGCCGCAGCGTCGGCGCGGGCTGCTGTACGCCGCGGTCGGCCTCGTCCTCGTCGGCCTGTCACTGCTCGGCTACGTCGGCTGGCAGTACTGGGGCACCAACATCGTCTCGGGACAGAAGCAGGACGCGGTCACGCAGGACCTGCTGTCGTCGTGGGGCGGCGACCCGGCCGTGGAGGACCTGCTCGGCCCGCAGGGTTCCGCAGACCTCGGCGACGCCGTGGCGCTCGTACGCATCCAGGCCTTCGGCGACGGCTTCGTCGTCCCCGTGATCGAGGGTGTGCGACCCGAGGACCTCGCACAGGGGCTCGGGCACTACCCGGGTACGGCGCTGCCCGGGCAGATCGGCAACTTCGCGATCGCCGGGCACCGGGTGACGCACGGCGAGCCGTTCCGCGACCTGCCGGCGCTGCGTCCGGGCGACGACGTCGAGGTCGAGACCTCCGACGCCGTCTACACCTACGAGCTCTCGAGCAACCCCAACGAGCTGGTCGTGCAGCCGCAGGACACCTGGGTGCTCGACCCCATTCCCGGCAAACCCGACGGCACCCCGCCCGACCGGGCCCGCATCACGCTCACCACGTGCGCCGAGCTCTTCCACAGCAGCGACCGCATGATCGCGTTCGGCCAGCTCGTCGACACCGAACGCAAGCGGAGCTGAGCCGCTCGCGTAGAGTCCGGCGCCATGGACGACCGCCAGCACCTCGTCGAGCAGGTCAAGGACAAGGCCGTGGTGCACGGCCGGGTCACCTTGGCGTCCGGCCGGGAGGCCGACTACTACGTCGACCTGCGGCGCGTGACGCTCGACGCCGAGGCGGCTCCGGTGATCGGCCGGGTGATGCGTGATCTCACCGCCGACCTGGAGTACGACGCGGTCGGCGGGCTCACGCTCGGTGCCGACCCGGTCGCGACGGCGATGATGCACTGCGCCGCCGCAGAGGGGCAGCGGCTGGACGCGTTCGTCGTACGCAAGGCCGAGAAGACCCACGGGCTGCAGCGCCGCATCGAGGGCCCTGACGTCGCAGGCCGCCGGGTGCTGGCCGTCGAGGACACCTCCACCACCGGTGGCTCCGTGCTCACCGCCGTCGAGGCCCTGCGCGAGGCCGGTGCCGACGTGGTGGCGGTGGCGGTGATCGTCGACCGGTCCACCGGCGCCCAGGAGAAGGTCGAGGCCGAGGGACTGGAGTACCGCTACGCCGTCGGGTTGGAGGATCTGGGCCTGTGAGCCTGACCAGCGTTGCGGCCGGCGGCTCCTCCACCGCCGACGGACCGGAGCTCGGCGGGGTCGCCGGCTGGGCGGTCTCGCTGATGGAGACGCTCGGCGGGCCGGGCGCGGGCATCGCGATCGCGCTGGAGAACCTGTTCCCGCCGCTGCCCAGCGAGGTGATCCTGCCGCTGGCCGGGTTCACCGCCAGCCAGGGCGACATGAGCCTGACCGGCGCGATCTTCTGGACGACGCTGGGTTCACTGGTCGGCGCACTGGTGCTGTACGGCCTCGGTGCGCTGCTTGGCCGGCAGCGGATGCGCGCGATCGCGACCACGATGCCGCTGATCAACGTCACGGACGTCGACAAGGCCGAGGCGTGGTTCGCGCGGCACGGCACCAAGGCGGTGTTCTTCGGCCGGATGGTGCCGCTGTTCCGCAGCTTCATCTCCATCCCCGCGGGGATCGAACGGATGCGGCTGAGCGCGTTCGTGCTCTACACCACGCTGGGCAGCCTGATCTGGAACGTCATCTTCGTGATGGCGGGCTACCTGCTCGGAGAGAACTGGCACGTGGTCGAGCGGTACGCCGACCCGCTGCAGAAGCTGGTGATCCTCGCGGTGGTGCTGGCGGTCGCGTGGTTCGTGGTCAACCGGCTGGTCCGGCAGCGGACGTCGCGCCGGCGCGGCTGAGGCGCCGGGGCAGCCGAGAGCATGGAGCCGTCCGAGGGGTTCGCCGTGCCCGGTGCGGCCACGGTGGGGGTCGGCCCGCACCCGCGTCCGTGGCCCGAGGACGACCGCCTCGATCCCGAGCTGCTCGAGCACGGCGACCGGCGCAACGTCGCCGACCGGTACCGGTACTGGCGCGTCGACGCGATCGTCGCCGACCTCGACACCCGCAGGCACCCGTTCCACGTCGCGATCGAGAACTGGCAGCACGACTTCAACATCGGCTCGATCGTGCGCACCGCCAATGCGTTCCTCGCCGCGACGGTGCACATCGTCGGCCGTCGCCGGTGGAACCGGCGCGGTGCGATGGTCACCGACCGCTACCAGCACGTCGTCCACCACCCCGACCTCGACGACCTCGTGGCATGGGCCGACGACCGGGGCCTGCCGCTGCTCGGGATCGACAACCTTCCGGGCGCGGCACCGCTGGAGACCTTCGTGATGCCGCGCGAGTGCGTTCTGGTGTTCGGCCAGGAGGGTCCGGGGCTGTCCGACGCGGCGCGCTCGGCGTGTGCGCGCACCCTGTCGATCGCGCAGTTCGGGTCCACGCGCTCGATCAACGCCTCGGCCGCCGCCGCGATCGCCATGCACTCCTGGGTCCGCCAGCACTCCTGACCGCGGCGGATCGCGCCCGCCCCTCCTTAGAGTGGGGGCATGACAGAGCGCCTTGTGGTCATCGGCGGCGACGCGGCCGGGATGACGGCGGCCAGCCAGGCGAAACGACTGGGTGGCGACGACCTCGACGTGGTGGTTCTCGAACAGGGCCCGTTCACGTCCTACTCCGCCTGCGGGATCCCGTACTGGGTCGCCGGTGACGTGGGGAGCATCGACCAGCTGGTCGCGCGTACACCGCAGGAGCACCGGACCCGCGGCATCGACGTACGCCTGCACGCCCGCGCCACCGCGATCGACGTGCGGGACCGCAAGGTGTCGGTGGCCGGCGCCGACCCGGTGCTGTTCGACCACCTGCTGATCGCCACCGGCGCGACGCCGCTGCGTCCCGACATCCCCGGCCTCAAGGCCCCCAACGTGCTCGCGGTGCAGACGCTCGACGACGGGGCGCACGCGGTCGAAGTCCTCCAAACGCGAGAGCCGGACGCGCACGACGCGGTGGTGATCGGCGGCGGTTACATCGGCATCGAGATGGCCGAGGCGCTGGTTCGTCGCGGCTACGCCGTGACCGTGATCGACCGGGCTCCGCAGCCGATGACCACGCTCGACCCCGACCTCGGCCGCCTCGTCGCGGAGGCGATGGAGGGCATGGGGATCGACGTGGTGTGCGAGGTCGAGGTGGAGGCCGTGGAGACCGACGACGGCGGGAGCGCGACCGGCGTGCGGGCGTGTGGCACGACGTACCCCGCCGATGTGGTCGTGCTCGGTCTCGGCGTACGCCCGGCCACCGACCTGGCCCGGGAGGCCGGGCTCCCACTGGGCGAGACCGGCGGGCTGCGGGTCGACACGCGGATGCGGGTCGAGGGCCACGACCGGATCTGGGCGGCCGGCGACTGCGTCGAGTCGTGGGACCTGGTCGCGCAACGGTGGGTGCACGTGCCGCTGGGGACACACGCCAACAAGCAGGGCTTGGTCGTCGGGTCGACCCTGGCAGGCCGCGACCTGGAGTTCCCCGGGATCGTGAAGACGGCGATGAGCAAGGTCTGCGACCTGGAGGTCGCGCGGACCGGCCTCGGCGAGGACGAGGCCCGCGAGCTCGGGCGTGACGTCGTGACGGCGACGATCGAGACCACCACGCGGGCCGGCTACATGCCGGGCGCCAAGCCGATGACGGTCAAGCTGCTGGGCGAGCGTGCCGACGGCCGGTTGCTGGGCGCCCAGATCGTGGGACGCGAGGGTGCGGCGATCCGGATCGACACCTGCGCGACCGCCCTGTGGGCGCGGATGACGGCCGGCCAGCTGGTGATGAGCGACCTCGGCTACGCACCGCCGTTCTCCTCCGTCTGGGACCCCGTCCAGGTGGCCGCCCGGGCGCTGCTCGCACAGACCTGATCGCCCGGGCCCGGTCTGCCGTCCCGGGGAGGGGTCGGCCAGCCGGGGTACGACGCAATAGTGTGGGCGCAAGCACACCCAGACCCGTCCTGAACGCTTTCGAGGAGTGGCTCCGATGCCTATTGCGACCCCCGAGGTCTACGCCGAGATGCTCGACAAGGCGAAGCGGGAGCGGTTCGCCTACCCCGCGATCAACGTGACCTCCTCGCAGACCCTGCATGCCGCCCTGCGAGGCTTCGCCGACGCGGAGTCCGACGGCATCGTGCAGGTCTCCACCGGCGGGGCGGAGTACCTCTCCGGCCCGACGGTCAAGGACATGGTCAGCGGTTCGGTGGCGTTCGCGGCCTACGCCCGCGAGGTCGCCAAGAACTACCCCGTCAACGTCGCGCTGCACACCGACCACTGCCCGAAGGACAAGCTCGACGGGTACATGCGCTCGCTGATCCGGATCTCCCAGGAGCGCGTGGCGGCCGGGGAGCCGCCGCTGTTCCAGTCGCACATGTGGGACGGGTCGGCGGTGCCGCTCGACGAGAACCTGCAGATCGCCGCGGAGCTGCTCGCCGAGTGCGCCAAGGCCGACATCGTGATGGAGATGGAGATCGGCATCGTGGGCGGCGAGGAGGACGGCGTCGTCGCCGAGATCAACGAGAAGCTGTACACGGCCGACGGTGACTTCCGGCGGACGGCGGAGGCGCTCGGGACCGGCGAGAACGGGCGGTACCTGCTGGCGGCGACCTTCGGCAACGTCCACGGCGTCTACAAGCCCGGCAACGTGAAGCTGCGTCCCGAGATCCTCAAGCAGGGGCAGGACGTCGTCGCGAAGGAGTTCGGCCTCGGCGAGGGCGCCAAGCCGTTCAACCTGGTGTTCCACGGCGGCTCCGGCTCCGCGGAGTCCGAGATCCGCGAGGCGCTGTCCTACGGCGTCATCAAGATGAACGTGGACACCGACACCCAGTACGCCTTCACCCGGCCGGTCGCCGCGCACATGTTCAGCAAGTACGACGGCGTGCTGAAGATCGACGGCGAGGTCGGCGACAAGAAGGCCTACGACCCCCGCAGCTACCTCAAAGCTGCCGAGGCCGGCATGGCCGCCCGTGTCGTCGAGGCCTGCGAGCACCTGCTCTCGGCCGGTCAGTCGCAGGGCGCCTGATGAGTCATTCCCACCACAACCTGCTGGGCGAGCCGCCGGCCACCCTGCTGCCGGGCGAGCCGGCCGCCGACGATGCCCTCGCCGCGGGCACCGACCCGGCCGAGGTGGCCGCGGCGCACCCCACGTCGAGCGCGGCCTGGGCCGCGCTCGCCGAGGGCGCCCTGCGGCGCGACCGGACGATCGAGGCCTACGCCTACGCCCGGACCGGCTACCACCGCGGCCTGGACGCGCTGCGCCGCAACGGCTGGAAGGGCTACGGCCCGGTGCCCTGGTCGCACACGCCCAACCAGGGCTTCCTGCGGTGCGTGACGGTGCTCGCCAAGGCCGCCGAGCGGATCGGTGAGGTCGCCGAGGAGGAACGGCTCACCCAGCTGCTGCGCGACTGCGACCCCTCCCTGGCCGCCTAGCGGAGGTCGGTCGACGCCTCCGGCGTCGATGATCGTCTTCGAGATGCCGTTGTGACCAGGAGTGACTAGCG
>DATMEB010000038.1:0-35228 GCA_035557095.1 Nocardioidaceae bacterium | reverse complement strand
ACCGCCGCCGCCTCGGTCGTGCCACCAGCAACCACCACAGCCCAAAACACCCGCTGCACCTCACGCAACGGCCCAGGCTTACCAGCCATGAACAACACCTCAACTCTCATCAGGTGTTGCAAGGACCCCTTGAGCTCAAGCCACCCCCTCGACGCAATGAAGGAGCGTCAGCGGCGCAGGAGGTGCGCGGCCTCGGTCGCCCAGTACGTCAGCACCGCGGACGCGCCCGCGCGACGAATCGCGGTGAGCGTCTCCAGGATCGCCGGCTCACGGTCGATCCAGCCGCGTTCGGCGGCGGCCTCGACCATGGAGTACTCGCCGGAGACGTTGTACGCCGCGACCGGCACGTCGACGTTCGCGGCCACCGCCGACACCAGGTCGAGGTAGCCGAGCGCTGGCTTGACCATGACCAGGTCGGCGCCCTCCTCGACGTCGAGACGGGCCTCGCGCAGCGCCTCCTGGGCGTTCGCGGGATCCTGCTGGTAGGTGCGCCGGTCGCCCTGCAGCGAGGAGTCGACGGCCTCCCGGAACGGCCCGAAGAACGCCGAGGCGTACTTCGCGGCGTACGCAAGCACGCTCACGTCGCCGTAACCGCCCTCGTCCAGCGCACGGCGCACGACCGAGACCTGGCCGTCCATCATTCCGCTCGGGCCGAGCATGTGCGCACCGGCGGATGCCTGCACGAGCGCCATCTCCGCGTACACCTCGAGCGTCGCGTCGTTGTCGACGGTGCCGTCGGGCGCGAGCAGCCCGCAGTGCCCGTGGTCGGTGAACTCGTCGAGGCAGAGGTCGGCCATGACCACGGTGGCGTCGCCGACCTCGCCGATGACGTCGCGCAGCGCCACGTTGAGCACCCCGTCGGGGTCCGTCGCCTGCGAGCCACGGGCGTCCTTGCGCTCGGGGATCCCGAACAGCATCAGCCCGCCGACACCGGCCTCCACCGCCTCGACGGCGGCCTTACGCAAGGTGTCGCGGGTGTGCTGCACGACGCCCGGCATGCTGCCGATGGGCAACGGCGCCGACGCGCCCTCGCGCACGAACATCGGCAGCACCAGGTGCCGTGGCTCCACGCTGGTCTCGGCGACCAGACGCCGCACCGCGGGGGTACGACGCAGCCGCCGCGGCCGCTGCTCGGGGTAACCCATCGACGCGCCTCGCTCAGCGAGCCGGTCAGGTGGCCCGGCGGCGAGCCGACGGACGACGCTCGGACGGCTTGGTCACAGGCTCCCCGGCCTCGATCATCGTCAGCCGGCGCGTGGCCCCGAAGTCGGCGAGCGCCGCGGTGAGGTCCTCGATCGACGGCGAGGCCGCCAGGACGTCGACCCGCAGGCCGTGCTCCTCCGCGGTCTTCGCCGTGGCCGGGCCGATGCACGCGATCACCGTCGAGGTGTGCGGCTTGCCGGCGATGCCGACGAGGTTGCGCACGGTCGAGGACGACGTGAAGACGACCGCGTCGAACTTCCCGGTCTTGATCGCCTCACGGGTCGGCGCCGGCGGCGGAGCCGCCCGCACCGTGCGGTAGGCGGTCACGTCGTCGACCTCCCAACCGAGCCCGATCAGACCGGCGACCAGCGTCTCGGTCGCGATGTCGGCGCGCGGCAGGAAGACCCGGTTGATCGGGTCGAGCACGTCGTCGTACGGCGGCCAGTCCTCCAGCAGGCCGGCGGCGGACTGCTCGCCGGAGGGCACCAGGTCGGCGCGGATGCCCCAGGCCGCGATGGCCTCGGCGGTCTTGTCGCCGACCGCGGCGATCTTCAAGCCGCTGAACGCGCGGGCGTCGAGGCCGTACTCGTCGAACTTCTCGCGGACCGCGCGCACCGCGTTGACCGAGGTGAACGCGATCCACTCGTAGCGGCCCTCGACCAGACCGCGCACGGCCTTGTCCATCTGCTGCGGGTTGCGCGGCGGCTCGACGGAGATCGTCGGGACCTCCTCGGGCACGGCGCCGTAGTCGCGCAGCTGCACCGACAGCGAGGCGGCCTGCTCCTTGGTGCGGGGCACCAGCACCCGCCAGCCGAACAGCGGCTTGGTCTCGAACCACGACAGCGTCTCGCGCAGGTTGACGACCTCGCCGACCACGGTCACGGCCGGCGGCTTCATCCGGGCGGCCTTCGCATCCGCGGCGATCGACTCCAGGGTCGAGATCACCGTGGACTGCGCGGTGGTGGTGCCGACGCGCGTCATCGCCACCGGGGTGTCGGCGGGGCGGCCCTCGGCCATCAGCGCCGTCGCGATGTCGGCGATCGAGTCGACCGCGGAGAGCAGGACCAGCGTCTGGTCGCTGGCGTAGCGCGACCAGTCGACCCTGCTCTCGGCGACGTTGACGACCGAGAACTCCCGCTCGGTGCGGGTGGTCAGCGGCACACCGGCGTACGCCGCGACACCGGTCACCGCGGAGACGCCGGGCACGACGTCGAAGGCCACGCCGGCCTTGACGCACGCAAGCGCCTCCTCCGGCCCGGTGGCGTAGAGCCACGGGTCACCGGCCATCAGGCGTACGACGTGGTCGGCGTGCTTGGCGTGCTTGACCACGAGCTTGGCGCGCGACGCGTGCGTCAGCGGCTGGCCGTCCTCGCCGTAGCCTCCGTCGACCACCGTGCCGGCGAAGTCGGGGCAGACGTGCGACAGCAGCGCGGCGTGCTCCGGGGCCTCGGTGATCACCACGTCGGCGCTGCGGATCAGGTCGACCGCCCGCAGGGTGAGCAGGGACGGGTCGCCCGGACCGGTGCCGACGAACGACACGTAGCCCACGGGGCGAGGTGGCTTCTCCGGCGCCGCCTTGCTCCGGCCCGCCTTGGCGGTCACCGCCTTCGCCGGTGGCTGCTTGGCCGAGGTCCGCTTCTTCGACGCGGGCTTGTCCGCCTTGGCCTGCTTCGACGGCGCAGCCTTCTTGACCGGCTTGGCGCTTGCAGGGTTTCGCTTGGCCTGCGACTTGGTCGCGGTCGTGCTCGTCACTGTGTTTCTCTTCCTGGGTTGCCGTCGGGCTGCTGTCACGGCACACGCTCCCCGAGCAGAGCGCTGGCACCGTCGGCGATCATGTCCCGGGCCAGGGCCTCGCCCAGGCCGACAGGGTCGTCGACAGCACCGCTCGTGGACATCTTGACGATCTGCGTGCCGTCGACAGCGGCGGCGACGGCACGTATCCAGACTTCCTCGCCACCCTCCCCGAGCGCAACTTCGGCAAGGGCGCCGACCGGCGCACTGCAGCCGGCCTCGAGCGCAGCCAGCACGCTGCGCTCGGCGCTGACCGCCGTACGCGAGGCCGGGTCGTCGAGCGCTTCGCGAAGCTGCTCGACGAGCTCGGCCTCGTCGGCTCTGCACTCGACCGCCAGCGCTCCCTGCCCTGGCGCGGGCAGCATCAGGAGGGGGTCGAGCACCTCTGTCACCTGGTCGGCCAGGCCCACGCGCCGCAGCCCGGCGTACGCCAGGACCACGGCGTCGAGCTTGCCGTCGGTGACCAGTCCGATCCGGGTGCCGACGTTGCCGCGCACCGGCTGCACCTCGAGCCCGAGGCCCAGCGCCCGCAGCTGCGCGGCGCGGCGTGGAGACCCGGTGCCCACCGTCGAACCCGCCGGGAGCTCACCGAGGGTGAGGCCGTCGCGGGCCACGACCGCGTCGCGAGGGTCCTCGCGCAGGGGTACGGCGGCCAGCGCGATCCCGGGCGCGGCCGCGGTCGGGAGGTCCTTCAGCGAGTGCACCGCGACGTCGACCTCGCCCTCGAGCAGGGCCTCGCGCAGCGCGCTCACGAACACGCCGGCGCCGCCGAACTCGGTCAACGGGCGCTGGTTGACGTCACCCTCGGTGCTCACCTTCACCAGCTCGGTCTCGCGGCCGGTGCGCTCGGACAGCAGGTCGGCGACCTGGTTCGACTGCACCTGGGCGAGTGCGCTCGCCCGGGTGCCGATGCGGAGCTTGCTCATCGGGCATCACCGCCCGTGGGGTCGGCCTGGTCAACGGTCGAGGAGATCCCGGGCGTCTCGACCTCGGGCCGGGTCACGGCCTTGACCGCCTCGGAGTCGAGCGCGAACAGCTCGGCGAGCGCGTCGGCGTAGCTGACCGCGTTGGTCTGCTGGGCGAGCTCCTTGATCCGGACCGTGGGCGCGTGCAGCAGCTTGTCGGCGACCCGGCGCACGGTCTGCTCCACCTCGGCCCGCGCGGCCGGCGTCAGCTCGGGCAGCCGGCCCAGCAGTCGCAGCATCTCCGCGTCGACCACGTCGGTGGCCAGCGAACGCAGCGCGACCACGGTGGGCGTGACCTGGGCGGCACGCCGGGCGGCGTCGAAGGCCGCCACCTCCTCGGCGACGATCCGGCGGACCGAGTCGATGTCGACGGCGGCGTCGCTGTTCTCCAGCGTGCGGGCGAGGTCGGCGAGCCCGGTCAGGCGTACGCCGGGCAGGTCGCCGACCACGGGGTCGATGTCGTGGGGCAGCGCGAGGTCGAGGACGTCGACCTCGCGGGTGTGGTCGACTCCGGCGAACGAGGCGGCGTCGAGCACCATGCCGGTGGCGCCGGTGCAGGAGACCACCAGGTCGGCGGCGGCGATCTCGCCCGGCACCGCCTGCAGGCCGACCGCGCGGCCGCCGGCGGTCTCGGCCAGCCGCTGCGCCCGCTCCGGGGTGCGGTTGGCGACGACGATGTCGGTGGAGCCGCGGCGGCTGGCGGTCGCGACCGCGAGCCCGGCCATCGACCCGGCGCCCACGACCAGCACCCTGCGCCCGGTGAGGTCCTGACCGACCTGGTCGAGGGCCACGGTCAGCAGTGACTGGCCGGCCCGGTCGATGTCGGTCTCGGTGTGCGCTCGCTTGCCGACGCGCAGCGCCTGCTGGAACAGCACGTTGAGCGCGGTGCCGACCGAGCCGTCGTCCTGGCCCCGGCGCAGCGCCTCGCGGACCTGGCCGAGGATCTGGCTCTCGCCCACCACCATCGAGTCGAGGCCGGCCGCGACCGCGAACAGGTGCGCGACCGCGCCCTCGTCGAAGTGGACGTACAGGTGCGGGATGACGTCCTCACGCGACTCGCCGGCCCGCGCGGCCAGCATCGCCGAGAGGTCCTCGACGCTTCCGTGGAAGCGGTCGACCTCGGCGTAGATCTCCACCCGGTTGCAGGTGGACACCGCCGCGGCCTCACTGACGTGCGCGCTCTCGAGCACGTCGGCGACCAGCTTGCTCACCCCGCTGGGGTCGAGCGCGAGCCGCTCCAGCACCGGCACCGGTGCGGAGCGATGCGACACCCCCACCACGAGCACGCTCATCTGTTTTGCCCCCTCGCAGCTCGCCCGTCGCCAGCCGGCCTGCCTGCTGGCAGCCGGGTCAGCGACTCCGCGCTCACGCTTCGGCGGCTCATGCGGACTCCACCTCCACGGCCACGGTGGCCGCGTCGGCGACGGCGAGGTCGGTGAGCGGGTCGGTCAGCGGCCGGTTCTGTGCCGCATGGGCCTTGCGCTGCTCGTGGTAGGCCAGGATCTGCAGCTCGATGGACAGGTCGACCTTGCGTACGTCCACGCCGGCAGGGACGTTCAGCACCGCGGGTGCGAAGTTCAGGATGCTGGTCACGCCGGCCGCGACCAGGTCGTCGCACACCGGCTGGGCCGCGTGGGCGGGAGTGGCGATGACGCCGATCGCGACGCCGTTGTCGGCGACGATCGTGTCCAGGTCGGCGTACGACTCGATGGTCAGGTCACCGACGCGGTCACCCACCCGGTCAGGGTCGGCGTCGACCAGCGAGGCCACCCGGAACCCGCGCGAGGCGAAGCCGGAGTAATTGGCCAGGGCGTGCCCGAGGTTGCCGATCCCGACGATGACGACGGGCCAGTCCTGGGTCAGCCCGATCTCGCGGGCGATCTGGTAGCGGAGGTACTCGACGTCGTATCCGACGCCGCGGGTGCCGTAGGAGCCCAGGTAGGACAGGTCCTTGCGCAGCTTCGCGGAGTTGACGCCGGCCGACGTCGCGAGATCCTCGCTGGAGGCGCTGGCGATGCCGCGTTCGGAGAGAGCGGTCAGCGCACGCAGATAGACCGGTAGCCGCGCGACGGTGGCCTCCGGGATTCCGCGGTCGGGCCGCTCATCCCGGGGCGTGTTCCGGCGGTTGCGTGCAGTCACGGTGCTCCTGGTCCGCGCATCGCTGTGATGGCTCGGCCGTCGGGCCATCGATGGTGGCGGTGAATCCACTCTAGGAGTTTGTGAACGTGAGAACAAAACCGAGCGGCAGTCGGCGCAACGGATCGTGACCGAGGTCACCGACCGTCGTCACCACCGTCATCACCAGGCCCCTCACGCCCCGTCGTGCGCCCTCCCGGCAGGCCCGGTTCAGCGCTCCAGAGCCGCGCGCAGCCGGCGGGCGTCGACCCGCCAGAAGTCGTGCTGTCGCCCGTCCACGAGCGTGACCGGGATCTGCTCCCCGTACCGCTCGCTGAGCTCGGCGTCGGCGGTGATGTCGATCTCCGCCCACGAGGCGCCCACCTCGGCGCACACCGCCTCGACGACCGCCCGGGCGTCGTCGCACAGGTGGCAGCCGGGCTTGGAGTACAGCGTCACCCGGGCCGGCTCCTGCGGCGTGGCCGGCGACCTGCTGCCGTCCGGCTCAGCGGCGGTCACGAGAGCCCTTTCGCGCGCCGGCGCTGGGTGTCGCGCAGCCGCCCCTTGGCCACCTTGCCGCTGACCGAGCGCGGCAGCCGGTCGACCACGTGCACCTGGATCGGCTGCTTAAACGGCGCCAGCCGTGACTCGCAGTGCGCACGCACCGCCTCGGCGAGCTCCTCGACCGGCGTCGCGGACGTCTCGTCGGCCACGACGTACGCGACGACCACCTCGGTGCCGCCCTCGTCGTCGGGAGCGCCGATCACCGCGACCTCGCCCACCCCGTCGACCTCGGCGACGGCCTCCTCGACCTCGACCGGGTAGACGTTGAACCCGGAGACGATCACGATCTCCTTGAGCCGGTCGACCAGGAACAGGTCGCCGTCGGGGTCGACGTAGCCGACGTCGCCGGTGCCGTACCAGCCGTCACCGTCGGGAGCGCCGCAGCCGTCGGGCCAGTAGCCGCAGAACAGGTTGGCGCCGCGGATCCGGATCTCGCCCGGGTCGAGGCCGTCGGTGTCGAAGCCGCTCTCGTCGACGACCCGGATCTCGACCCCGGGCAGCGTGCGGCCGACCGAGCCGGGCTTCGGCGTCGAGGTACCGAGGGTCGAGGTGACCACGGGCGCGGCCTCGGTGAGGCCGTACCCCTGGTGCACGGTGAGGCCGCTGCGCTCCTCGAACCGGCGTACGACCTCCGGATGGAGCGGCGAGGCACCGCTGAGCACCGTGCGGACGCCGGCCATCCGGTCCCGCAGGTCGTCCCGACGTGACCAGGCGGCCAGAGCGGGCGGGGCGAGGGGCACGTTGGTCACCGACTCCCGTGCGATCAGCGCGAGCGTGCCCTCCGCGTCGAACCGGTCGACGATCACCAGGCACGCGGCCTGCCTGAGCACCTGTCCCAGCACGGCGTTGAGTCCGTAGACGTGGAACATCGGGAGTACGCCGAGGACCCGGTCGGTGCGCTCGAGCGGAGGAGGCGCTAGGCCCGCGGCCTGCTCGATGTTCGCCAGCAGCGCCCGGTGCGGAAGCATCGCCGCGCGCGGCCTGCCGCTGGTGCCGGCGGTGTACAGCAGCACCGCCAGCGTCTCGGGGTCCTTGGGCGGTGGCGTGACCGACCTGCCGGAGTCGTAGAGGTCGGCGTAGACATGCTCGCCCGGGAGCGTCGGCGCGTCGACGACGACCACCTGCGGCACGACGGCCCGGGCTCGCACCGCCTCGTCGGCGCCCTCCAGCGCCTCGGCCAGGCCGGCGACGGCCGCCCTCGTCGGGGTCACCGTGTCGCGGTCGCAGACCACCACCTTCGGACTGCAGTCCGCGAGCACGCGCACGATCTCGCCGGTGGCGGCGTGCGGGTTGAGGGGTACGGCGACCAGGCCGCTGCCGAGGGCGCCGAGGTATGCGGTCACGAACTCGATCCGGTTGCCGAGCAGGATCGCGACCCGGTTGCTGGCGACCATGCCGAGGCCCGCGAGCCCACCGGCGACGCCCGCGCACTCGTGCTGCAGCTCGGCCCAGGTGACCTGCCGGTACTCGTCGACGAGTGCGGGACCGTCGGGGTTGTCGGCCGCGGCAGCGGTGAGCAGCGCAGCCAGGTTGGCGTGTTGCCGCGGCGAGGGGGTGGCTTCGTGCGTGGCCTCCACGGGGCGAGTGTTGCACGCGCTCCGAACCGGTGAACCGCTGCTCCCCACCCTTCGCGAGCTCGGGCACGCTCGTGGAAAAGATGTCACCGCCCGTTCCCCGAACTGCCCGGCCTCCGCAGAGGTCGGAAGGCGCCAGGACGGTGTGTACACCCTTCCAGCAGCAGATCCAGCGCGGCAGATCGGGCACTGGCCTGTCGAGGCCCGGCCGCTAGGCTTGCCCGCGTGACTCGCCCCGCGGCCACTCCCAGGGACCTGCGCCGACGTTCGGTGCTGGCCGGTGAGGGCTCGGCCGCCGCCGCCGAGGTGGAGCAGTCGCTGTCGGTCCCGCCCGACCCGAACGCAGCGGCGTTCTTCGACGTCGACAACACGATCATGCAGGGTGCGACGCTGTTCTACCTGGCCCGCGGGCTGTACAAGCGCAAGTTCTTCCGCACCAGCGACATCGCCCGGTTCGCCTGGCAGCAGGCGTACTTCCGGGTCGCCGGGGTCGAGGACCCCGAGCACATGGACGGCGCCCGGAGCAGCGCGCTGGCGTTCATCGCCGGGCAGCAGGTCGAGGACCTGGAGTCCCTGGGCGAGGAGATCTTCGACGAGGCGATGGCCCACCGCATCTGGCCGGGCACCCGGGCGCTCGCGCAGATGCACCTCGACCAGGGCCAGCGCGTGTGGCTGGTGACCGCGGCGCCGGTGGAGATCGCCCGCATCATCGCCGAGCGGCTCGGCCTGACCGGCGCGCTGGGCACCGTCGCCGAGCACGAGAACGGCGAGTACACCGGCCGCCTCGTCGGCGACCTGCTGCACGGTGCCGCGAAGGCGGAGGCGGTCCTCGCCCTCGCCGAGGCCGAGGACCTCGACCTCGACAGATGTGCGGCCTACTCCGACTCTTTCAACGACCTGCCGATGCTGGAGATGGTCGGCGCACCGTGCGCGATCAACCCCGACAACCGCCTGCGCGACCACGCGCGTGCCCGCCAGTGGCGAGTGCGGGACTACCGCACCGGCCGCAAGGCTGCGAGGGTGACCCTCTTCGCCGCGGCCTGCGCCGGGGCGGCCACGGGGTCGGTGGCCGCGGGCATGGCGATCCGACGCCGAGTTGTTTGAGAAGGGGTCGTGTGAGTAGAACCGACCCAATTGGGCAGCATCTGTCAGTGAGAGAAACGTCGCGTAACTCGAAGTTACCCTTGGGTTCACAGGGTCGGTACGTCCCCCCTACTATCGCCTGAGGGGACCTCGGCTGGAGCCGGGGAGGGAGAGACAGTCGATGCACAGGGCGGACGATCCCGTGCGCGTAGGGCTCGAGGCGCTGCGCTGCGCGGTGATGCAGGCCGCAGCAGTGCCTGCGCTCGCCACCCCTGCCGGGCTGCCCGGGCGCGACTCCGCTCCGCAGCAGCTGGCGGGTCAGCTGATGGCCGAGGCGCTCGGCCACGCGACCACTGACCAGCCGACCAGCACCGGCGGCGGTCGTCCGCCGTGCGAGGACGACCCCGACGCGACCCGGATGGTGGGGCTGGTCGACCTCGCGCGCGGTGGCGACTCCGAGGCCTTCGGCCAGCTCTACGACCACTACAACGGCACGGTCTACCGCTTCCTGTACTACCGGGTCGGCTCGCACGTGCTGGCCGAGGACCTCACCAGCGAGACCTTCTTCCGCGCGCTGCGCAGCATGGCCAACTTCAAGTGGCAGGGCCGCGACTTCGGCGCCTGGCTGGTGACGATCGCGCGCAACCTGGTCGCCGACCACTTCAAGGCCGGGCGCACCCGCCTGGAGATGGCCACCGACGACCTCTCCGACCACGACACCGCCACGCCCGGGCCCGAGGACGACGTACTCGCCGGCCTGACCAACGACGCCCTCCTCTCCGGCCTGCGCAGGCTCGCCGCCGAGCAGCAGGAGTGCCTGGTGCTGCGCTTCCTGCAGGGCATGTCGATCGCCGAGACCGCGGGCATCCTCGAGCGCTCCGAGGGCGCGGTGAAGCAGCTGCAGCTCCGAGCCGTCCGCAACCTCGCCAAGCTGCTGCCCGAGGGGATCTGCTGAGATGTGCGGCTGGTTGCGCAAAACGCATAACCCGGACGTCTCCTGGGTCGTTGAAGGAGGTGACCGGGTAGGCGCCCACGCCCACCCGGCGACCGGCTGATGAACAGGATGGCTCAGATGGCCGAGCTGCTTCCCTCGCGGCGGCGCGCCGAGAGCTTCTCGCGTGCGCTCGAGGGTCACCTGCAGCCGACCGACCAGCGGCTGCAGCGCCTGCTCGACACCGCCTCGCAACTGTCGGCGGTCCCCCTCGTCGAGCCCCGCGACGAGTTCCGCGCCGCGCTGCGGGAACGCCTCCTCGAGGCCGCCGCCGTCGAGCTCCCCGCCCAGGCGGCCGCTGCCGCGACCGCCCCGGAACCCGACCGCAGCCGCCGCGCGCACGCCGCACCGGTCACCGACACCCCGAGCGCCGCCCGGCGCCGCCGGCAGCTGGTCGCGGTCGCCACCGGGCTTGTGCTGGTGGGCGGCGGCACCGGCGTCGCGGCGGCCAGCGAGCAGGCCCTGCCCGGCGACATGCTCTACCCCGTCAAGCGCACGCTGGAGAGCGCCCAGGTCTCGCTGGCGCAGAGTCCCGGGGGCGAGGGCCACGCCCTGCTCGAGCGGGCCTCCACCCGCCTGTACGAGGCCGACTCGCTCGGCTCCGAGGAGGAGCTCAGCCAGACGCGCGTCGACGCCGTCGAGTCCGCGCTCAGCGACTTCGCCAGGGATGCCTCGCACGGTGGGTCGAAACTGCTCGACGCCCACTCCACCAGCGGCGACGCCCAGGACATCCGGCAGCTGCGCGCCTTCACCTCGCAGTCGCACGACACGCTGTCCGACCTGGCACAGACGCTGCCACCCGAGTCGCAGCCCTCGCTGATGGCCGCTGCCGAGACCGTCGTCGGCCTCGACGACATGGCCCGCCGCGCGTGTCCGGACTGTGCGTCGAGACTGCCGCCGCTGACCCTCCCGACCACACCTGTGGGTCTTCCCGACGTCGGCGACGGCGCACCAGCCGCCGAGCCCCCGCTAGGGCTCGCCGACGGCGCACCGACGGCGCGACCTGGCGGGCTCGACGACACTCGCGACCGCGTCGGCCGGCTGACCGGGCGCAACAGCTCCTCGCCGGGACCACCCGCGACCACCCCCGCCCCGCACGACGCGACGCCGCTGCTTCCCGACCTCGACCTCGGCGGCGACGAGACGCCGACCGACGACGGTCAGTCGAGCTCCCCTGACGGCGACGGCGACGGCGCCCAGCAGGAGCAGCCAAGGCTCGACCTGCGCGACCTGCTCAACCCCGCCCCACAGCCCTCGCGTGCACCGCGTACGACCGACGCGCCGCGACTCGACGAGCACCTCCGCGAGCCGCTGTCCGATCCGTTGGGCCCCCTGCTCGACGGCACCGGCGGGGTCCTCGGCGGTCTGCTCTGACCCGGCCGTAACCGGCCGCGACACCCGACCCGCTCGCCGCGGGCTCCGGCGGAGACTCAGAAGAAGACGTTGCGCCGCTGCATGAGCAGGGCGTACAGCGTCTGCTGGATGGTCTCGCGCACCTGGTCGGTCAGGTTGAACACGATCATCGGGTCCTCGACCTGCTCGTCGGTGAGCGCGTCGGTCCGGATCGGCTCGCCGAACTCGATCAGCCACTTGCTCGGCAGCGGGATCATCCCGAGCGGGCCGAGCCAGGGGAAGAACGGCGTGATCGGGACGTAGGGCACGCCGAGCAGCCGCGCCAGCGTCGGCAGGTTGCCGACCAGCGGATAGATCTCCTCGGCACCCACGATCGAGCACGGCACGATCGGCACACGGGTGTGCAGCGCAGCCGAGACGAAGCCGCCACGACCGAACCGCTGCAACGTGTAGCGCTCGCTGAAGGGCTTGCCGACACCCTTGAAACCCTCCGGCCAGACGCCGACCAGCTCGCCCTGCGCGAGCATCCGCTCGGCGTCCTCGGAGCAGGCGAGCGTGGCGCCGCCCTTGCGAGCCATCTCGCCGATGAACGGCAGCCGGAACACCAGGTCGGCGCCGAGCATGCGCAGGTAGCGGTCGGCGTGGTCGTGCACGACGAGCCCGGTCACGAGGCCGTCGAGCGGGACCGTCCCGGAGTGGTTGGCTACCAGCAGGGCCCCGCCCTCGACCGGGATGTTCTCGATGCCTTGTACGTCGACCCGGAACCACTTCTCCACCAGCGGGCGCATCGTCGCCATCGACAGCCGCGTGGTCACGTCGGGGTCGAACCCGAACTCGTCGATGACGTAGTCGCCGGTGACCCGGCGGCGCAGGAATGCCAGGAAGTCGGCGAACGAGGTCTCCCAGTCGTCGCCGAACACCTCTCGCGCGGCGTTGCCGATCGCGGCAGCGAGGTCGAAGCCCATCCGGCCACCGCGGCGCTCGACGAAGACCTCGTCGGCGGCCGGCGGCGCGGGCGAGACGTGCGGCGCTCCGGGCGCGGAGACCGCGCCGTCGGCCGAGTCGTCGGTCGAGGCCACGCCGGCGGCGTCAGCAGTCGGAGGCTCCGACGAGGCCGGTCCGGGCGAACCCGCCGCGGGACCGGCGGAGGCCGTTGTGGACTCGGCGGGAATCTCGGCCCGGGATCCGCCCTCGGGTTCGGTGGTTGCGTCTGTCAGGTCCGCCGTCTCGTCGCCGGCGACGTCGGGGCTGCGCTCGGGCCGGGTCTCCGACGGCGACTTCGGCCGCTTGTTCGGACCCGTGCTCTGCCGTGCGTCGCTGCGGTTGCCGGCGGCCAGGGAACGCGCTGCCGACGAGGGCGTGCCGCTGCGGCTGCCGCCCCGGCCGGGTCGCCCACGGGCGCCCAGAGGGATGACGTCTGCGTCAGCCATGGTGTCCCTCCCCGATCAGCAGGCCCTTCACCTTACGCTCCGCGGACTCGACCCGAACCGGGTCGACCAGCCCCGGGCGCACGCTGCGCGCGAAGTCGGCGAACGCACTCGGGGTGTCGTAGCGGGGGTGGAACCCGAGCACGCCGCGCATGCGGGTGGTGTCGACGCCGCGGCCGTAGGTGAGGAACTCGATCTGCTCGGGCGAGAAGTCGGCCAGCCGCATCGACCGGACCAGCGAGCTCACCCGCGAAACGGCGAACGACGGGATCGACACGGTCGGCCGGCCGATCCGCCGGACCGTCTGCGACAGCGTCATCATCCCGTCGCCGGCGACGTTGAACGAGCCGTGGATGTCCTCGGACACCGCCAGGCGCAGGGAGTCGAGCGCGTCCCACTCGTGGCAGAACTGCATCCGGGCGTCGTAACCCAGCACGGTGGGCACGACCGGCAGCGTGAAGTAGCGGCTCAGCGCGGTGTCGATCGTCGGGCCGATCAGGTTGGCGTAGCGCAGCATCGTGACCGTGACGTCGGGACGACGGCGGGAGAAGCCGCGTACGTAGCCCTCGACCTCGACGGAGTCCTTCGCGAAGCCCTCGCGCGGCATCCGCTTCGGCGCCATGTCCTCGGTGAACATCGCCGGGTCACGAGACGACGCGCCGTAGACGGCGGTCGACGACTTCATCACGAGCTTGCGCAGCCTGGGCGCCTTCTGGCAAGCGGCGAGCAGCTGCATCGAGCCGATGACGTTGGTCTCCTTCATCGACGCGCGGCCGCCGGCGCGGCCGGGTGCCGCGAGCAGGCTCATGTGCACCACCGTGTCGACGCCCTCGCCGACGATCACCTTGGCGATCACCGGGTTGCGGATGTCGGCGCGCACGAAGTGCACGTCGTCAAGGCGCGCGCGTGGCGGCACCACGTCGACACCGATCACCCGGTCGACGTCCGGGTCCTTGGTCAGGCTTCGCGCGAACCTGCCACCGAGGTCCTGCGACACCCCGGTGACGAGAACGACACGACCCATGCTCTCCCCCTGTTGCGTACTGCCGGTATGGAACGAACTGCCAGCGTACGGCCTACTTGCCCTGGCGGCGACGCTGGATGCGCGTGCGCTTGAGCAGCTTTCGGTGCTTCTTCTTGGCCATGCGCTTGCGGCGCTTCTTGATGACTGAGCCCACGTTGTCGTCCTTCAAGTCTGCGGTGATTGTGCGGTGCCGCCGAGCCCCTCCGCTGCCGGCGGCTCGACACGCAACCGGGCCAGCCTATCCCGCACGCGGTAAGCGCCGGACAACGCGTCCACCGGCGCGGGGTGGGAGCCGGCCGGCGAGATCGGGCGAACATCGCCGTTCGCGTGCACACGCCGACCCGGTTCACGCACAGTAGTCTCGGCCGCTCGCGCACCGTGCCCCTCGAAGCCCCACGAACCGACTCGACCCGACGCGGAGGTCTCATGGCCCTGTCAGCTCGTCGTCCAGCTGGTCGTCGCACCCGAACCGGCTTGCCCGCAGCGACACACGGAGTACTCCCGACCCTGCTGCTCGCACTCACAGCGGCGTTGCTCGTGACCGCCCCGGCGACGGGCGCCGCCCCGGCGGAGCCACGCGTGGCAAAGCCGGTCGCCGCGCAGCAGTCGGCCGCGAAGGCGGCGATGGGCTCGGGCAGGTACGAACGACGGCTGCTGCACTGGACCAACGTGCAGCGCCAGCGGCACGGGCGGCGTCCTGTGCGCGCCAACCGGTGCGCTGACCGCTACGCCGAGGGCTGGACCCGGCACATGGCCCGCACCGGCCGGTTCGAGCACCGCAATCAGCGGGTCGTCATGCGCGGCTGCGACGCGACCGCTGCCGGCGAGGTGATCGCGCGCGGGCACGTGACGCCCCGGCGCATGGTGCGGATGTGGATGGGCTCCGACGGCCACCGCGCGATCCTGCTCTCACGCCGGTTCCGGCTGATCGGCATCGGCGCGAGGCACACCTCGAACGGGTGGCTGGCCACCCAGAACTACCTGCGGCCCTGACCGGGCCCGGAGCCGGAGCCCGGGCCACACAGGGAATACCAAAGGGGGTACCAAAAGGCCTCGCCGCCCCCCGAGGGGCAGCGAGGCATGGTGTGCTGCGGCGTGGGACGTTCAGCCGGCCTGGAAGAACGACTTCCGAAGGTACTCGTCGACGGCGCTCTGCTGGACGCGGAACGACCGCCCCACGCGCACGGCAGGGAGTTCACCTGAGTGCACGAGTCGATAGACAGTCATCTTCGACACGCGCATAGCGGCGGCCACCTCCGCCACGGTGAGAAATGTGGCATCGGAGAGCGGCTGCTCGGCATCTCCATCTTTATCAGCGGGCATCTTGCACCGTGCTTTCGGCACGCATCGCTCACCGGCTTCCCCACCGGTGACCTAACGCGCGTGCGTAGCGTGAGAGTAGTGCCTGATGTGACGGTTGTGAAGGCAATCGCAGAAACTACGCAGACCGGACAGTCCCAGCCCTGGCCCAGACCTGGCCCAGAACGGCCCAGACCTGGGCGTTCCCGTCGCAGCCGCCTCAGGCGCGCCTCAGGCGGGCGTCAGGAGCCCCTGCCGGCGCCCCCGCCTCGCGCGGCCCCGGGGGTCAAGCACAGCGGGAGGTCAGTACAGCGGGTCGATCCCATGGAAGGGGAACGACTCCTTACGGGTCTCGTGGACCGACCGGTCGAGCCAGGAGTCGGGGTCGTAGCCCTCGGCCCAGTCGCGGTACTCCGGCTCCCGGCCGTCGGTCATCCGCCGCGGCGCGACCCGTCCCAGCAGCCGCTGGATGTACTCCCGCCACTCCCCCGGCGTCTCGGTCCTGGGGTCTACCGGCGCACCCGCCACCAGCCCGAGCAGGTGCGACCAGGCGCGGGGCACGACGTCGACGATCGCGTAGCCGCCGCCCCCGACGGCCACCCAGCGACCGTCGCACAGGCTGTGCGCCAGGGCATGCAGGGCGCGGTAGGCCGCGCACTGGCCGTCGACGGTGAGCATCAGGTGCGCCAGCGGGTCCTCGATGTGGGAGTCGCAGCCCTGCTGCGTGACCAGGATCTGCGGCTTCCACTCCATCAGGATCGGCGGCACCACGGCGTGGAAGGCCCGCAACCAGCCCGCGTCGGACGTGCCCGGCGGCAGCGCCACGTTGACCGCCGATCCCGGTGCCTCCGGTCCGCCGGTCTCGTCCGGCGTACCCGTGCCCGGGAACAGCGTGCGCGGAGTCTCGTGCAGGCTGATCGTGAGCACGCGCGGGTCGTTGTAGAAGGCCGTCTGCACACCGTCGCCGTGGTGCACGTCGACGTCGACGTACGCGACCCTCTCCGCGCCCTGGTCGAGCAGCGACTGGATCGCGATCGCGGTGTCGTTGTAGATGCAGAACCCGCTGGCGTAGTCGCGCATCGCGTGGTGCAGGCCGCCGGCGATGTTGGCGGCGTGCTTGACCTCGCCCTGCCAGACCCGGCGGGCGGCCTCGACCGAGGCGCCGACGACGTGCGCGGTGGCCTCGTGCATGCCCGCGAACGCCGGGTTGTCGTCGCTGCCGAGCCCGCGTTCGAGGTGCAGCCGGTGAGGGTTCGCGCTCACCTTGCGCACGGTCTCGATGTACTGCTCACTGTGCACCTTGGCGATGACGTCCTCGGTGGCCACCGGAGCCGGCACCTGCGGCATGCCGCCCTGGCCCACGACGCCGAGCGCCTTGGCCAGGCGCATGGTCAGGTCGACCCGCACCGGCGTCATCGGGTGACCGTGGCCGAAGTCGTAGTCGGTCAGGGTCTCGTCGAACACCACGCACGCGCTGCCCGTCATGGTCGGACCTTACCCATCGCGCCCGGATCGTCGCGGCCGGTGTCGTCGCGGCCGGTGTCGTCGACGACGGCGAAGCGCAGCCGCGCGTGCGCGAACCGGTCGACGCTCCGTGTCCCCAGCGCGGTGGCGGGCGTCAGGCATCCGGAGCGGTCCGGGGTGGTGCCGGTCTCGGCGAGCATGAGCCCGGCCTCGCCGAGCATCCGCGCGGTGGCGAGATAGCCGGGATGGCCCTCGGCCTCCACCCGCACGAGGACGCCGGCGCCACCGGTGGTCCGTGCGTGTACGGCCAGCTGCCAGCGCCATCCCTCCAGGCGGTCCGCGGCCGGACCGTACCCCGAGCCGGGCAGCAGCGCACCGAGCACGCCGCCGATCCGGCGCCGTACCGCCGGTGCCGCGCGGCTCGTCTGCCCGATCCCGACCTGCATGCCCGACAGCGCACCGGCCGCGGCCACGCGCAGCGGCAGCGTCGCGACCGGCCCGGTGAGCGCCACGCCCTCGCGGTACGCGAACGGCTCGACCCACTCGTCGCGGACGTCCACCGACAGAGCGGCGGTGCGCTGGATGACCGCCGGGTTGATGAACGCGGCGGGGACCATGGGCGCGACGACCGCCCCCTGGGTCCCGCGTCGCGGGCGCACCCGGATCGGGCTGCGCCGGCGGACCTCGCTGGCCAGCACCGGGTCGGTCACCAGGGCCGCCGGGTCGGTCAGGCTGGCGGCGTCCTCCTCGCCCGCGGCCACCGCGGCCATGCTCTGGAACGTGCCACCGGAGATGAGGTCCGACGGGCGCGGCATCCCTGGCGGAAGCGTGTACGACAGCTCCAGGTCGACGTCGGCCAACGGCTCGTGCCAGCGGCTGCGCGCGGTCTCGGCGGCCAGCGCCACCGCGAGGTCGGGAGGTAGCGCCTCGAACCCGCAGGCCTGCACCAGCTTCACCCCGGCGTCGCGCGCTCGTTCGTCGACCTCGTCGACGACCTGGCGCATGAACGGGATCTCGCCGGTCAGGTCGGCGTAGTGCGCACCGGAGTCGACGCAGGCCTCGATCACCGGCCGCCCGTACAGCGAGTACGGCCCGACGAGGTTGAGCACGACCTTCGCCCGCGAGGCCATCGCGACCAGCGAACCGGGGTCGGCCAGGTCGGCGACGAGCGTCTCCGGCTCGTGCACTCCCTCCTGCGCGAGCACCCGCCGCAGCCGGACCGGATCACGGCCCGCGGCGGCCCACCGGGCACCTGTCTGCGAAGCACGGTCGTCGAGGTAGGCCGCCACCCGTCGGCCGGTCACCCCGGTCGCACCGAACACGACGACATCGAGGTCGCGCTGCTGGATCATGGCCACGGGTCCGCTCAACTCACCGTCACTCAGTGCCGTTCAGGTCGCTCGGCGGCCGCCGCGAGGTCGTCGAGGTCCTTCTGCAGCGCCTTGGCGACCGAGCGCGAGGCCACCGGACCGGTGACCTTGGCCAGCACCCTCGCGACCGTGCTCTGCGGCCGGCCGCTGAACTTGAGCACGACCTCGGTCTGCTCCGGGGCGGTCTCGGTGAAGGTGAACGTCGACACGTAGTGCGCGCCGTGGCTCTCTGCCTCGACGGTGTAGAAGCGTTCGGGGTCCGTGGCCGTCACCCACATCTCCTCGGTCGCCTCCCGCCCCAGCATCGTGCGCGTCTCGCGCCAGCGTGTGCCCGGCCCGAAGTCTCCCTCGCTGAGGACCTCGACGCGGTCGACCCCGCTGATGGTGTCGGGCCAATGGGCGATGTCCGTCGCCAGCGCCCACACCTGCTCGGGCGATGCCTGGATCGTTCTGCGTGCCGTGACGGAGTGCATGTCTCCAGCATGGCTGAACTATGCGCCCTTCGCTGGGATCGTCGGCGCCGGGATCGTCGGCGCCGGGATCGTCGGCACCGGGCTCGTCGGCGCCGGGCTCGGGACGCGCGCCGCCGCTTGGGTCACGGCCCCTACTCGTCGGCGCCGCTGGCCAGTGCCCGGGAACGGTCGCGGGCCGCCTCGAGCGCGGTCATGAACGCGGCGCGCACCTTGTGATCCTCGAGCTCGCGGACCGCCGCGGCGGTCGTACCGCCAGGAGAGGTCACCCGCTCGCGCAGCACCACGGGGTGCTCACCGGTCTCGCGCAGCATCTTGGCGGAGCCGACCACCGTCTGCACCACGAGCTCCGAGGCGGTGCTGCGCGGCAGCCCGAGGGCCACGCCGGCCTCGATCATCGCCTCGACGACGAAGAAGAGGTACGCCGGACCGGATCCGCTGATCGCGGTCACCGCGTCGAGCTGGTACTCCGGCACGTGCACGACCCGGCCGACCGAGCGCAGCAGCTCCTCGGCCTCGTGCAGGTGCTCGTCGTCGCAGTGGGTGCCGGGCGCGATCGCGGCCATGCCCTCGTCGACGAGGGCCGGGGTGTTCGGCATCACCCGCACGACAGCGACTCCGTCGGGGAGCCGCGACTCGATCAGCTCGGTGGTGATCCCCGCGGCCAGCGAGATCACCAGCTGCCCGGCACGCACCTCGCCGGCGATCTCGTCCAGCAGCCTCGTCATGTCCTGCGGCTTGACCACGATGACGAGGGTCTCGGCACGCTTGGCCGCGTCGAGGTTGGAGATCACCTCGGTGCCGTACCGCCCACGCAGCTCGGCCGCACGGTCGGGCCGCCGCTCGGTGAGCAGCAGGTCGCCGACCTCACGACCGGCGCGGATCAGGCCGGACGCCAGGGTCTCCCCCATCACGCCGGCTCCCAGGATGGCAACGGTCATCGGAAGGCACCTCCGTGGTCGCGGCCGGGCCGGGTACGGCCCGGTGTCGGGGTCAGCTCTGCGAGACCAACGATCGCAGGAAGAACGTGACGTTGGACGGGCGCTCCGCCAGACGTCGCATCAGGTAGCCGTACCACTCGTTGCCGTACGGCACGTACACCCGCATCTTCTCCCCGGCGCCGGAGAGGCGGCGCTGCTCCTCGGGCCGGATGCCGTACAGCATCTGGTACTCGTACGACCCCTTCTGCCGGTCGTGCCGCGCCGCCAGCGCACCGGCGATGTCGATCAGGGTCGGGTCGTGCGAGGCGACCATCGGGTAGCCGCGGCCGGCCATCAGCACCTTCAGGCAACGCACGTAGGACTTGTTCACGTCGGCCTTGTCCTGGAACGCCACCGACGGGGGCTCCTTGTACGCGCCCTTGCACAGCCGCACCCGCGACCCCTCGTAGGCGAGCTCGCGGCAGTCGCTCTCGGTGCGCCGCAGGTAGGACTGCACGACCGCGCCGGTCTCGGGGAAGTCCTGGCGCAGGTTGCGCAGCACCTCCAGGGTCGAGTCGGTCGTGGCGTGGTCCTCGGCGTCGAGCGTGACCGTGGTGCCGGCGTTGCGGGCGGCCTGGCAGATCGTGCGGGCGTTGTCGAGGGCGATCTTCTCGCCGTCGCCGGCCAGGGCCTGGCCGACGGCCGAGAGCTTCACCGACACCTCGGTGCCGTGCGCGAGCCCCGACGCGGCGAGGCCGCGCAGCAGGTCGGTGTAGGCGTGCACGGTCTGGTCGGCCTGAGCGCGGTCGGCGGTGTCCTCGCCGAGGTAGTCGAGCGTGCAGAGCAGCCCGTCACCGGCGAGATGCCGGGCGGCCTCGATCGCCGACTCGGTGGACTCCCCCGGAACGTAGCGCGCGACGATCCCGCTCGATACGGGCAACGTGGCGACCAGGTCCTTCACCTTCGAGCTGCGCGCGAGCGCCAACAGCGAACGCCGGAGCACAGTACCTCCTCTGCCAGGGCGGGCCCCGTTGCCCGACGCGCCGACCAGGCTACGCCGTACGCCGCTTCAGGGTGGCAGAACCCAGACCCAGCGCGGCCACCACGAACAGCGCGATGACCAGCAGATCCGTGTAGAGGGTCGACGACAGGTCGCTGCTGGTCTGTACCTGCTGCATCGCCTCGACGGCGTACGACAACGGGAGCACCTCCGAGGCGGCCTCGAGCACGGAAGGCAGACTGTCGCGGGCGACGAACAGACCGCACAGCAGCACCTGCGGAAGCACGATCGCGGGCATGAACTGCACGGCCTGGAACTCCGTCTCGGCGAACGCGGACACGAACAGGCCGAGCGCGGTGCCCAGCACCGCGTCGAGGACCGCGACGACGGTGAGCATCCACACCGGGCCGGTGACGTCGAGACCCAGCAGACCGACGGTGAGACCGACCGCGACGGTCGCCTGTGCCAGGGCGACGAGCCCGAACGCGAGCGCGTAGCCGAGCAGCAGGTCTGCCTTGTTGATCGGCATCGAAAGCAGCCGCTCCAGGGTGCCGCTGGAGCGCTCGCGCAGCGTCGTCACCGAGGTCACCAGGAACATCACGATGAACGGGAACAGCGCGAGCAGTGGCGGACCGAACTGGTTGAACACCAGGTCGTTGCCGTCGAACATCCACCACAGCAGGGTCAGCAGCACGCACGGGACGACGACGAGCATCGCGATCGTGCGTGGGTCGTGGCGCAGCTGGCGCAGCACGCGCAGCGCCACGGACAACGTGATACGCGGGCTCATCGGGCCACCTCCGCCTTCTCCACGAGCGTCAGGAAGGCGCCCTCGATGTCGGCCGAGCTGGTGCGTTCGCGCAGCGCGGCCGGGGTGTCGTCGGCCAGCAGCAGTCCCTCGCGCAGCAGCAGCAGGCGTTCGCACCGGTCGGCCTCGTCCATGACGTGGCTGGAGACCAGCACGGTGACGTCCGACTCGGCGAGCCGGTGGAACAATGCCCACAGGTCGCGGCGCAGCACGGGGTCGAGGCCGACGGTCGGCTCGTCGAGCACGAGCACGTCGGGCGACCCCAGCAGGGCCACGGCGAGCGAGGCCCGGGACGACTGGCCGCCGGAGAGCCGTCCGACCATGACGTCGGCGTGGTCGCCGAGGTCGACGTACTCGATCGCGCGCTCGATGGCGTCGCGCCCGGCCGACAGCACGGTGGCGAAGAACTGCAGGTTCTGCCGCACGGTCAGGTCCCGGTAGACGCTGGGCGCCTGGGTGACGTAGCCGATCCGGCGTCGCAGCGACCGCGAGCCCGCGGGCTCGCCGAGGATCTGGATGCCACCGACGACGTTGCTCTGCACGCCCACGAGCGCGCGCATCAACGTGGTCTTGCCGCATCCGGACGGGCCGAGCAGGCCGGTGACCTGCCCCGTGGGCACGTCGAAGGTGAGGCCGCGCAGCACCTCGCGACCGCCGCGGTCGACGCGCAGGTCGCGGACCTCGATCGCTGCGCGGGAGTTATTCATCATGCGTTGAATTATGGTCACGAGCCGCTGACGCGTCAATCCTTCACGAGCGTGGCGGAGGCGGGGCGTCGACATAGCGCTGGAGGTTCGGCGCCACCCACGAGACCACGTCCTCGGCGGGCAGCGACGCCAGCGGCTCGATGCGAAGGACGTAGCGCGCCATGATCAGCCCGGCCATCTGCGAGGCGACCAGCGTGGCGCGTACCTCGGCGTCACCGGCCGGGCGCAGCTGCGGGATGACCGCGCGCAGCACCACCGCCTCGATGCCGTTGCGCAGCAGGTCCGCGGTCTCGTCGGCCACGAAGGCGGTCCGGATGAACGCCACCAGCGCCTGGTTGTTCTCCGGCCTGTCCCACGCCCCGAGGAACGTTCGGACCATCCGTTCGCCGACCCCGTCCAGGCCGGGCGCGAAGACCTCGGGGATCAGCGTGCGCGGGTCGATCGGCACCTCCAGCGCGGCGAGGAACAGGTCCTCCTTGTTGCCGAAGTAGTGGTGCACCAGCGCCGGGTCGACACGGGCGTCGGCGGCGACCCCGCGGATCGTCGTGCGGTCGAAGCCCCGCTCGGCGAACGACGCCCGCGCCGCCGTCAGGATCTCGCCCCGGGTGTCCGGGCCACCGGGACGACGGCCACGGCCGCTGGTACGCCGGCTGGCCGAGGCGGTCATCGTCCCCGGCGTTCGACCGTGCCGTCGGAGGAGACGGTGTAGTCGGCGGCCGCCACCAGGTTCAGCCGGGCGAATGCCAGCGCCTCGGCGAGGTCCTGCTGGCGCAGCGCGCGGCTGCCGCTGCGCCGGGTGTTGATCTCGACCACGACGGTCCCGCGGAAGTGCGTGCTCGCGCAGTACTCCAGGAACTCCGCGCACGGCTGGCTGCCCCGGCCCGGCACCAGGTGCTCGTCCTTGGCCGAGCCCGACCCGTCGGCGAGGTGCACATGCGCGAGCCGGTCGCCAAGCTCGGCGGCCATCTCGACGGGGTTGGTTCCGGCGGTCGCGGTGTGCGAGAGGTCCAGCGTCACGTTGGAGAACTCGTGCTCGACCGGGTTCCAGCCGGGGACGTAGGCCTGGACGTCGCGACGCGGAGCCCGCCAGGGGTACATGTTCTCGATCGCGAACTGCACCCCGGTGTCGGCCTCGAGCGCCGCGATGCCGTCCACGAACCCCTTGGCGTAGTCACGCTGCCAGCGGAACGGCGGGTGCACGACGACGATCTCCGCGCCCAGCGCACGCGCCATCTCCGCGCTCTTCTCGAGCTTGCCCCAGGGCTCGGTACCCCAGACCCGTTGCGTGATCAGCAGACACGGCGCGTGGATCGCGCACACCGGCAGCGCGTGGTAGTCCGCGAGATGCCGCACCGCGTCGACGTCCTGGCTCACCGGGTCGACACTGACCATCACCTCGACGGCGTCGTAGCCGAGCCGGGAGGCGACCTCGAAACCGCTGGCCGTGGACTCGGGGTAGACCGACGCGGTCGACAGGCCCACCCGGGCATCGGGCGCCTCGTCGAGAGCCACGCGGCCCTCGGTCTCGAAGACCGCGGGCCGTCCGGCCCCGTCCAGCGAATCGGTCATCCCCTCACACTATTGCTCCGGAGGCGGCGCCGGTCGGGACGGCTCAGAGTTTGTCCAGATGCTCGAGGATGACGCCCTCGCGCAGCGCCCACGGGCAGATCTCCAGCGCGTCGAGGTCGAAGAGGTCGAGGACCGCGTCGGCGACCATCGCCCCGGCCACCAGCTGGTGGGCTCGTGCGCTGGAGACACCCGGCAGGTCGGCGCGCTCGGCGGCCGTCATCTCCATCAGCTTGGGCAGCCACTCGCTCAGCTCCTCGCGGGGCAGCAGCCGGCGTACGTAGGGCCCCTCGGCCAAGGGGGCGGCCCCGCACACCCGGGCCAGCGACCGGAACGTCTTGCTGGTGGCGACCGTGTGGTCGGCGGTTCCCTGTTGCAGCACCTCGCCGGCGTCGTGGGCGATCGTCGCGCGGATGTGCTTGCGCAGCTTGCGCAGGTCGTCGGGGTCCGGGACGTCGCCGGGCAGCCAGTCGCGGGTCAGTCGCCCGGCTCCCAGCGGGAGCGACTGCTCCACCAGCGGCGACTCGTCGGGGCCGGCGGCGATCTCCAGCGAACCGCCTCCGATGTCGAAGACGGTGAGCCGGCCTGAGGACCAGCCGAACCAGCGGCGCACGGCGAGGAAGGTGAGTCGCGCCTCGGCGCCGCCGGGCAGCACCACGAGGTCGATCCCGGTCTCGTCGTTGACCTGCGCGATCACCTGCTCGCCGTTGGTGGCCTCGCGGACCGCGGAGGTCGCGAAGGCGAGCACCGACTCGCACCCTTTGTCCTCTGACATCTCCAACGCCTCGCGCACGAAGCTGACGAGCTGCTCCACACCCTCGCGCTCCAGTGCACCGTCGGCGTCGAGGAACTCCGCGAGGCGCAGCGTCACCTTGTGGGAGAACGCCGGCAACGGCCGGGCGCCGCGACGGGCGTCGACCACCAGCAGGTGCACGGTGTTCGACCCGACGTCGAGAACGGCGATGCGCATGAGGCCACGCTAGCTGGAGGCAGGCCTTGTCACGGCGTAGTCTCGATGACATGCCTGAGATCGAGCTGGAGTTTCCGCGTGCCTGGATCGAGTTCGCCGATCCCGAGGACGAGGAACAGGTCTACCGCTGCGACCTGACCTGGCTCACGTCGCGGTGGACCTGCATCTTCGGCAACGGCTGCCCGGGCATCTACGCCGACCGTCCCGACGACGGGTGCTGCACCCTCGGAGCGCACTTCTCCGACAAGGACGACGAGAAGCGCGTCAAGAAGTTCGTCAAGAAGCTCACCGACGAGGACTGGCAGAACCGCGACGAGGGGCGCAGCAACGGCTGGACCGAGGTCGACGAGGATGGCGAGCGCAAGACCCGTCGCTTCGAGGGCGCGTGCATCTTCCACAACGGCCCCGACTTCGACGGCCCGCGCGGTTGTGCGCTGCACGCCTACGCGCTCAAGCACGACATGCACCCGCTCGAGACCAAGCCGGACGTGTGCTGGCAGCTGCCGATCCGGCGCGGCTACCGCGACGTCGAGCGCGGCGACGGCACGACCTACACCGAGGTCACGCTCGGCGAGTACGACCGGCGCGGCTGGGGCCCCGGAGGTCACGACCTCGACTGGTACTGCACCGGCAACACCGAGGCGCACGTCGCGTCCGACCCCGTCTTCGTGTCGTATGAGCCCGAGCTGGTCGAGATGATGGGTCGCGACGCGTACGACGAGCTCGCCGAGCACTGCAAGCGGCACCTGAAGTCGCGCAGTGCACTGGCCCTGCACCCGGCCGACCCCGAGCACGGCTGACCCAGCACACGACCGGCCGGGGCTCGCGGCGCCCCGATCGCTTGGAGTACGGCAAACCGACCCCGATGTCTCAGTGAATTCTCAGGGTCGACACAATGCTTGGCATGCATCTCGACCACGTCTCCTACGCGGTGGGGGCAGACGGCCTCGTGGGAACCGCTCAGCGCCTCACCGAGCTGCTGGGCGAGAAGTTCGTCGACGGTGGCGTGCATCCACGCTTCGGCACCCGCAACGTCGTACTCCCCCTCGTGGGTGACCAGTACCTCGAGATCGTCGAGGTACTCGATCACCCCGCCTCCGACAAGGCCCCGTTCGGCCAGGCGGTGCGCGACCGGTCCGAGGCCGGTGGCGGCTGGCTGGGCTGGGTCGTCGCCGTTGAGGACATCTCCGACGTCGAGGAACGCCTGGGGCGCGACTCGGTGCCCGGCAACCGCCACAGACCCGACGGCATCGAGCTGCGCTGGCGGCAGATCGGCATCAAGGGCCTGATCTCCGACCCACAGCTGCCGTTCTTCGTGCAGTGGCAGAGTGAGCTCGAGCACCACCCCTCCGCGGGCGCCAGCGGTGACATCAGCCTCGCCAAGCTGGAGATCGCAGGCGACCCGAAGCGGGTGACGAAATGGCTGGGCGGCGAGCGGCCCGACCGGATCCTGGAGGGCCTGGACGTCGAGTGGGTGGCCCCGCACGGCACCCCCGGCGTTGTGGCCGCGCACTTCCGGACCGCGGACGGCATCGTCCGCATCTGAGCCCACGCCGTACGCACTTCGCGATGGACGCCGAACGGCCGGGCACAGGATGACCGTGACCGCACGCGGTGCGATCCGCAGCCCCAACATCTGGGGCACGCCGGCCGTCTACGAGATCGAGAACCGGGCCGTCGACCCGGACGGCCGGCTCGCCGACGCCCTGGCCGACATCCGCGACTGGTCCGGCGCCAACGTGCTCGACATCGGATGCGGCACCGGCTACCACCTGCCCTGGTTCGCCCGGTCGGCCCACCGCGCGGTCGGCGTGGAGCCGCATCCGGGACTGGCCTCGGCGGCCCGGCGGCGCAGCGCGCGACTGCCCAACGTCCGGGTACACGTCGGCGCCGCGCAGGACCTGCCGCTGCCGGACGCGTGCGTCGACGTCAGCCACGCGCGCTGGGCCTACTTCTTCGGTCCGGGCTGCGAACCAGGCCTGCGTGAGCTCGCGCGCGTGATGCGGCGCGGCGGAGTGTCGTTCGTCGTCGACAACGACGCGACCCGCAGCACCTTCGGCCGGTGGTTCCGCACGGCCTACCCCGCTTACGACCCGATCGCGGTCGAGGCGTTCTGGTCACGGCACGGATGGCACCGCCGCCAGGTGGACATGGGATGGCGGTTCGAGTCGCGGGCCGACCTCGAGGCTGTCCTGCGGATCGAGCTGCCACCCGAGCACGCGGACCGGGTCGCCGCCGAGCACGTCGGCCTCGAGGTCGACTACGCCGTCAACGTGTGGTGGCGGCAGTGGTGACCGCCGGTGTTGACCGCAGTAGTTGAAGCCGGGCCGGTCAGGTGATGACGAACAGACTGATGACCGCGGCTGGCGCGAGGATGTCGTACCAGAAGATGAAACCGGCGTTCCCGGGAGCGAAGTTGCGCTCCCGGACCATCTCGCGCACGTGCCCCACGGCCGCTCCGAGGTAGAACACCGAGAACGCGATGACCGTGGCGAGCTGGAACCCACGGTCCTGGCCCGCGGCCATGACACCGAGGATGCCGATCAGCAGCCCGGCCAGGCCGACCTCCCACTGGAAGGGGTTGCCCTTCGGCCACCCGATCGCGCCCGCGATCGGGTTGGGGAAGAACAGGTGGCCGCAGCCCGTGATCCACGCGTTGACGCCGACCAGCCAGGTGAGCGCGTTGGCCAGGCTCGCGTCGGCGAATGCTGCCTGGCCGTGCTGAACGAGCTGCACGATCTCGGCCGCGGCGAACCCCACCACGCCGACGAACGTCGTCATCGACAGCAGCCGCATGAGAACCGACGGCGCGCTCGTGGCCTGTGCGCTGGGTTCGTTCGGTGTGGTCGACGCCATGCCTGGCACCTTAGGGAGGTGCCGGCACCGCCGCAGTCGATTCGCGACAAGCAGTGGGGCACCCGGGCCGCGGTTCGGCGCCGCGGTTCTGTCGGCCGCATGACCTAACGTTTCGCGCATGGCGAAGACGACGTCGACCCGTCCGCGGCCGGGCTACCGCTGCGGAGAGTGCGGCTGGGAGACCACCAAGTGGGTCGGGCGCTGCGGTGAGTGCCAGGCCTGGGGCACGGTCGACGAGCGGAGCGCCCCGCGGTCACGGGTCGGCCCCGGCCCGGTCAGCAGCCCGGCGCTGCCGATGACGCAGATCAGCGTCGAGGCGTCCAGTGCGCAGTCCTGCGGCGTCGGCGAGCTCGACCGCGTGCTCGGTGGCGGCCTCGTGCCCGGCGCCGTGCTCCTCCTCGCCGGCGAGCCGGGGGTGGGCAAGTCCACGCTGCTGCTCGAGGTCGCGGCGCAGGCCGCGCGGGCCGGCAAGGACACGCTGTACGTCTCCGGTGAGGAGAGCGCTGCGCAGGTGCGGTTGCGCGCCGAGCGCACGGGGGCGGTGCACGACCGGCTGTACTTCGCCGCCGAGACCGAGCTCGGTGCGGTGATCAGCCACATCGAGCAGGTCTCGCCGGGCCTGATGGTGATCGACTCCGTGCAGGCGATCGGCGTACCCGACGTCGACGGCACCGCCGGCGGCGTCACCCAGGTGCGCGAGGTGTCGGCCGCGCTGACCCGGGTGGCCAAGCAGCTGGGCATCGCCACCGTGCTGGTCGGCCACGTCACCAAGGACGGCTCGATCGCCGGCCCGAGGGTGCTCGAGCACCTCGTCGACGTCGTGCTGCAGTTCGAGGGCGACCGCAACTCGCGGCTGCGGCTGGTGCGCGCGGTCAAGAACCGTTTCGGCCCGGTCGACGAGATCGGCTGCTTCGACCTCTCCGACGAGGGCATCGTCGAGGTGACGGACCCGACGGGTCTCTTCGTCTCCCGCCACGACAAGCCCGTGCCCGGCACCTGCATCACGGTCACGCTCGAGGGCCGGCGCCCGATGCTCGCCGAGGTACAGGCCCTGGTGGCGTCTCCGTCGGGACAGGGCGCACGCCGGTCGACCAGCGGCCTCGACGCGCAACGCATGGCGATGCTGCTGGCGGTGCTGGAGAAGCGGGCCGGCGTGCCGCTGACCGGCCAGGATGTCTATGCCGCGACCGTGGGCGGCGCCCGGCTCAGCGAGCCGGCGGCCGACCTGTCCGCCGCGGTCGCGGTCGCGTCCGCTGCGCACGAGCGCAGCGTCCCCCCGGGCATGGTCGCGCTCGGCGAGGTGGGTCTTGCCGGTGAGATCCGGCGGGTCCCCGGTGTGCAGCGCCGGCTCGAGGAGGCGGCACGGCTCGGGTTCACGCGGGCGATCGTACCCGCCGACCAGGGGGTGGCACCCGCAAAGACCGCCGGCACTCCCGGGCTCAGCGTCTACGCCGCGGCCGACGTCAGCGAGGCACTGCACCTGCTCCGGCTGACGACCTGAGGGATGCGGGGACGGGCTGGCGTCGGCCCTGCGACGCCTCCCGGCCCCGACCCGGCTGTCGTGCTTCTGACGACTTGAAGTCCGCTTCACCAACCCCCGCCGCGGAAGTCGACCTCCGCGGCGCCCGGCGTTCGATCGGCCCGACCTCTACACTGAGCGCAGGAACATACCCAGTCTTCGGAGCACAGTGGCAAGCATCGACAAGCTCACCGGTGAGGCGCGCCTACGGGCGACCCTCGCCAGTATCGCGCCGGGTACCGACCTGCGCGAAGGGCTGGAGCGCATCCTGCGCGGCCGCACCGGCGCCCTCCTGGTCCTCGGCCAGGACCGCGTGGTCGAGTCGGTCAGCACCGGTGGGTTCGAGCTCGACGTGCCGTTCACACCGACCGGGTTGCGTGAGCTGGCCAAGATGGACGGCGCGATCATCCTCGACCGCGACGCCACCCGGATCGTACGGGCCGGCGTACACCTGATGCCCGACCCGTCGATCCCCACCGAGGAGGCCGGCACCCGGCACCGCACCGCCGACCGGGTTGCACGGCAGACCAACCTCCCGGTGATCTCGGTGTCGCAGTCGATGCTGATCATCGCGATCTACGTCGGCGACAACCGCTACGTGCTGGAGGACTCCGGGCAGATCCTGGCCCGAGCCAACCAGGCGCTGGCCACGCTCGAGCGCTACAAGCTGCGCCTCGACGAGGTGTCCGGCACGCTGTCGGCCCTGGAGATCGAGGACCTCGTGACCGTGCGCGACGTCGCCGCGGTCGCGCAGCGACTGGAGATGGTGCTAAGGATCGCCCGCGAGATCGAGGGTTACGTCGTCGAGCTCGGCACCGACGGCCGGCTGCTGTCCCTGCAGCTCGACGAGCTCGTCACCGGCGTGGACTCCGAGCGCGACCTGGTGATCCGCGACTACCTGCCGACCGGGCGCCGGGCCAAGGGCGTCGAGGAGGTGCTCGAGGAGCTCAAGTCGCTCGACTCCTCCGAGCTCGTCGACGTCGCCGCGGTGTCGCGTGCGCTCGGGCTCGGCGGGCCCGAGCACCTCGACAGCGCCATCACGCCGCGCGGATACCGGCTGCTGGCGAAAGTGCCGCGGCTACCCGGCACCGTCGTCGACCGGCTGGTCGAGCACTTCGGCAGCCTGCAGAAGCTGCTCGCCGCCAGCATCGACGACCTGCAGATCGTGGAGGGCGTCGGCGAGTTCCGCGCGCGCAGCGTACGCGAGGGGCTGTCCCGGCTGGCCGAGTCGAGCATCCTCGAACGCTACGTCTGACCCCGCCCTGGGCCCGTCGGCAGTCAGGGCCATCGGGGCGATGCAGTATCAGCGCTGCTGCTGCTCGCCGTCGCGCTCGGCCTGGGGCGACGCGCCCGCCTGGTCCGGATCCTCCGCGCCGTCCTGTTCGCTCTGGATGGAGTCGCCCTGGGCCTGCTGCTCCTCGCCGGCGGGCTCACCTGACTCGTTGTCGCTGCCGTCGTCGCCGGGGTCGTCGCCGGGCTTCGCGCTCTCGCCCTCGGTGGGCTTCTCGGACGGCTTCTCGGTGGGTTCGGGCTTCGGCGGCGTCTCGAGCTCGAACTGGCTGCGCTGCGGCTCACCACCGAGCGAGGCCGCCTCGGCCCAGTAGTACCCCGGCTCGGCGAAGTCGCCGGTCTCGCCGCACCCCTCGCCGGCTCGGCGGCCCGACCAGTCGACCTCGACGTAGGTGAGCCAGGCCGGCCGTACGACCACCGACTGCTCCTCCAGCGCACTTTCGCAGGTCAGCGACTCCCAGATCAGGTCGTCGCCGGAGGTCACCCGCAGGGCCACGGTGTCCGGGCCGAACGCGAACGTGCACGCCTGGTCGCCGTTGGCGGAGAGCCCCACCCGCAGCGGCACGCCGGCGAACGCGTCGGTGTCCTCCACGTCCGGCGTCACCACGACCTCCGAGGCCTCGCACGCACCCGCCGGCTGCGCGAGCGGGCCCGCCGGTCCGCTGAACTCGGCAGTGCGCGACTCCTGGACCGCGCGCCTGCGCTCACGCCGCTCACGCCGCTCGCGGCGCTGCTCGGCGCGATCGGGGGTGGGCTCGGCGGTCGGCTCGGCCGTGGGATCGGGTGACGTGCTCGGCTTCGGTGCCGGTGTCGCGGGGGCGCTCGGCCCAGGCGCCTCGCGATCGGCCGCAGCCTCGGTGTCGTCACCGCCGAACATCCGGCCCACGAGCAGCACGATGCCGACCAGGACCGCGAGCGTGACCAGCCGCCGGCGCCAGTACACCTTCGGTGGCAGCGGCCCGCGTGGCGACACCACGTTGCTCATGCGCGTCACGCTAGCCTCAACAGCACGGCTGTCGTGGGTGCCACACCGACACGCCCCTGTGCGTGCGAGGATCTGCGCGATGCCTGAGTCGAGCCTGCACGCCCCCGTGCTGGACTGGTACGCCGCCCACGCGCGCGACCTGCCGTGGCGCCGCCCCGACGCGAGCCCGTGGGCGGTCATGGTCAGCGAGTTCATGCTGCAGCAGACCCCCGTCACCCGGGTGCTGCCGGTCTACGACGCCTGGATGCGTGCCTGGCCGACACCGTCCGCGCTAGCCGCTGCGGCTCCGGGCGAGGCGGTGCGCGCCTGGGGGCGCCTGGGCTACCCGCGTCGCGCGCTGCGCCTGCACAGCGCCGCCCAGGCCATCACCGAGCGGCACCAAGGGCGGGTCCCAGCCGACCGGGAGACGCTTCGCGAGCTCCCCGGCGTGGGCGACTACACCGCCGCCGCGGTTTCCACGTTCGCGTTCGGACGACGTAACGCGGTGCTCGACACCAACGTGCGCAGGGTGCTGGCCCGCGCCGCCGCCGGCGAGGAGCACCCCGCCAACAGCGTCAACGCAGCCGAGCGACGGCTGGCCGAGTCGCTGCTGCCCGAGGAAGAGGCGGTCGCCGCCCGGTGGGCGGTGGCCGTGATGGAGCTCGGTGCGCTCGTGTGCACCGCCCGGTCACCGCGCTGCCGCGCCTGCCCGGTGCTGGCCGAGTGCGCCTGGGCGACGGCCGGTTTCCCGGCGTACGACGGACCACCGCGACGCGGCCAGACGTACGCTGGGACCGACCGGCAGTGCCGCGGGCGACTGCTCGGCGTACTCCGCGACTGCGACGAGCCCGTGCACCGCACGCGGCTCGAGGAGGCCTGGGAGGACGGCCTGCAGCGCGAGCGGGCCCTGGACGGGCTGGTCGCCGACGGCCTCGTCGAGCCGCTCGACGACGACCTCTTCCGCCTCCCCGCCTGAGACGCGACGACGCCCCCGGCCCGGGTGCGGGTCGGGGGCGTCGCAGGTCGGACGCCAGCGCTGGTCACTCGTGGCCGGCGGTCACTCCTGGCCGGCGGTCTCCACCGGCGGGGCGTCTGGCAGCCGGCTCTTCGGCGTGCCGGTGAACGTGAACGTCGCTTCGGGGCCTTCGCCCTCGACGTCGACGAGGATGATCTCGCCGGCCTTCAGCTCGCCGTACAGCATCTTCTCGGCCATGACGTCCTCGACGTCACGCTGCAGGGTGCGCCGCAGCGGACGGGCGCCCAGCACCGGGTCGAAGCCGCGCCGGGCCAGGACCTCCTTCGCGTGCTGCGTGAGCTCGATGTCCATGTCCTTGTCGCGCAGCCGCTTCTCGACCTCGGCGACCATCAGGTCGACGATCTCGATGATCTCGCTTTCGGTGAGCGGCGGGAACACGATGATCTCGTCGACACGGTTGAGGAACTCGGGCCGGAAGTGCGTGCGCAGCTCCTCGGACACCTTGGCCTTCATCCGGTCGTACGACGCGGCCGTGTCACCGGTCTGCTGGAACCCGAGGTTGACGCCCCTGGCGATGTCACGCGTGCCGAGGTTGGTCGTCATGATGATCACGGTGTTCTTGAAGTCGACCACGCGACCCTGGCTGTCGGTCAGCCGGCCGTCCTCGAGGATCTGCAGCAGCGAGTTGAAGATGTCGACGTGGGCCTTCTCGACCTCGTCGAACAGCACCACCGAGAACGGCTTGCGCCGCACCTTCTCGGTCAGCTGGCCGCCCTCCTCGTAGCCGACGTAGCCCGGAGGCGAGCCGAACAGCCGCGAGACCGTGTGCTTCTCGGAGTACTCGCTCATGTCGAGCTGGATCAGCGCGTCCTCGTCGCCGAACAGGAACTCCGCGAGCGACTTGGACAGCCACGTCTTCCCGACGCCCGAGGGGCCCGCGAAGATGAACGACCCGCCGGGACGGCGGGGGTCCTTCAGACCGGCGCGCGTGCGCCGGATCGCCCGCGACAGCGCCTTGATGGCGTCGTCCTGGCCGATGACGCGCTTGTGCAGCTCGTCCTCCATGCGGAGCAGCCGGCTCGACTCCTCCTCGGACAGCTTGACGATCGGGATGCCGGTCGCGGTGGCCAGCACCTCGGCGATCAGCTCCTCGTCGACCTCGGCGACGACGTCCATGTCGCCGGCCTTCCACTGCTTCTCGCGCTCGTTCTTGGCCGCGATCAGCTTCTTCTCCTCGTCGCGCAGGTTGGCTGCGCGCTCGAAGTCCTGGCCGTCGATCGCGCCTTCCTTGTCGCGCCGGACGTTGGCGATCTTCTCGTCGAACTCACGCAGGTCCGGCGGAGCGGTCATCCTGCGGATGCGCAGCCGGGACCCGGCCTCGTCGATGAGGTCGATGGCCTTGTCGGGCAGGAACCGGTCGGAGACGTAGCGGTCGGCCAGCGTGGCCGCGGACACCAGGGCCTCGTCGGTGATCGTGACCCGGTGGTGCGCCTCGTAGCGGTCGCGCAGCCCCTTGAGGATCTCGATCGTGTGCGCGATCGAGGGCTCCTGCACCTGGATCGGCTGGAAGCGGCGCTCGAGCGCGGCGTCCTTCTCCAGGTGCTTGCGGTACTCGTCGAGGGTCGTGGCACCGATCGTCTGCAGCTCGCCGCGGGCCAGCATCGGCTTGAGGATGCTCGCGGCGTCGATCGCGCCCTCGGCGGCGCCGGCACCGACCAGCGTGTGCAGCTCGTCGATGAACAGCACGATGTCGCCGCGGGTGCGGATCTCCTTCAGCACCTTCTTCAGGCGCTCCTCGAAGTCACCGCGGTAGCGGGAGCCCGCGACCAGCGCGCCGAGGTCGAGCGTGTAGATCTGCTTGTCCTTCAGGGTCTCCGGCACGTCGCCGCGCACGATCGCCTGGGACAGCCCCTCGACGACGGCGGTCTTGCCGACGCCGGGCTCCCCGATCAGGACCGGGTTGTTCTTGGTACGGCGGGACAGCACCTGCATGACCCGCTCGATCTCCTTCTCGCGCCCGATGACCGGGTCGAGCTTGGCCTCGCGAGCGGCCTGGGTGAGGTTGCGGCCGAACTGGTCGAGCACCAGCGAGCTGCTGGGAGCGCCCTCGCCGGCGGGAGCGCCGGAGGTGGCGCTCTCCTTGCCCTGGTAGCCCGACAGCAGCTGGATCACCTGCTGGCGCACCCGGTTGAGGTCGGCGCCGAGCTTGACCAGCACCTGGGCGGCGACGCCCTCGCCCTCACGGATGAGACCGAGCAGGATGTGCTCGGTGCCGATGTAGTTGTGGCCGAGCTGCAGCGCCTCGCGCAGCGACAGCTCGAGCACCTTCTTGGCGCGCGGCGTGAACGGGATGTGGCCGGTCGGCTGCTGCTGTCCCTGGCCGATGATGTCCTGCACCTGCTCGCGCACGGCGTCGAGCGAGATGCCGAGCGACTCCAGCGCCTTGGCGGCGACGCCCTCACCCTCGTGGATCAGCCCGAGCAGGATGTGCTCGGTGCCGATGTAGTTGTGGTTGAGCATCTTCGCCTCTTCTTGGGCGAGGACGACCACCCGACGGGCTCGGTCGGTGAAACGCTCGAACATCTGAAATCTTCTCCTCCGGCGCTCACACGGGAGGTGGCGCCGATATATCGAGAGTAACGACGCATGCCGTTCAGAACTCCGTTGTTCGCTGGGGGCGTGATGGATGCGACGCCGGACTTGACCAGGTTATTGATAGTCGTTATGTTAACGACATTCGATAAGGAGCGATCATGCCCACCACCCGCACCCCTCGCCGGATCACCCCGGACCGCGTCGCCATATCCGTCGTCCTCGGTGGTGCCGTGATTGTCGCGCTCGTCTTTCTGACGCTCGGCACGTTCGATGCCGTCCGGACGCTTGTCGCGCCCGAGATTCGGGTGAGTCTCGTCGCCGATGCGGCGATCGGATCCCTCAACGGCGTGCCGGTGGATGGAAG
>DATMEB010000037.1:0-26996 GCA_035557095.1 Nocardioidaceae bacterium | reverse complement strand
GGCAGGCCCGCGCCGAGGTGTCGCGGACCGCCGACGAGGCGCGCAAGCTGCTCGAGGAGCTCCCCGACAACGCCGCCCGGCAGGCGCTGGCCGGGCTCTGCGACGTGGTGGTCAACCGCACCGCCTAGGGCGTGTCCCGTGAACCTGCTGTCCTGCTGCACGCCGCCTGGCGGGCACTCCGCGCCAACCGGCAGTCGGCCAGCGTCGTCGCTCGACGATGCTGCGCATCGCCGTCGCTCCTCCGCCGTGCGGTGCACCCGTGACCGATGCGAGAGCGCGCGAGCGCAGCGAGTGGGCGAACTGCGAGGGAACCGGAGATGCCGCCAGACGACGCTCGCGACGGACGAGGTCCACGGGACACGCCCTAGGAGCAGAACCCGCCCGCGGGTGCGGCATGGTCTGACGGCGCGGGTAGGCCGTAAGCCGTTCGCGGAAGCAGACGGCGGGTCGATACCCTGCAGGGACCGCATACTTGCAGGATCGCCACGGCCGGTCCTGCTGCCGAGGTGGAAGAGGTCGTTCGTGCTCATTGCCGGCTTTCCCGCAGGACCGTGGGGGACCAACTGCTACGTGGTCGCCACGGGCCCGGGCAGCGAGTGCGTGGTCATCGACCCCGGCAAGGACGCTGCCGACGGGGTCGCCGAGGTCGTACGCGAGCACAGCCTGAAGCCGGTCTCGGTGCTGGTGACCCACGGTCACATCGACCACATGTGGTGCGTCGCGCCGGTGGCCGGGTCGTACTCCAGCCCCGCCTACATCCACCCCACGGACCGGCACCTGCTGTCGGACCCGATGGCCGGGATGTCCACCGAGACGGCCGGGATGCTGCTCGGCGGCAAGTACGAGTTCGCCGAGCCCGACGACGTACGCGAGCTCGCCGACGGGGACCGGCTCGACCTCGCCGGGCTGTTCTTCGACATCGACCACAACCCCGGCCACACACCCGGATCGGTGTCGTTCCGGTCGCCGTACGACGGCCCCGAGGACGTGCCCGAGGTGATGTTCTCCGGTGACCTGCTGTTCGCGGGCTCGATCGGGCGCACGGACCTGCCCGGCGGCGACCACCCCACGATGCTGGAGAGCCTCGCCACGAAGGTGCTGCCACTCGACGACCGGATCGTGGTGCTTCCCGGGCACGGGTCGCAGACCTCGATCGGGCGCGAGCGTGCGAGCAACCCGTTCCTGGCCGACCTCGCGCCCCAGTCGATGACACCGCCCGGACCAGCCAAGGGCCTCTGAACCGATGAGCAGACCTACGCCCGTCAGCGGGTTCCCCGAGCTGCTGCCTGCGCAGCGCATGGCCGAGCAGCAGATCCTCGACGAGCTGCGCCGTGTGTTCGAGCTGCACGGTTTCGCCAGCGTCGAGACCCGGGCGGTGGAGACGGTCGAGCAGCTCGGCAGCAAGGGCGAGGTGGAGAAGGAGGTCTACGTCCTGCGCCGGCTGCACGCCGACCCCGGCGCCGAGGCCGCCGACCCGTCCTCCACGCTGGGCCTGCACTTCGACCTGACGGTGCCGTTCGCGCGCTACGTGCTCGAGCACGCGGGCCGGCTCGAGTTCCCCTTCCGGCGCTACCAGATCCAGAAGGCATGGCGCGGCGAGCGACCGCAGGAGGGGCGGTTCCGCGAGTTCACCCAGGCCGATATCGACGTCGTCGGGCGCGACGAGCTGCCGTTCCACCACGACGTCGAGGTGGCGCGGGTGATGGCCGAGGCCCTCGGCTCGCTGACGTTCCTGCCCCGGCTTCGGATCCAGGTCAACAACCGCCGCCTGCTGCAGGGGTTCTACGCCGGGATCGGCGTGGACGACCCGACAGCGGCGATGCGCGTCGTCGACAAGCTCGACAAGCTGTCCCCGCACCGCGTCGCGCAGGCGCTGGTCGACGAGGTCGGCCTCAGCGCGAGACAGGCCGACCAGTGCCTGGAGCTCGCCGCGGTCCGCTCGACGGACACGTCGTTCGTGGACGCGGTGAAGCGACTCGGCGTCGAGCACGACCTGCTCGAGCAGGGGCTCGCCGAGCTGCGCACGGTCGTCGAGGGCTGCGCCGGCGCGCAGACCGACCGGCTGACGATCGAGGCGGACCTGTCCGTGGCCCGCGGGCTCGACTACTACACCGGCACGGTCTTCGAGACGCGGATGAGCGGGTTCGAGGGCCTGGGGTCGATCTGCTCGGGCGGCCGCTACGACTCGCTGGCCAGCGACGGGCGGACGACGTACCCCGGCGTCGGCATCTCCCTCGGGGTCAGCCGGCTGCTCGTGCCGCTGTTCCAGCGTGGGCTGCTGACGGGCTCGCGGTCCGTGCCCTCGGCGGTCCTGGTCGCGCTTCCCGACGAGGGTTCCCGGCCGGAGTGCGACGCGGTGGCGCAGACGCTGCGCGCCCGCGGCGTGGCCGCCGAGGTGGCCGCCTCGGCGCAGAAGTACGGCAAGCAGATCAGGTACGCCGAGCGGCGCGGCATCCCGTTCGTGTGGTTCCCGCCGTCCGGCGAGGCCGGCCACGAGGTCAAGGACATCCGCAGCGGCGAGCAGGTCGAGGCCGACCTCGACAGCTGGATGCCGCCGCACGCAGACCTGCGTCCGCAGGTGACCGTCGAGGAGGAGCTGTCGTGATCCGCACCCATGAGGCAGGAAGCCTGCGCGCCGAGCATGTCGGCGAGACGGTGACTCTGGCCGGGTGGGTGGCCCGCAGGCGTGACCACGGCGGGGTGGCCTTCATCGACCTGCGCGACGCGAGCGGGCTCGTGCAGGTGGTGATCCGCGACGAGGAGGCGGCCCACCCGCTGCGCTCGGAGTTCTGCCTGCGGGTGGTCGGCGAGGTGGGCCGGCGGCCCGAGGGCAACGAGAACCCCGCGCTGGCCAGCGGTGAGATCGAGGTCGTCGCGACCGAGGTCGAGGTGCTCAGCGAGTCGGCCGCGCTGCCGTTCCCGGTGGAGGAGCACCACACCAACCCGGTCAGCGAGGAGGTGCGCTTCAGGTACCGCTACCTCGACCTGCGGCGCACCGGTCCGGCGGCCACGATGCGGCTGCGCAGCGACGTCAACAAGGCGGCGCGGGACGTGCTCGCCGAGCACGGCTTCGTCGAGGTGGAGACGCCGACCCTGACCCGCTCCACCCCCGAGGGTGCGCGCGACTTCCTGGTGCCGGCGCGGCTGCGTCCCGGCTCCTGGTACGCCCTGCCGCAGAGCCCGCAGCTGTTCAAGCAGCTGCTCATGGTCGCCGGCCTCGAGCGCTACTTCCAGATTGCCCGCTGCTACCGCGACGAGGACTTCCGCGCCGACCGGCAGCCGGAGTTCACCCAGCTCGACGTGGAGATGAGCTTCGTCGACCAGGACGACGTGATCGCGTTGTCCGAGGAGATCCTGGCCGCACTGTGGAGCCTCGTCGGTCATGACCTGAAGCGGCCGGTCCCGCGGATCACGTACGCCGAGGCGATGCGCCGGTTCGGCACCGACAAGCCCGACCTCCGCATGGGCCAGGAGCTGGTCGAGTGCACCGAGTACTTCCGCGAGACCCCGTTCCGGGTCTTCCAGGCGCAGTACGTCGGTGCGGTGGTGATGCCCGGCGGTGCCGACCAGCCCCGCAAGCAGCTCGACGCCTGGCAGGAATGGGCCAAGCAGCGCGGGGCGCGCGGCCTGGCGTACGTCCTGGTCGGTGACGACGGCGAGCTCGGTGGCCCGGTCGCCAAGAACCTCTCCGAGGCCGAGCGGGCGGGCCTCGCCGAGCACGTGGGCGCCGCCCGCGGCGACTGCATCTTCTTCGCCGCCGACTTCCCGCGGCCGGCCCGCGCGCTGCTCGGCGCCGCCCGTCTGGAGATCGGCCGCCGCTGCGGGCTGATCGACGAGTCGGCCTGGTCGTTCGTGTGGGTGGTGGACGCTCCGCTGTTCGAACCCGTGTCCGAGACCACCGACGTGGCCGTTGGCCACGGCGCGTGGACCGCGGTGCACCATGCGTTCACCGCACCGAAGCCGGAGAGCGAGGACACGTTCGACACCGACCCCGGCTCCGCGCTCGCCTACGCCTACGACATCGTCTGCAACGGCAACGAGATCGGCGGCGGGTCGATCCGTATCCACCGCGAGGACGTGCAGAAGCGGGTGTTCGCGGTGATGGGGCTCTCCGACGAGGAGGCGCAGGAGAAGTTCGGCTTCCTGCTCGAGGCGTTCAAGTACGGCGCCCCGCCCCACGGCGGCATCGCGTTCGGGTGGGACCGGATCACCGCCCTGCTGTCCGGGAGCGACTCGATCCGCGACGTGATCGCGTTCCCGAAGACCGGTGGGGGGTACGACCCGCTCACCTCGGCGCCCGCCCCGATCACGCCGGAACAGCGCAAAGAGGCAGGTGTCGACGCGCGGGGGCTGTAAGAAGGCGCTGTAAGTGCGGTCCGCGGCGAGGCATCCTGGTAGTGAGCAGTCGATGCTCACCCTGAGGAGGCACCATGCAGATCGAGATCCTCGACGACGACGCCCTCGTCCTGCGCGACGTGCTGACGTCCTGGCTCGGTGAGGTCTCCACCGAGATCAGGCACACCGACAACCCGAGTGTCCGGCTGGGGCTGCGCGAGCGCCGTGACAGCGTGCGCAGGATCCGCGACCTCCTCGACCCCGACCAGCAGGCCGCGAGCTGACCGCTCGACCGCTACGCCGCCCGCCGCGGCGGTGACGCGCGTGGCGGACCGGCGTGACGGCGGCGTACCGTCACGCCGTGAGCTCCGAAGGCCTCTTCGAGGTGCCCGAGACGCCGCCGCAGCAGCGCCGTGAGGGCAGCGGCAGCCTGGCCGACGCCGCGCACCCGTCCGCACCGCTCGCCGTCCGCATGCGACCGCGCAGCCTCGACGAGCTGACCGGGCAGCAGCATCTCCTCGCGGCAGGGTCGCCGCTGCGCCGGCTGATCGAGGGCGACCAGCCGATGTCGCTGCTGCTGTGGGGACCGCCCGGGACCGGCAAGACGACGATCGCCGCGATCGTCAGCGGGCAGACCAACCGGCGATTCGTGGAGGTGTCCGCGGTCGCCGCCGGGGTCAAGGAGGTCCGCGCCGCGATCGACGCCGCCCGCCGGGAGCTGGGGCGCGGCGGACCAGAGACCGTCCTGTTCATCGACGAGGTCCACCGGTTCACCAAGGCGCAGCAGGACGCCCTGCTGCCCGGCGTCGAGAACCGCTGGGTGACCCTGGTCGCCGCGACCACGGAGAACCCGTTCTTCTCGGTCATCTCGCCGCTGCTGTCGCGGTCGCTGCTGCTGACGCTGGAGCCGCTGACCGACGACGACGTCCGCGACGTGGTGCGCCAGGCGGTGGCCGACGAGCGCGGGCTGGGCGGTGCGGTCGAGGTCGACGACGACGCGATGGAACACCTGGTTCGGCTGGCCGGGGGGGACGCCCGGCGGGCGCTCACCTACCTGGAGGCGGCCGCGGGCGCTGCCCAGGCCAAGGACCGTGACGTGGTCGACCTGGCCACGACCGAGACCGCCGTCGACCGGGCGGCGGTGCGCTACGACCGGCAGGGCGACCAGCACTACGACGTGATCAGCGCGTTCATCAAGTCGATCCGGGGTTCCGACGCCGACGCGGCCCTGCACTACCTCGCCCGGATGATCGAGGCCGGCGAGGACCCGCGGTTCATCGCCCGACGGCTGGTGATCCTGGCCAGCGAGGACATCGGGATGGCCGACCCCACGGCACTCACCACGGCCGTGGCCGCGGCGCAGGCGGTCCAGCTGATCGGTCTGCCGGAGGCGCGGCTCAACCTGGCCCAGGCGGTGATCGCCCTCTCGCTCGCGCCCAAGTCCAACGCGGTGATCAAGGCCATCAACGAGGCCGCCGCAGACGTACGCGCGGGGAAGATCGGCCACGTGCCCTCGCACCTGCGCGACGCGCACTACCCGGGGTCGAAGAAGCTCGACCACGGGAAGGGCTACCGCTACGCCCACGACGAGCCGTACGGCATCGCCGAGCAGCAGTACGCCCCCGATGTCGTCGCCGACGCGACGTACTACCGGCCCACCACACTGGGCGCCGAAGGCGGCCTGCGGGAGCGGTGGGAGCGCATCCGCAAGATCATCCGTGGGGGCGGCTGACCCCCTCGGACACCGCGATAGGGTCGGGAACCATGAGTCCGGTCGAGATCGCCCTGTTGGTGGCGTGTGTCGTGCTGCTCGTGGTCTGCGTGGGTGCGGTCGCGACAATGCGCCGGCTGGTCGCCCGGGCGGCCGCGATGGACACCACGCTGGACCGGCTGCGTGAGCAGGTCGAGGAGCTCTCCCGGCGCGAGTCGGCACGCGAGGCCGCCGAGGCCGACACCACGCGGGCCTCGCAGGAGGCCGCCGACTGGGTGATCACGTTCGACGGGCAGGACCCTCCGCAGACGGTGTCGACGCAGCGCGTCGTCAGCACGACGCTGGGGGAGCCGCTGATCAAGATGGCCGCCCTCTCGCACGGCGTGCGCCAGGCGCTGCGTGAGGAGCGGCGTGCGCACCTCGCCTACCAGGTGCGCCGGGAGTACCGCCGTCGTCGCCGCGCCAGCCGGTCACGCGCGAGGGCAGCCCGATGAGCCGGGTCTTCTGGTTCGCGCTCGGCGCCGGCAGCAGCGTCTACGCGCTGGTCAAGACCCGCCGCGCGGCGGAGCGGTTCACGCCGGCCGGGCTCGGTGACCAGCTCGGCGCGCTGGGCCACGGCGCCCGGCTGTTCCGCGACGAGGTGGCGGCGAGCATGAGCGAGCGCGAATCCCAATTGCGGGAACGACTGGCCGTGCTCGACCCTGGTCACCCCGACCAGAACGCGATCACCCGAGGCCGTGAAAGAGGCAGCACCTGATGGAAACCGCGGAGATCCGACGCCGGTTCCTCCAGTACTTCGAGCAGCGTGGGCACACCGCCGTCCCGTCTGCCTCGCTGCTCCTCGACGACCCCAACCTGCTGTTCGTCAACGCCGGCATGGTGCCGTTCAAGCCCTACTTCCTCGGTCAGCAGACGCCGCCGTACGACCGTGCCACGAGCGTGCAGAAGTGCGTGCGCACGCTCGACATCGAGGAGGTCGGCAAGACCACCCGGCACGGCACGTTCTTCCAGATGAACGGCAACTTCTCCTTCGGCGACTACTTCAAGGAAGGCGCGATCGCGCACGCCTGGGAGCTGATCACCGAGCCGGTCTCCGCCGGCGGCTTCGGCATCGACGGCGACCGCATCTGGGCGACCGTCTACCACGACGACGAAGAGGCCATCGAGCACTGGAAGAAGGTGGCCGGGCTGCCCGACCACCGCATCCAGCGGCGCGGACTCAAGGACAACTACTGGCACATGGGCGTGCCCGGACCCGGCGGCCCGTGCAGTGAGATCTACGTCGACCGCGGGCCCGAGTACGGCCCCGATGGCGGCCCGGTGGTCGACGAGGACCGGTTCCTGGAGATCTGGAACCTCGTCTTCATGCAGTACGAGCTGAGCGACGTCCGCGCCAAGGACGACTTCGACATCGCGGGCGACCTGCCGGCCAAGAACATCGACACTGGCATGGGCCTCGAGCGCGTCGCGTACCTGCTGCAGCACAAGCAGAACCTGTACGAGATCGACGAGGTCTTCCCGGTCATCGAGACCGCCCAGGCGCTCTCCGGCCGGCGCTACGGCAGCGGCGGGGCGGACGGACATACCGACGACGTGCGGTTCCGCGTGATCGCCGACCACGTGCGCAGTGCGCTGATGCTGATCAGCGACGGGGTCACGCCCGGCAACGAGGGCCGCGGCTACGTCCTGCGCCGGCTGATTCGGCGCGCGGTCCGGTCGATGCGCCTGCTCGGAGTCGACGAGCCGACGCTGCCTGAGCTGCTGCCGGTCAGCCGCGACAAGATGAAGCTGTCCTACCCCGAGCTCGAGTCGCAGTGGAGCCGGATCAGCCAGGTGGCCTACGCCGAGGAGGAGGCGTTCCGGCAGACGCTCAGGACCGGGACGCAGATCTTCGACGTCGCCGCGAACGAGACCAAGCAGGCCGGCCAGGGCCAGCTGTCCGGTGCGCGGGCGTTCCAGCTGCACGACACGTTCGGGTTCCCGATCGACTTGACGCTGGAGATGGCCGCGGAGCAGGGACTCTCTGTGGACGAGTCCGGCTTCCGGCAGCTGATGACCGAGCAGCGCGAGCGGGCCAAGGCCGATGCACGGGCGAAGAAGGGGCACCACACCGACGCCCGGGCGTACCGGGACGTCGCCGACCGGCTCGGCCGTCCCGTCCAGTTCACCGGCTACGACGAGGTGGTCTCCGAGGGCACCGTGCGAGGGCTCCTGTCCGACACGGGCCACGTCGAATCGGCCGGTGAGGGGTCCGAGGTCGAGCTGGTGCTCGACCGCACGCCGTTCTACGCCGAGGGCGGCGGCCAGCTCGCCGACCACGGCGTGGTCGAGCTGGGCAACGGCGCGCGCATCGAGATCCTCGATGTGCAGTCGCCGATCGACGGGCTGATCGTGCACCAGGCGCGGGTCCTCAGCGGCGAGGTGTCGCTCGGCGTGCCCGCGCACTCCGAGGTCGACGTCGAGCGCAGGCGCTCCATCAGCCGCGCGCACACCGCGACCCACATGGTGCACAAGGCGTTCCGCGAGGCCCTCGGCGAGACCGCGACGCAGGCGGGGTCGGAGAACGCACCCGGGCGGTTCCGGTTCGACTTCTCCGCGACCGGCGCCGTGCCGACCTCGGTGCTTCACGACGTCGAGGCCCGGGTCAACGACCTGGTGCTCGCCGACCTCGGGGTGCACGCCGACGTGATGAGCCAGGAGGAGGCCCGCCGGGCGGGTGCGATGGCGCTGTTCGGCGAGAAGTACGGCGACGAGGTCCGGGTGATCTCGGTGGGCGACTGGGCCCGCGAGCTCTGCGGCGGCACGCACGCCGGCCGCTCCGGGCAGCTCGGCGTGATCAAGCTGCTGGGGGAGTCCTCGATCGGCTCCGGCGTACGCCGGGTCGAGGCGCTGGTCGGCTCCGACGCCTACAGGTTCCTGGCCCGCGAGCACGTCCTGGTCGCGCAGCTGTCCGAGGCGCTGAAGGTGCGTCCCGAGGAGCTGCCCGAACGGGTCAACGACATCGTCGAGCGGCTGCGAAGCGCCGAGAAGGAGATCGAGCGGGTGCGCGTGGACCAGCTGCTGACCGCGGGCGGCCGGCTGGTCGACGAGGCCCGCGACGTCTATGGCGTGGCGTACGTCGGCTACCGCGCCGACGGGGCGAACGCCGGCGACGTGCGCAAGCTCGCGCTCGACGTACGCGGCCGGATGCCCGGCGGCAGGCCCGCGGTGGTCGCGGTGGCGGGCTCCGGTGGCGGCAAGCCGTCGCTGGTGGTCACGGTCAACGAGGCCGCGCGCGACTGGGGACTCTCGGCCAACGAGCTGGTACGCGCCGGCGCGATCGAGATCGGCGGCAGCGGCGGCGGCAAGGACGACGTCGCCCAGGGCGGCGGTGCCGATCTCGCCCGCATCGACGCGGCGCTGGACCGCATCGAGCACACGGTCGGGGAGCGTGTGACCTCGACCTGAGGTCCCCACTATGCGCAGCGGTGTTCGAGTGGCGATCGACGTCGGCGAGGCCCGGATCGGCGTGGCCGTCTGCGATCCGGACGGGCTGCTCGCCGTACCGCTGGAGACCGTGCGCCGGGGTCCCGGCGACCTGGACCGGGTCGGGGAGATCGTGTCGTTTCAGAACGCGGTCGAGGTCGTGGTTGGATTGCCCACGTCCTTGTCAGGACACGAGGGCCCGGCGGCCGCCAAGGTGCGGCAGTTCGCCACCGAGATCGGGCAAGCAGTCGCTCCGGTCCCGGTCCGACTCGTCGACGAGCGCATGACGACCGTCACGGCCGAGCGTGTCCTGCGAGATCGGGGGAAGAAGGGTGCCAAGCGGCGCGCGGTGGTCGACCAGGCCGCCGCCGTGGTCATCCTGCAGCATGCCCTGGACAGCGAGCGGGCCACCGGGTCCGCCCCAGGCGAGACCCTTGGTCTTGGAGCGACGTGAGCGACATCGGGTTCGAGATGGACCAGCGTGGGCACCGCAGCCGCGGGCACCGGCGCGCGCCGCGGCGGCGACGCCGCGGCGCCGGATGCCTGGCCGTGCTGCTCTCGCTCGCGGTCCTGGTCGCCATCGCGGGCTTCGCGGTCATCCAGGGCCGGGCCTGGCTCGAGGACCAGTTCGCCCCGGCGCCCGACTACAACGGCAACGGCCGCGGCTCGGTGCTGGTCGAGGTGCAGTCCGGTGACACGTCCACCGAGATCGCCGGCACCCTGGCCGAGGCCGACGTGGTGGCCAGCGAGGAGGCCTTCACCGACGCCGCCCGCGAGGAGCCGCGGGCGACGCTGATCCAGGTCGGCTTCTACGACATGGCCAAGAAGATGAGCGCCGACTCGGCGCTGGAGCGGATGCTCGACCCGAGCTCGATCGTGACCAACGCGGTCACGATCCCGGAGGGATTCACCGTCGAGGAGACGGTCGACCGTGCCGCGGAGGAGACCGACCTCCCGCTCGGGGGGCTGCGCAAGGCGGCCGAGCGGGGGACCGGGCTCGGGCTGCCGGACTACGCCGGAGGCGACGCCGAGGGCTACCTGTTCCCGGCGACGTACCAGCTGCCGCCGAAGGCGACGTCCCGCGAGATGCTGCGCATGATGGTCACCCGCTTCCGCGAGTCCGCCAGCCGGCTCGACCTGCCCGCCAAGTCCGGCCGGTTGGGGATGTCGCCGGACGAGGTCGTGACCGTGGCCAGCATCGTGCAGGCCGAGGCCAGGCACTCCGAGGACTTCGCCAAGGTGGCCCGGGTGATCTACAACCGGCTCGAGACCGGCATGCGTCTGCAGATGGACTCCACGGTGCACTACGCCGTCGGCAAGACAGGCGAGGTGGCGACGACCGACGAGGACCGCGCCAGCTCCTCGCCATACAACACCTACCGGTACGGCGGGCTGCCACCGGGGCCGATCGCGGCACCGGGCGACACGGCGCTCGAGGCCGCGCTGAACCCCGCCGAGGGCGACTGGATCTACTTCGTCACGGTCAACATCGACACCGGTGAGACGAAGTTCGCGTCGACCGACGCCCAGCACCAGAGGAACGTGGCCGAGCTGCGGGCGTTCTGCGGCCGAAGCCCGAAGTGCTGAGCCGACGCCAGCGGGCGAGGTCCGGCGGCCGTCGGTGCGCCGTGCTCGGCAGCCCGATCGACCACTCGCTGTCCCCGGTGCTGCACCGCGCGGCCTACCGCGAACTGGGGCTCGACTGGGAGTACGACGCCGTCGACGTGACCGAGGACGCGCTGGCCGGGTTCCTCGGCGGGCTCGGGGCGCGCTGGCGGGGACTGTCGCTGACGATGCCGCTGAAGCGGGCGGTGCTCCCGCTGCTCGACGAGATGTCCGAGACGACCCTGGCGGCCGGTGCCGCGAACACCGTGCTGCTCGACGACCGGGGCTGCCGCTGGGGGCACAACACCGATGTACCCGGGATGCGGCAGGCGCTGCAGGAGCAGGGGGTCTCGGCGGTCTCGTCGGCGACCGTCGTCGGCGGTGGCGCCACCGCCACGTCCGCGGTGCTGGCGCTGGCCGGCATGGGGCTGCGCGACGTGACCCTGCGCGTGCGTGAGCCGGGGCGGGCGCGCGAGACGGTCGAGGCGGCCGGGCGGCTGCCCTCGGCGCCGCGGATCAGGGTGGTGCGGCTGGACGAGCCGCTGGACCCGCCACAGCAGGTCGACGTGGTCGTCTCGACGGTGCCTGCCTCGGCCCAGGCGGAGCTCGCCGCGCCGCTGACTGCGCAGGCGAGTGTGGTGTTCGACGTGATCTACGACCCGTGGCCGACACCGCTGGCCCAGGCGGCCGTCGCGGCCGGACGGACCGTCGTCGGCGGTCTCGACCTGCTCGTGCACCAGGCCACCCGGCAGGTGGAGCTGATGACCGGGCTGGGTCCGTCGCCGCTGGAGGCGATGCGCGCCGCCGGCGAGGCCGCCCTGCAGCGGCGACGCACAGGCGCGGACTAGGCGCGACCCGCACGACCCGTGCTGGCCTAGGCTCCCGGGGTGGACCCGCTCGTCACCCTCGCGCTGGCTGCGGCGGTCGGCGCCCTCGGCGGCGTCCTGGCCCCGCGGGTGGTCGCCACGCTGCCGGAGCCGACCGACGCCGACGACGCGAGGGACAAGATCAGCTACCGGCGGCTCGCCGGCGTGTCCGGGCTCGCGCCGGCCCTCGCCGCGGCGTCCGCTGCCGTGTGCGTGCTGCTGGCGTGGGCGCTGGGCTGGTCGCCTGCACTGCCGATGTGGCTGTACCTCGGGGTGGTCGGCGTCGTCCTGACCTACGTGGACTGGCGGACCAGGCTGCTCCCCACCCGGCTGATCGCCCCGTCGTACGCCGTCGTCGCGGTACTCGCCGTGCTCGCCTCGACCCTCAGCGGCGACTGGGGCGCGCTGCTGCGGGCGGCGCTGGGCTGGGCGCTGGCCGGCGGGCTGTTCTTCCTGCTCTGGTTCGTCTACCCCAAGGGGATGGGCTACGGCGACGTCCGGCTGTCCGGAGTGCTCGGGATCGCGCTGGGCTGGCTGGGCTGGGCCGAGCTGGTCGTCGGCGTCTACGCCGGCTTCGTGCTCGGTGCGCTCGGCGGCGGGGTGCTCGCGCTCCTGCGGGTCGTGGACCGCAAGCGCTACCCGTTCGGCCCATTCATGCTGGTCGGTGCGGTCGTCGGTGTGCTGGCCGGACCGCCGTTCGGCGCGTGGTACCTGCAATGAAACACTGAGCGCCATGTTGCGCTGGCTGACTGCGGGGGAGTCCCACGGCCCGGCGCTGGTCGCCATCCTCGAGGGGGTCCCGGCCGGTGTCGAGGTCGCGTCCAAGGACATCGCCGACGCGCTGGCCCGCCGGCGGCTCGGCTACGGCCGTGGCGCCCGCATGAAGTTCGAGCAGGACGAGGTCGACATCCAGGGCGGCATCCGGCACGGCCGCACCATGGGCAGCCCGGTCGCGATCCGGGTGGGCAACACGGAGTGGCCGAAGTGGGAGCAGGTGATGTCGGCCGACCCCGTCGACGCCGACGTGCTCGCCGGGCTGGCCCGCAACGCGCCCCTCACCCGGCCCCGTCCCGGCCACGCCGATCTGGTCGGGATGCAGAAGTACGCCTTCGACGAGGCCCGACCGGTGCTCGAACGCGCCTCCGCCCGCGAGACCGCCGCCCGGGTGGCGCTGGGCACCGTGGCCGCGCGGTTCGTCCGGCAGGCCTGCGGCGCCGGCCTGGTCAGTCACGTCGTCGAGCTCGGCACCGCGAAGGCGCCGGCCGGCAGCGTGCCCTCGGTCGACGACGTCGCGCGCCTCGACGCCGACCCGGTGCGCTGCCTCGACCCCGAGGCCAGTGCGGCGATGGTGGCCGAGATCGACGCCGCGCACGAGGCCGGCGACACGCTCGGCGGTGTCGTCGAGGTGGTCGTGCACGGACTCCCGCCCGGTCTGGGCAGTCACGTGCACTGGGACCGGCGGCTCGACGCCCGGCTGGCCGGTGCGTTGATGGGCATCCAGGCGATCAAGGGGGTCGAGGTCGGCGACGGGTTCGACCTCGCCCGGTCCCGGGGCTCGGCCGCGCACGACGAGATCGAGGCCGGCGCCGACCGCATCCGGCGTACGTCGGGACGCTCCGGGGGCACCGAGGGCGGCATGTCCACCGGCGAGGTGCTGCGTGTGCGCGCCGCGATGAAGCCGATCGCCACGGTGCCACGAGCGCTGCGCACGGTAGACGTCGCCACCGGCGAGCCCGCGGTCGCCCACCACCAGCGTTCCGACGTGTGCGCGGTGCCTGCGGCCGGGATCGTCGCCGAGGCGATGGTGGCCCTGGTGCTGGCCGACGCGGTCCTGGAGAAGTTCGGCGGCGACTCGGTGGAGGAGACGCGCCGCAACCACGACGCCTACCTGGCCACGCTGAGGTTCCGGTGAGCGCTACGCCTACGCCGGCCGCCCGGCCGCTGGTGGTCCTGGTGGGCCCGATGGGGGCGGGCAAGTCCACGGTCGGAGCTCTGCTCGCCCAGCGGCTGGGCGTCGGGCTACGCGACACCGACGACGACATCGTCGCCGAGACCGGCCGGGAGATCGGCGAGATCTTCGTCGACGACGGCGAGTCCCGGTTCCGCGAGCTCGAGCGGTCCGCCGTGGGCGCCGCGCTCGGCGAGCACACCGGCGTGCTCGCGCTCGGCGGTGGCGCGGTGCTGAGCCCCGAGGCCCGCGACCTGCTGCACGGGCACACCGTGGTGTTCCTCGACGTCGGGCTCACCGACGCGGTGCGCCGGGTCGGTCTCGGCACCAGCCGTCCGCTGCTGCTGGGCAACGTGCGCGGCCGGCTGAAGGCGCTGCTCGACGAGCGCCATCCGCTGTACCGCGAGGTGGCCACCCTGACCGTGGACACCAGCGGACGTACGCCCGAGGACGTCGTCGACGAGATAGCGAAGGCAGTCGGATAGGTGAGCAGCACCCGCATCAACGTGGCCACCGGGTCGCCGTACGACGTGGTGGTCGGCCGCAACCTGCTCGGCGACCTGCCCGCCCTGCTCGGTGAGGACGTGCAACGGGTCGCGGTGATCCATCCCGCGGCGCTGCGCACCACCGGTGAGGCCATCCGCACCGACCTGGCGGCGCAGGGCTTCGAGGCCTACGCGATCGAGGTCCCCGACGCCGAGGAGGCCAAGCTGGCGCCGGTGGCGTCGTACTGCTGGCAGGTCCTGGGCCAGTGCGGGTTCACCCGCTCCGACGCCGTGGTCGGGGTCGGCGGCGGGGCGACCACCGATCTGGCCGGGTTCGTGGCCGCCACCTGGCTGCGCGGTGTGCGTGTCGTGCACGTGCCGACGACCCTGCTCGGCATGGTGGACGCCGCGGTCGGCGGCAAGACCGGCATCAACACCGCGGAGGGCAAGAACCTCGTCGGCGCCTTCCACGAGCCGGCCGGCGTGCTGTGCGACCTGGCCGCGCTGGACACGCTCTCACGCCACGAGGTGGTCAGCGGGCTCGCCGAGGTCGTCAAGTGCGGGTTCATCGCCGACCCGGAGATCCTCGACCTCGTCGAGGAAGCGCCGGACGCCGCTGTCGACCCGAACAGCGGGCTGCTGCGTGACCTGGTCGAACGCGCGGTCCGGGTCAAGGCCGCCGTGGTGGCCGGCGACCTGCGGGAGGCCACCTCCTCGGGCCGGCAGGTGGGTCGCGAGGCGCTCAACTACGGGCACACGTTCGGGCATGCGGTCGAGCGGGTCGAGCGGTACCAGTTCCGGCACGGCGCCGCGGTCGCGGTGGGCATGGTCTACGTCGCGGAGCTGGCCCGGCTGGCGGGGCGGCTCGACGAGGCGACCGCCGACCGGCACCGGGTCGTGTTGGAGCGGCTGGGCCTGCCGACCAGCTACGCGGGCGGGACGTGGGAGCAGCTGCACGAGGCCATGCGGCTGGACAAGAAGTCGCGCGGCGACCGGTTGCGGTTCGTCGTGCTCGAGGGCCTCGCCCGCACCGGCATCCTGGAGGCCCCCGACCCGCAGCTGCTCACGGCCGCGTACGCCGAGGTCTCGCGCTGAGCAACGTCGCCGGCCGGGGCACTAGACTCGACGATCGGCCCGTCCTGGGGAACTGGTCGGGCAAACCACCTCGAACCGAACGAGAGCAGGACACACGTCGCATGGCCACCACGAACGACCTGAAGAACGGCATGGTGCTCAACCTCGACGGCCAGCTGTGGACCGTCCAGTGGTTCCAGCACCACAAGCCCGGCAAGGGGGGTGCGGTCGTGCGCACCAAGCTCAAGAACGTCACCTCGGGCAAGATCGTGGACAAGACGTTCAACGCCGACGTGAAGGTCGACACCGCCAACGTCGACAAGCGCACGATGACCTACCTGTACAACGACGGCGACTCCTACGTGTTCATGGACTCGACGACGTTCGACCAGATCCACGTCACGCCGGAGACCGTCGGCGACGCGAAGAACTTCCTGCTGGAGAACCAGGACGCCATCGTCGCCATGCACGATGGCAACCCGCTGTACCTCGAGCTGCCGGCCTCGGTCGAGCTGGTCGTCGAGTACACCGAGCCGGGCTTGCAGGGCGACCGGTCCACCGGCGGCACCAAGCCCGCCAAGCTGGAGACCGGGCACCAGATCAGCGTGCCGCTGTTCATCACCAACGGGGAGAAGATCAAGGTCGACACCCGCGACAGCAGCTACCTCGGCCGCGTGAGCAGCTGACCGGTGTCCGCCCGCACAAAGGCCCGCAAGCGCGCACTCGACATCCTGTTCGAGTGCGAGCTGCGGGGCATCCCCGTCGTCGCGACGCTCGCGGAGCGAGTCGCCGCCGCTGAGCCGCCTGTGGGCGAGTACACCGTGGAGCTGGTCGAGGGCGTCAGCGGTCATCGCGACGACATCGACGACATGCTCACCCGGTATGCCGAGGGGTGGACGCTGGCGCGGATGCCGGCCGTCGACCGCAACATCCTGCGTATCGCCGCCTACGAGGTCCTGTTCAACGACGACGTGCCCGACGAGGTGGCCGTCAGCGAGGCGGTGGGGCTCGCGCGCGACCTCTCCACCGACGAGTCGCCGAGCTTCGTCAACGGTCTGCTGGCCGCCCTCGCACGCGCAAAACCGACACTCTCCGGCTGAGCCTTGATGGACAACGTCCCTGCCGTCGCTAGGGTGAGGAGCGAACGGAAGGGAAACCATGAGTTTCTGGGACTATTTGGTTGACCGGCGCGACCTGCTCATCTTCCAGAGCGTGCAGCAGCTGAGCATGGTCGCTCAGTGCCTGCTCGTCGCAACGATCCTGGCGCTCGTCATCGCCTCGCTGGTGTACAAGAACCGCACCGCCGTCGAGCTCGCGACCGCGAGCACCGCCGTCGGCCTCACGATCCCGTCCTTCGCCCTGCTCGGTCTTCTCGTCGCTGTGACGGGGTTCGGCATCACTCCGGCCGTGATCGCGCTGACCTTCTACGCGATCCTGCCGATCCTGCGTAACACCATCGTCGGTCTGGTCGGCGTCGACCGGACGCTGGTCGATGCGGCGCGGGGTATGGGGATGAGCCGGATGCGCATCCTCACCCGCGTGGAGATGCCGATGGCCTGGCCGGTGGTGCTGGCCGGTGTGCGGGTGTCGGGAATGATGATCATGGGCGTCGCGGCGATCGCCGCCTACGTGGGTGGCGCCGGCCTCGGTGGCGAGATCTTCTCGGGGCTCTCCCGGCTGGGGGGCGCCAACGCCCTGAACTCCACGATCGCCGGCACGCTCGGCATCGCGCTGCTGGCTCTGCTGCTCGACCTGGTCCTGCTCGGGCTGGGACGCCTGACGACTCCGAGGGGTATCCGTGCCTGACGAAAAGTTCACCCACGGCGTCGACATCGAGCTGGTCGACGTCAGCAAGCAGTACCCCGGGCAGCAACAGGCAGCGGTCGACAACGTGTCGATGCGCATCCCCGCGGGCGAGATCGTCGTACTCGTGGGTCCCTCGGGATGCGGCAAGACCACGACGATGAAGATGATCAACCGGCTCATCGAGCCGACGAGTGGTCAGATCCTGCTCGACGGCGACAACGTCATCGAGCGCGATGCCGACGACCTGCGCCGCCACATCGGCTACGTGATCCAGGCGGGCGGCCTCTTCCCGCACATGACCGTCGCCGCCAACGTGGGTCTGGTCCCGGGTCTGCTGAAGTGGGACAAGAAGCGCACGACCGAGCGGGTCGACGAGCTCCTGGACCTCGTCGGGCTCGACCCCGCGGACTTCCGCAACCGCTACCCGCGTGAGGTATCCGGCGGTCAGCAACAGCGGGTCGGTGTCGCGCGGGCCTTGGCGGCCGACCCTCCGGTGCTGCTGATGGACGAGCCGTTCGGCGCGGTCGACCCGATCACGCGCTCGCGGCTGCAGGACGAGCTGATCCGGCTGCAGGACGAGCTCGGCAAGACGATCGTGTTCGTCACCCACGACTTCGACGAGGCGGTCAAGCTGGGTGACCGGATCGCTGTGCTGGCCACCGGCTCCAGGATCGTGCAGTACGACACGCCCGCCGAGATCCTCACCAACCCTGCCGACCAGTACGTCGCGGACTTCGTCGGCGCCGGAGCGGCGCTCAAGCAGCTCACGCTGACACGGGTCCGCGATGTCGAGCTCGACGAGGCGGTCACCGTTTCGCTCGGCGGCGACGCCGCCGACGCGGCCCGGCGGGCCCAGCAGGCAGGTCGCCAGCACGTGATCCTCCTCGACCAGCGCAGCCGGCCCCTGCGGTGGCTGTCACTGCGCGACCTGCAGCAGTCCGCGTCCACGTCGAACGCACAGCGCGACGAGGACCTGGAGGCGGTCAGCACCGCATCGACGCTCAACGACGCTCTCGACACCATGCTCACGTCGAGCCACGGTGTCGTGCTGGTGCGCGGTCGCGACAACGCGTACGTCGGCGCGATCCGGCTGGACACGATCATGGCTGCGATGCAGGACATGCAGCCCACGACGCCGGCGGAGACGTCGCAGTGACCACCGGACCGAGCAGCACGCTCGAGGCAGGCGAGCCGCAGGTCGCAGACGACGACCGCGGGACCGCGCCGGCGACGGGCGAGAGTACCGGCGCATCGGTGCGGCAGCTGGTCATACAGCCGGTCGTGGTGCTGCTCGTGATGGCCGGCGTGGCCGTCTACGTGTCGACGGCCACCCTCAACCCCACCGAGGCTGGCCTGCTCAACATCGACTCGCTGGTGGCGCTCACCATCGAGCACCTGCAGATCACGGCGGTCACCGCGGTGATCGTGGTGGCCATCGGACTGCCGCTGGGCATCCTGCTGACGCGGCCGTGGGCCCGCTACGGGCGGCCACCGGTGGTGGTCCTCGCCAACCTGGGCCAGGCCGCACCGTCGGTCGGGCTGCTGGTGCTGGTCGCCGGTCTGATGGGTGTGGGTTTCCGGACCGCGATCGTCGGGCTGAGCATCTACGGCATCCTGCCCACCCTGCGCAACACGATGACCGGCCTCGAGCAGGTCGACCGCACGCTCATCGAGTCGGCCCGCGGCATGGGTATGTCCGCGCGGGCCACGCTGGCGCGAGTCGAGCTACCGATGGCGGTGCCGGTGATACTCACCGGCATCCGGCTATCCTTGGTACTCATAGTCGGCACCGCCGCGCTCGCCCCGTTCATCGGGGGAGGAGGGCTGGGCCAGCTGATCATCACAGGCGTCAACCTGCAGCTCGACAAGCAGCTCATCGTGGGCGCCGTGCTCATCGCCTCGCTGGCCCTGCTCATCGACTGGGTGGGACGAGTCGTCGAGACCTTCGCCCGACCGAAGGGACTGTCCTGATGAGCCTCAGGGGCACCCAGAGAAGCCAGCCAAACAGCCCGCTGAGCAGTCGCCTCGGCGGTGCGTTGCAGCACCGGGTGCGTCGCGCCGCGGTGGGCGCGGGAGCCCTGCTGCTGTCCGCGACCGCCGCCAGCTGTGGCCTGCAGAGCGCCAGTGCCTACATTCCCGCCGCCGAGCCCGGCAGCATCGAGACGCAGGCGTCCCTCGAGGGTGTGGAGGTGGTGGTCGGCAGCAAGAACTTCACCGAGCAGCTGATCCTGGGCAAGATGGCGGCGATCATCCTGCAGGTCGCCGGCGCAGACGTGGTCGACAAGACCAACCTCGCGGGCAGCGTGGCCTCCCGCCAGGCCCAGGTCGCCGGTGACGTCGACATGGTGTGGGAGTACACCGGGACCGCCTGGATCACCTATATGGGACATACCAAGCCGATCCCGGGCCGCATACCCCAGTGGAAGGCCGTGGCCAAGGAGGACCTGCGGCAGGGGATCGTCTGGCTGGAGCCCGCGCCGATGAACAACACCTACGCGTTCGCCACCCCGGAGAAGACCCAGAAGAAGCTGGGCATCACCAAGCTGTCCGAGCTCAAGAGCCTGCCGACCGACCAGCTCACCTTCTGCGTCGAGTCCGAGTTCTTCAGCCGCTCCGACGGGTTCAAGCCGATGCTGAAGAAGTACGGCCTCGAGTACGGCACCGACGTCCCCCGGGGCAACGTCACGATCCTCGACACCGGCGTGGTCTACTCCGTGACCGCCCAGGGCGGCGTCTGCAACTTCGGTGAGGTCTTCACCACCGACGGGCGCATCCTGGCCCTCAACCTGTCCGTGCTCCAGGACGACCGGCAGTTCTTCCCGCTCTACAACGTCGCCGCGGTGTTCCGCGAGGAGCTGCTCGACGCGCATCCCGAGCTGGAGCAGATCTTCGACTCGGTCAGCCGTGAGATCACGACCAAGACCATGCTCGAGCTCAACGCCCAGGTGGACGTCGAGGGAGCCGACCCGGCGCTGGTCGCGCGCGACTGGCTCCGCGAGAAGGGCTTCGTCAACTAGTACGTCGGCTCAGCAGAGCCCCGGACGGCACGATGCCGCCCGCTGCGCCGCGCTATGGGCCGCCTCCATGCGGCCCGCCGGGCCCGGGCATGGGCGAGCCCCTCCCCGCTGCCCCCAAAACGCGAGGAGGGGCTCCCTCGTCGTCAGCTAACTGACGAGGCCGGAAGCGTTGTGCCCGTTGGTCTCCGGCGGCACCGCATCCTCGGCGGTGCGCTCGGCGTTGGGACGCAGGACGCCCCAGGACGTGAACCGGTCCACCAGCACGCTGGCGGGCTCGTTGTAGATCACAGCGAGTGTACGGAGGTCGTCCTCACGGATTGTGAGCACTCGCCCGTTGTAGTCGCCCCGCTGGGCCTGGATGGTGGCGGTGAAGCGACCCAGCAGCGCCGCGTCCTCGATCTCGATCGACGACAGCCGCTCGAGGTCGAGCACCAGCCGGTGCGGCATCTCCGACGCCGGACCCGCCTGCGACCCACCGGGAAGCAGCTCATGCACGGGTACGCCGTAGAAGTCCGCGAGCTCGAAAAGTCGCTGCACCGTGACCGCACGGTCACCGCGCTCGTACGAGCCGACGACGACGGCCTTCCAGCGGCCGTGCGAGCGCTGCTCGACACCGTGCAGTGACAGTCCTTGCTGCTGCCGGATCGCGCGCAGCTTGGCTCCGAGAGCCTTGGCGTATTCCTGTGGCATCTGTGGCCTCCCCCCGGTAGGCGTAAACGCCGGATTCGGGTCTCGTTCGTGGTGACGCAGGGTGACAACCGTAGCAGTGACTACCGAGGGTGAGGGGTAAAAGTTCGGAAGTCGGGGCTCTTACCGCCTGAAATGACACCTCTGGGTAGTCGGGAGACAAACCGCGAGCCGCTGCCGGGCCAGGGGGACGGCGCTGCTAGGCTGTCGCTGCCCCGGTTGGTTCAGGGGCCGACAGACATCCTTTAACGATCCGTCCCGTGAGGCGGAGAAGGAGGTCCAGGCCGCAGTGTCGCCTGCCCAGGAAGCACCACCCTCCAGCGCCCAGCCCCCCTCGTCGAGTCCTCCAGGCGCCGAACGCACCGTCCTCGACGCCTCCGACATCTCCCGGGCGCTCACCCGCATCTCCCACGAGATCCTCGAGCGCAACAAGGGCGCCGACGAGCTCCTGCTGCTCGGGATCCCCACCCGCGGGGTCGCTCTCGCGCAGCGCATCGCCGCCCGGCTGAACTCCGCCGAGGGCGTGCAGGTCCCGGTCGGCTCCCTCGACACCACGATGTACCGCGACGACCTGCGGCTGCGTCCGGCGCGGGCCCTCGAGCACACCGAGATCCCCGAGCCCGGCGTCGACGGCAAGACCGTGGTCCTGGTCGACGACGTGCTGTTCAGCGGCCGCACCATCCGCGCGGCCCTCGACGCGCTCAACGATGTCGGCCGCCCGCACGCCGTACGCCTGGCCACGCTCGTCGACCGCGGCCACCGCGAGCTGCCGATCCGCGCGGACTTCGTGGGCAAGAACCTCCCCACCTCCATGACCGAGAAGGTCCGCGTGCTCCTCGAGGAGCACGACGGCCGCGACTGCGTCGTGATCGCCGAGATCAGCCAGCCCACGGCCGGGACCGCCCGATGAGGCGGCACCTGCTCAGCAGCGCGGACCTGACCCGCGACGACGCGCTGCTCGTGCTGGACACGGCCGCGGAGATGCGGGCGCTGGCGGACCGGCCGATCAAGAAGTCCCCGGCGCTGCGCGGCCGCACCGTGGTCAACCTGTTCTTCGAGGACTCCACCCGCACCCGGATCTCGTTCGAGGCGGCGGCCAAGCGGCTCTCGGCCGACGTGATCAACTTCGCCGCGAAGGGCTCGAGCCTGAGCAAGGGCGAGAGCCTCAAGGACACCGCGCTCACGCTGGAGGCGATGGGCGCCGACGCCGTGGTGATCCGGCACGGCGCCTCGGGCGCCCCGCACCGGCTGGCGAACAGCGGGTGGGTCAACAGCAGCGTGGTCAACGCCGGCGACGGCACCCACGAGCACCCCACCCAGGCACTGCTGGACGCGTTCACGATCCGGCGGCACCTCGGCGACATCGACGGCCGACGCGTCGCGATCGTCGGCGACGTGCTGCACAGCCGGGTCGCCCGCTCCAATGCGCTGCTGCTGTCCACACTGGGCGCCGAGGTCACACTGGTGGCCCCGCCGACGCTGCTGCCTGTCGGCGTCGAGTCGTGGCCGGTGGCCACGTCGTACGACCTCGACGCGGCCCTGCCGAAGAGCGACGTGGTGATGATGCTGCGCGTGCAGCGCGAGCGGATGAACCTCTCCGGCGGTGGCTACTTCCCGAGCGCCCGCGAGTACAGCCGGCGCTACGGGCTCGACGCCCGCCGGATGGCCCAGATGCCCGACGACGCGCTGGTGATGCATCCCGGGCCGATGATCCGCGGCATGGAGATCTCCGCCGACGTCGCCGACTCCGACCGCTCGGTCATCGTCGAGCAGGTCACCAACGGAGTGGCCGTGCGCATGGCCGTCCTGTACCTCCTGCTCAGCGGCAGCAGCACGGCCACGCAGGAGACTCCCCAGCTGGCAACAGACCATCCGGAAACCGACCCCGCGGAGGCCGACGCGTGACGACGTACCTCATCCGGCAGGCCGACCTGCTCGGTGGCGCCCCGACCGACCTGCTGGTCCGCGACGGGGTGATCGCCGACATCGGCGACATCGGCTCCTCCGCCGGCGCCGAGGAGCTGGACGCCACGGACCTGGTCGCGCTGCCGGGGCTGGTCGACCTGCACACCCACCTGCGTGAGCCCGGCCGAGAGGATGCCGAGACCGTGCTGACGGGCACCCAGGCCGCCGCGCGCGGCGGGTTCACCGCGGTGCACGCGATGGCCAACACCGACCCCGTCGCCGACACCGCGGGAGTCGTCGAGCAGGTCTGGCGGCTGGGCCGCGAGGGCGGCTACTGCGACGTTCAGCCGGTCGGGGCTGTCACGGTCGGGCTGTCCGGGCAGCAGCTGGCCGAGCTGGGGGCCATGGCCGACTCCGCTGCCGGCGTGCGCGTCTTCTCCGACGACGGCCGGTGCGTCTCCGACGCGGTGCTGATGCGCCGGGCACTGGAGTACGTCAAGGCGTTCGACGGCGTGGTCGCCCAGCACGCCCAGGAGCCCCGGCTCACCGAGGACGCCCAGATGAACGAGGGCGAGCTCTCCGGCGTACTCGGGCTTCGGGGCTGGCCCGCGGTCGCCGAGGAGGCGGTGATCGCGCGCGACTGCCTGCTCGCCGCGCACGTCGCGTCCAGGCTGCATATCTGCCACGTGTCGACCGCGGGCTCGGTCGAGATCGTGCGCTGGGCCAAGGGCCGGGGCTGCAACGTCACCGCCGAGGTGACCCCGCACCACCTGCTGCTCACCGACGAGCTGGCCACGACCTACGACCCGGTCTACAAGGTCAACCCGCCGCTGCGGACCCGCGCCGACGTCGAGGCGCTGCGTGAGGGGCTGGCCGACGGCACGATCGACTGCGTCGCCACCGACCACGCCCCACACCCCTCGGAGGACAAGGCGTGCGAGTGGTCCGCCGCGGCGTTCGGCATGGTCGGCCTGGAGACCGCGCTCTCGGTGGTGCAGCAGACCATGGTCGACACCGGGCTGCTCGACTGGGCCGGGGTGGCGGACCGGTTCTCCCGGCGGCCGGCGGAGATCGGCCGTCTGGGCTCGCAGGGACGGGGCCTGCAGATCGGCGCGCCGGCCAACATCGTGCTCGTCGACCCTGCCGCACGCCGCCCGGTCGACCCCGGCGACACCGCGTCGCTGTCGCGCAACACACCGTTCGCGGGCCTCGAGCTGCCCGGGCGGGTGGTCCACACGTTCCTGCGCGGAGTCCCCACGGTCGCGGACGGCAAGCTGCAGTGACGGAAGGAGCAGGCATGACACGCACCCGCCCCACTGCGGCTCTGCTGGTGCTCGAGGACGGCAGGGCGTTCCACGGTGAGTCGTTCGGCGCCGAGGGCGAGACGTTCGGCGAGGCGGTCTTCGCCACCGGGATGACCGGCTACCAGGAGACGCTGACCGACCCGTCCTACCACCGTCAGGTGGTGGTGATGACCGCGCCACACATCGGCAACACCGGCATCAACGACGAGGACCCCGAGTCCTCGCGCGTGTGGGTCGCCGGCTACGTCGTCCGCGACCCCGCGCGCATCCCCTCCAGCTGGCGGTCCCGGCGCACACTCGACGACGAGCTGCGCAGCCAGGGAGTCATCGGCATCAGCGGCGTGGACACCCGCGCGCTCACCCGGCACCTGCGCGAGCGGGGCGCGATGCGCGTCGGTATCTCGACGACCACGACAGACCCCGACGCCCTGCTGGAGCTGGTTCGGTCCGCACCACCGATGACCGGAGCGGACCTCAGCGGCGAGGTGACTGCCCGCGAGCCGTACGTCGTGCCGGCGGTAGGCGAGAAGCGGTTCACGGTGGCGGCGCTGGACCTCGGCATCAAGTCCATGACCCCCGAGCAGCTCGCGGCACGGGGGATCGAGGTGCACGTGCTGCCGTCGACGGCGACGCTGGAGCAGGTACGCGCGGTGTCGCCCGACGGGGTGTTCTTCTCCAACGGGCCGGGCGACCCGGCCACCGCGAGCCACGCCGTGCAGCTGCTCCAGGGGGTCCTGGCCGACGGCGTGCCGTACTTCGGCATCTGCTTCGGCAACCAGCTGTTCGGCCGTGCGCTGGGCTTCGGCACCTACAAGCTGAAGTACGGCCACCGCGGCATCAACCAGCCCGTGGTCGACCGTTCGACCGGCAAGGTGGAGGTCACCTCTCACAACCACGGGTTCGCGGTCGACGCACCGCTGGACCGCGGCACGCAGACGCCGTACGGCCTGGCCGAGGTCAGCCACGTGTGCCTCAACGACGACGTGGTCGAGGGCCTGCGGCTGCTCGACGCGGGGGGCCGGTTGCGCGCCTTCTCGGTGCAGTACCACCCCGAGGCCGCCGCCGGGCCGCACGACGCGGCGTACCTGTTCGACCGGTTCTTGTCGCTGATGGAGTCGGAGCGAGGAACGAGCGGAGCGACTGAAGCGACCGAAGGCACTGTCGTGACGCAGACCCGCACGACCGAGGGAGGCCGCTGAATGCCCAAGCGCACCGACATCTCCTCGGTGATGGTGATCGGGTCGGGCCCGATCGTCATCGGCCAGGCATGCGAGTTCGACTACTCCGGCACCCAGGCCTGCCGTGTGCTCAAGGCCGAGGGGCTGCGGGTGGTCCTGGTCAACTCCAACCCGGCCACGATCATGACCGACCCGGAGTTCGCCGACGCGACCTACGTCGAGCCGATCACGCCGGAGTTCGTGGAGAAGGTGATCGAGAAGGAGCGCCCCGACGCCCTGCTCGCCACCCTCGGCGGTCAGACCGCGCTCAACACCGCAGTCGCGCTCGACGAGGCCGGGGTGCTCCGCAAGTATGGCGTGGAGCTGATCGGTGCCTCGATCGACGCGATCCAGGCCGGCGAGAACCGCGAGAGCTTCAAGCGGATCGTGGAGGCGCTGCCGGGCGAGCACGGCGCCGAGGTCGCCATGTCGCGGATCTGCCACACGATGGACGAGTGCCTCGCCGGCGCGGCCGAGCTGTCGTACCCCGTGGTCGTCCGCCCGTCGTTCACGATGGGCGGCGCGGGCTCGGGCATGGCCTTCGACGAGGACGACCTGCGGCGCATCGCCGGTGCCGGCCTGGCCGCGAGCCCCACCACCGAGGTGCTCCTCGAGGAGTCGATCATCGGGTGGAAGGAGTACGAGCTCGAGGTCATGCGCGACCGAGCCGACAATGTGGTCATCGTCTGCTCGATCGAGAACCTCGACCCGATGGGCGTGCACACCGGCGACTCGATCACGGTCGCTCCGGCGATGACGCTGACCGACCGGGAGTACCAGCGGCTGCGTGACATCGCGATCGGCGTCATCCGCGCAGTGGGCGTCGACACCGGCGGCTGCAACATCCAGTTCGCGGTCAACCCCGCCGACGGCCGGGTCGTCGTGATCGAGATGAACCCCCGGGTGTCGCGCTCGTCGGCGCTCGCCTCGAAGGCGACCGGGTTCCCGATCGCGAAGATCGCCGCCCGGGTCGCGATCGGCTACACCCTCGACGAGATCCCCAACGACATCACCACTGCACACGGTCAGGGGACCCCGGCCAGCTTCGAGCCGACGCTCGACTACGTCGTGGTGAAGGCTCCGCGGTTCGCGTTCGAGAAGTTCCCGCACGCCGACTCGACGCTGACCACGCACATGAAGAGCGTCGGCGAGGCGATGGCGATCGGCCGCAACTTCACCGAGGCGCTGGGCAAGGCGCTGCGCAGCCTGGAGGACTCCCGGGCCCCGTTCGACTACGCCACCCCGGTGACCGAGTCGGTGGACGACCTGCTGGAGCGGGCCGCGCGGCCGCACGACGGCCGGCTCGGCCTGGTGATCAAGGCGCTGCGGGCCGGCGCCACGCCGGAGCAGGTGCACTCCTCGACCAAGATCGATCCCTGGTTCGTCGATCAGTTGATCTTGCTGCTCGAGGTGGCGCAACGGGTCGAGACGGCGCCCGAGCTGACCGCGGACGTGCTCCGGCTGGCCAAGCGGCACGGCTTCTCCGACCAGCAGGTCGCCGACATCCGTGGCATCCGTGCCGACGTCGTGCGCGGGGTGCGCTGGGCGCTCGGGCTGCGTCCGGTGTACAA
>DATMEB010000036.1:0-21194 GCA_035557095.1 Nocardioidaceae bacterium | reverse complement strand
ATCTCGCTCAGCCGGTCGCCGTTCGACGGGCACAGCGGGCACTCCGCCGCCGGCGGGAGGTGCGTGCGGCCCTGCCGGTGCGACGCGAGCACCACCCACTCGTCGAGCAGCGGGTCGTAGCGGACCTCGGACCGGCTCATCGCAGGCGGCAGGTCGCGCAGGTCGACCAGCTCGCGTACGGCGTCGTCGTCCTCGTCGAAGTAGATGATCTGCCGTCCGTCGGCGAGCCGGGACACGGTCTTCTTCATGTGCCGGTCGGCTCCTCCGGCGCGTCCACGTCGGCGACCACCAGGTCGTCGACGAGCTCGCCCATCAGGTCGCGGGCGCGACGCGGGAGGCCGCTGTCGGTGACGAGCACGTCGGCCTCCCGTGGACCCGCGAACGCGCTCAGACCGACCACGCCCCACTTGGTGTGGTCGGCGAGCACCACCAGCCGGCGCGCGGCGCGGATGAACGCGCGGTTGGTCTCGGCCTCCATCAGGTTCGGCGTGGTGAAGCCGCTCTCCTCGTCCATCCCGTGGCTGCCCATGAACACCATGTCGAGGTGCAGCGCGCTGAGCGCGGACACCGCCAGCGGGCCGACGAGCGCATCGGAGGGGGTGCGGATCCCGCCGGTGAGGACGACGCTCTGGTCCGGTCGCGCCGCCTGGTGGAGTACGTCGGCGACCCGGGTCGAGTTCGTCACGATTGTCAGCTCGGGGATCTCGCACAGGCGGCGGGCGAGCACCCACGTCGTGGTGCCCGCCGAGAGCCCGACGCCGGTGCCGGGACGCACGAGCTCGACCGCGCGGGCGGCGATCGCCTCCTTTTCCGCCAGCTCGCGGAGCGACTTGGCCTGGAACCCCGGCTCCTCGGTGGCCCGCAGCCTGCCGGCGCTCGCGCCGCCGTGCACCTTGTCGAGGAGGCCCTGGTTGTCGAGTGCCTCGAGGTCGCGCCGGACGGTCATGTCGGAGACCCCGAGCAGCTCGACGAGCTCGCTGACCCGCACGCCGCCGTGGCGCCGGACCTCGGCGAGGATCAGGTCCTGGCGTTGCTTGGCGAGCATGGCCGGCCCCTACTCCTTGGCTGTCGCGGCCTCCTGGCCGCGTTCGGTCGGACGGGTCAGGGCCTCCAGCGGCATCGACCGGGCGGCGCGCCCGATGATCTCGCGCACCTGCGCCGCCGGGATCTTCGGTCGCCGGTCGGCGGTGAGCAGCCCGTTCTGCTCCTGCTCGGTGTCGGTGAGCTGGGTGTAGCAGAACCCGGCCAGCGCCCGGCTTTCGAGGACTGCGTCCACGAGCTCGGCCAGCCGTTCGGCGTACTCCTGCTCGGTGGAGCTCTGCGAGTAGCCCCAGCCCTCGTCGCCGGGGTCGAGGCTGTAGCGAACGCCGCCGAACTCGGTGAGCATCACCGGCCGGTCGCCGGGCTCGAAGCCCGGGAGCAGCACGGGGCGCATCGCCGGGCGCCCTTCGCGAATCGTGTGCTCGACCGCGGCCGCGTCGGCGTACCGCTCCCGCAGGTCGTCGCCGCGCGGGGCGTAGTCGTGGACGCCGACGATGTCGCTGCCGCTGTGCTCCCAGCCGTCGTTGGCCAGGACCGGGCGGCTCGGGTCGAGTGCCTTGGTCAGGTGGTACAGCGACTCGGAGAGGCTGCGCTGAGCGGGCTGCGACGACGCGTGCTGGATCCCCCAGCTCTCGTTGATCGGCACCCAGGTGACCACGCACGGATGGCTGCGGTCCCGGCGGACGACGTCGAGCCACTCGCGCGTCAGCCGTTCGACCGCGGTCGGACCGAACTCGTAGGCATTGGCCATCTCGCCCCACACGAGCAGACCGAGCCGGTCGCACCAGTACAGGAACCGCGGGTCCTCGACCTTCTGGTGGATGCGTACGGCGTTGAACCCCAGCTCCTTGACCAGTTCCACCTCACGACGCAGCGCGTCGGGGTCGGGAGCGGCCAGGTGCGACTCCGGCCAGTAACCCTGCTCGAGCACCGACCGGACATAGTAGGGATGCCCGTTGAGCAGGAACCGGCCGTCGCCGATGTCAGCCGACCGCAGACCGAGGTAGCTGTCGACGCCGTCGACGAGACTGTCCTGGCCCCTGGCGCCGTCGTGCAGCTCGACCCGGGCCTGCACCAGAGTGGGCTGCTCCGGCGACCAGAGCAGCCGGCCTTCGTCCTGGCCGTTGCGGAGCGCGGGGATCGCGACGTCGGCGACGGCATGGTCGTCCTCGACCCGGAACCGTTGCTCGGCCAGCACCTCGTCGCCGAGCCGCAGGTGCACGGCGACCGTCAGCGGACGGGTCGGGACGGTGCTCAGCCGCAGCTCGACGCGCACCCGGCCGGCGTCGACCTCCGGCGTCCATTGCAGGTCGGACACGTGCGTCGCCGGCACGTGCTCGAGCCACACCGGCTGCCAGATCCCGGTCGTGCGGTGGTACCAGATCGCGTGCGGCTCGGCCTGCCAGTCCTGCTTGCCGCGCGGCTGGGTCACGTCGGTCGGCCGGTCCTCGGCGCGCACGACCAGCACGTGCCGGTCGCCGTCCGGGCCGTCCAGCGGCTGGGTGGCGCCGGTGCCGTTCAGCGCGTCGGTGACGTCGAACGCGAACGGGGTGTGCCCGCCCTCGTGGCGACCGACGAGCAGGCCATCGACCCAGACCGTGGCCCGGTAGTCGACGGCACCGAAGTGCAGCAGCAGCCGCTCGCCCGCGCGGGGTGTCGCGACCGCGGTCTCGAGCCGGTACCAGACCACCGGGTGGTACGCCGGGTCGTGGACGCCGCTCCGCGCGGACTCCGGCGGGTACGGCACGGTGATCGACCGGTCGAACGGCTTGTCCGACTCCTGCCATCGCTCGGTCAGGCCCACGTTGTCGTCGTCGTAGGCGAACCCCCATTCGCCGCACAGGTCGGTCCAGTCCGGCCGGACCAGCTGCGGGCGGGGATGCACGGTATGCGGAACCGTCCCTTCGACAGACTCCGTCGCGGTCATGACGTCAGCCTTTCAGTCCGCTGCGAGAAACACCCTCGACCACGAACCGCTGCGTGGCCAGGAACAGCAGCAGCACGGGCAGGCTGGCGATGACACCGCCGGCCATGATCGTCGCGTAGTCGGTCTGGTAGGCGCTCTGCAGGGTCGACAGCCCCGGTTGCAGGGTCATCCGCTCCGGGGAGAACAGGACGTACAACGGCCAGAGGAAGTCGTTCCAGTTCGTCAGGAAGGACAGCAGCGCGAGCGTGGCCAGCGCCGGCTTGGACAGCGGCAGGATCACCTGCACGAACACCCGGAACCGGCTCGCACCGTCCATCAGCGCAGCCTCCTCCAGCTCCTTGGGCAGCGACAGGAAGAACTGCCGCAGGAAGAACACCCCGAAGGCGCCGGCCGCACCGGGTACGACGACCGCGGTCAGGCTGTCCAGCCAGCCGAAGCCCGCGACGATGACGTAGTTGGGGATCACCAGGGAGATCGGCGGTACGAACAGCGTGACCAGCACCAGCGCGGTCATCAGCCGGCGGCCCGGGAAGTCCATGCGCGCGAGCGCGTACGCCGCCAGCGACGCGGTGACCAGGATCAGCACGGTCTGCAGCGTTGCCGCGAGCAGGCTGTTGACGAACCAGGTGAACACCGGCGTCTGCGGCTGGCCCAGGATCCTCTCGTACGACTCCAGCGTGGGCGCGCTCGGCAGCAGGTCGAGTCCGCGAGAGGCCATCTCGTTCGGTGACTTCAGCGACGTGGAGAGCATCCACAGCAGTGGCGCCACGAACAGCACGCCGAGCAGCCCCAGCCACAGGTAGGTGCCGACGCGCGAGCCGGGCCGGGCCGGGGTCAGCGCGGATCTCATGCCCGCCTCCCGCGGCCGAACAGCAGGAAGCTCAGGGCGGTGACGGTCAGCAGCGCGACGGTCAGGATCGTGCTCATCGCCGACGCCGACCCCATGTCGAACTGGTGCAGCCCCCGTTCGGTGATCTCCATGATCGCGGTGCGGGTCTCCTTGCCCGGCTGGCCCTGGGTGATGAGGTACGGCTGGCCGAACACGTTCGCCGAGGCCAGGATCGTGATCGTCACGACGAAGACCAGCACGTGCCGCAGGCCGGGCAGGGTCACCGCCAGGAACCGGTGCCAGGGTCCGGCGCCGTCGATGGAGGCTGCCTCGTACAGCTCGGCCGGGATGTCCTGCAGCCCGGCCAGGAAGATCACGGTGTTGTAGCCGACGGTCCACCACAGGGTCGGCACCACCAGCGCGGCCCAGACCCACGGCTGCTGCGTCGTCCAGGGGATGTTCAGGTCGATGCCGACCGCGCCGAGGTAGTGGTTGACCACCCCCACGTTGGGGTCGAGCAGGTAGCGCCAGAGCAGGCCGACGACCGCGACCCCCAGCACGTACGGCGCGAAGAACACCGCGCGGAACAGGTTGCGACCGGCGAACCGGCCGTTCAGCCCCACGGCGAGCAGCAGCCCGAGGGCCACCAGCACCGGAACCGAGAGCACGACGAAGATGCCGGTCGCCTTCATGCCCGACCAGAACGGCTCGCTGGCGGTGGAGGTCCCGTTGAACAGCTCGACGTAGTTCTGCAGGCCCACGAACGGCTTGCCCGGCAGCAGGAAGTCCCACTCGTGCAGGCTGATCCACACACCCCACACCACCGGCACGAGCACGAACGTGCCGAACAGCGCGAGGTAGGGCAGCAGGAACAGGTAGGCCGTCAGCGGCGGCGTACGCAGGCTCTCGTCGGCCCCCCGGTTCGCCTGGCGCGCAGCACGACGGTTCGGCGCCTGCTTCGGCGCGAGCGTCGTCGCCATCCTCAGGCGCCGTACTTCTGCCGGTTCTCTTCGAGCATCTTGTTGGCCACCGAGGCCGCCTCGGTCAGCGCGTCCTGCACCGACTTGCGCCCGAGGACCGCCTCGTTGACGGCCTTCTCATACGTCGGGATGGTGATGTCGCCGATGCCCGGGACGGCCGGCGGGAACACCACGTTCGGCAGCTGCTCGGCCAGCGCCGACTGCGTCTGCAGCTGCTGGAACTGTGCGCTCTCGCGGACGCTGTTGCGGGCGGGGATCTGCCCCGACTTGGCCCACTCGATGGACCGCTCGCTGATCCAGGAGATGAAGATCCGCGCGGCGTCGAGCTTGTTCTGGTCCTGCTCCTGCTGGCGCATCACCACGAAGTTGTGCGAGCTCGCCCACACCGCGGGCCGGTCACCGATCGTGGGAACCGGTGCCACGCCCCAGTCCAGCTGGTCGACGGTGTTCCACTCGTTCATCATCCAGATGCCGTCCCAGGTCAGCGTGTTGCGACCCTGCTTGAACGCCGTGGCCTGCGCGTCCTCGGCGACGTTGCGGGGGCTGGCGCCCTTGCCGATCCAGCTGACGTACCAGTTGAGCGCCTCGATGCCCTCGGGGGAGGCGAACGTCGCCTCGCTGGCGTCCTCGCTGTACAGGCTGCCGCCGAACTGCTCGATCAGGCCGGTGAACATCAGGTGCGCCGGCCACGTCGCGGTCACCCAGAACGGCGTCTGCACCCCGCTCTGCTGCATCGCGGCAATGGTGTCGGCCCACGAGGCCGCGTCGGTGGGAGGCTGGGAGACTCCGGCCTTCTGCATCTCCGCCGCGTTGTAGTAGAAGCCGAGCGGGTGGATGTCGAGGGGGATGCCGTAGCGCGAGCCGTTGTAGACCGCCGCGTTCCACACGGTGGGGTGGAAGTCGCTTTCGGTGAGCTTCAGCGACTCGGCCACCTCGTCGAGGGGCAGGATCACCTGGCGTGCGGCGTTGGTGGCGAGCTGGTCGATGTGCATGATGCCGACGTCTGGGCCGCTGCCGCTGGCCACCGCGTTGGGGACCTTCGCGTAGTAGTCCTCCCACTCGAGCACGGTCATGTGTACGTCGATGTTCTTCTGCTCGCGGCTGAACTGGTCGACGAGCTCACGCAGGAACGGCCCGTCGCCGCCGGTGAAGCCGTTCCAGAACTGCAGCGTGACCTTGGGGCCGTCGTACGTCGTGCCGCTGCCGAAGCTCTGTGAACCGGCGCCGGGTGGGGTCGACGTGCCACCGCACCCGCCCAGCAGCACGGCCGCGCCGGCCGCACCCCCGAGGCGGAGGAAGCCGCGCCGGTCGAGCGGCCGGCCCAGGGACGAGCCGGAGTCCAACACGTTCCGTACGGCGTTCATGCGCGCCTCCAAGTCAGGGTTCCGCGGCACCCTAGAACGAACACAAACAAACAGCAAGGGGCCAGATCCGGTGGCGAGAGCCGGACAATTTCCAACACAAGCCTCCAGCGTCCCTTGCGCTCAGCGGTGATCGCCGCCACACTGATCCGGCCTTTGCTACGGATCGTCCGGCACGTACCTGCCGGTGAAGGGAAGTTCTGCCATGAGCACAGTGCGTTTCGAGAACGCCAGCCGGACCTACCCCGGCTCCACCGAGCCCGCAGTCGACTCCCTCGACCTCGACATCGAGGACGGGGAGTTCATGGTCCTGGTCGGGCCGTCGGGATGCGGCAAGTCCACCTCGCTGCGGATGCTCGCCGGTCTCGAGGAGATCACCACCGGCTCGGTCTACATCGGCGACCGCGACGTGTCCGACGTCGCGCCCAAGGACCGCGACATCGCGATGGTGTTCCAGAACTACGCGCTGTACCCCCACATGTCGGTGGCGGACAACATGGGGTTCGCCCTGAAGATGGCCGGGATCGACAAGGAGACCCGGATGGTGCGCGTCAAGGAGGCCGCCGTCCTGCTCGGCCTCGAGGACTACCTCGACCGCAAGCCCAAGGCGCTGTCCGGAGGCCAGCGGCAGCGCGTCGCGATGGGCCGCGCGATCGTGCGGCAGCCGCAGGTGTTCTGCATGGACGAGCCGCTGTCCAACCTCGACGCCAAGCTGCGCGTCTCGACCCGCACCCAGATCGCGTCGCTGCAGCGCCGGCTGGGCATCACCACCGTCTACGTCACCCACGACCAGGTCGAGGCAATGACGATGGGCGACCGCGTCGCCGTGCTGAAGGACGGCGTGCTGCAGCAGGTGGGCACCCCGCTCGCGCTGTACGACGACCCGGCCAACCTGTTCGTCGCGGGGTTCATCGGCTCACCGGCGATGAACCTGCTCGACGGCCGGCCCGCCGAGGACGGCATACGCATCGGCGACTACCTCGTGCCACTGGACCGCGAGACCGTCGGGCGCACCAGTGGGCGCTCGCTCAAGGTCGGCATACGCCCGGAGACTCTGCGGATCGCCGGCGACGACGAGGCGGGGCTCCCGTGCGAGGTCGTGCTGGTCGAGGAGCTCGGGGCCGACGCCTACCTCTACGGCAGCGCCAAGACACACAACGGCAACGCCGACGTCGTGGCCCGGATCGACCCCCGGCGCCCACCGCAGAAGGGCACCTCGCTGCGGCTGGTTCCCGACCACGCGCTCGTGGTCGTGTTCGACGCCGACACCGGTGAGCGCCTGAGCTGATCTCGACGCAGGTGAGGGGCCGGCTACTCCCAGTCGGGGCGCAGTGGGAAGTCGGCCCAACCGTCGTCGTGCAGGTTGACGCCCAGCACCTGGTGCAGCTGGATCTGGTTGCGTTCGAAGCCCAGCCGTGACCCGGCGAGGTAGAGACCCCACACCTTGGCGGTCGCCTCGCCGACCTCGGACACGCACTCGTCCCAGTTCGCCACCAGGTTGGCGCACCAGGCGCCGCACGTACGCGCGTAGTGCTCCCGCAGGTTCTCCTCGTGCCGCACCTCGAAGCCGACGTCCTGCATCGACGCCACGATCGTGCCCGACCCGGTGAGCTCACCGTCGGGGAACACGTAGCGGTCGATGAAGCCGCCCGCGCGGGCGCGGTGCCGGTTGTCCGGACGCGTGATGCAGTGGTTCAGCAGCCGGCCGCCGGGGCGCAGCCGGCTCTTCAGGAAGGTGAAGTACGACGGGTAGTTGCGTACGCCGATGTGCTCGGTGAGCCCGATCGAGCTGACTGCGTCGAAGCTGCTCTCGCGCACCTCGCGGTAGTCGAGGTGGCGTACCTCCGCGAGGTGGTCGAGCCGCTGGCGCTTGATCTCGGCCTGCGCCCAGGCCGCCTGCTGCATCGACAGGGTGACGCCGATCGCGCGCACGCCGTGCTCGCGCGCGGCGTGCATCACCATGCCGCCCCACCCGCAGCCGACGTCGAGCAGCCGGTCACCGGGGCTGAGCGCCAGCTTGCGTGCGACCAGCTCGTACTTGTACGTCTGCGCCTCGTCCAGGGTCGCCTCGTCGCGCGGGTAGCACGCGCAGGTGTACGTCATGGTCGGCCCGAGCATCAGCTCGTAGAACCGGTTGGAGACGTCGTAGTGGTGCGAGATCGCGCTCGAGTCGCGTTGACGCGAATGCCGGCGGCCGGACAGCATGCGGCGCCAGTCGGGCGCGGCCTCCTGCGGCGGCGGCGGAGGCAGCGGCACCAGCCGGCGGAGCCCGAGCGAGCTCGCGATCCGGCTGATGTCACGAGGGTGCGGACGGCGCCAGTGCAGCGAGTCGGACAGCACGCGCAGCGCGGGATAGGGGTCGCCGGGATGGATGCCGGAGACCTCGAGGTCGCCCATGACGTAGGCCCGGGCCATGCCGAGCGAACCCGGTGCGGTGGCCAGGTAGGCGGCGCCGCGCTGGGAACGGAGATGCATGCCGATCGCGGCGTCGGGCGGACCCGTGCTGCTGCCGTCGAACGCGGTGAAGCGGAACTGGACGGGGTCCTCGGTCAGCAGGTCCAGGATCTCGGCGAGCTTGAGCGGGCGGGCCGGCTCACGCGTCGCGCTCCTTGAGTCATACATGGTTCGGCTCACGGGACACAGGGTAAAGCCGAACCCGGCCGATGTCTCGACGTTTCTGCAGTCTCTCGCCCGCGACGCCTGGCGATTCCCGGCGAGCCCGGTGACCCTCGGTGACTCAGCGCCGGCCGACCGCCTTGGCGTACAGGTCGAGCAGCCGGCCGTCGGGGTCGTAGCGGCGCTTCAGCTCGGTGTAGGTGTCACCGCCGTACGCCTCGTGGAACGCCTTCTCGTCGTAGTAGGCGTCGGAGTACAGCGACTTGTGGCCGCCGAACTCGGTCAGCGCGTGCTCGATCCGGCGGTTGACGTCACCGTCACGGTTGCCCTTCTGGATCGGCACGGTTCCCCAGAAGCCCACGTTGACGTAGATCTCGTCGGTCCGCAGCGGGTACAGCGGCCACGGGCGCTCACCGGTCGCCAGGTCGCCGAGCGGCCCGCCCTCGCGGCGCAGCCGCAGCGGGCACAGCCACACCGGCGACATCGGGACGTGGTCGGCGAACCAGCGCAGGAACTCCGCGGTCCGGTCGACCGGGACCTCGATGTCCTGGATGACGCGCTCGCGTGCCGGGCGTCCGCGCAGCCGGTCGATCCTGGCGGCCAGCTTGTAGCGGTTGTCCAGGCGGACCAGCCGGTGGTAGACGTCACTGCGACGCCAACGACGCGGCCACACCCGGCGTACGGCCGGGTGCTGTGCCCCGAACGCGTGCGAGCACCAGAACCAGTCGGTGTCCCAGCGCCAGATGTAGTCGTGCACCCTGAGCAGGTCGCGCTCACGCTCGCGAAGCGACCGGTAGAACACCTGCTGGCCGGTGTAGTCGCTCGGCCGCGCGCCGCCGGTCGAGTCGACCCAGCGGCCGAGGGTGAGGTACAGCTCGCCGGTGGAGAACATCACGCCGTCGACCGCGTCGACCGGCTCGCCCGCCCAGCTGCCGTCGTGGGCGATCCGCGCGACCGCGTCGGCGAGCGACTCGGGGTCGTCGAAGCGCACGTGTCGCAGCGCGACGTAGGGCGACACCGGCGCGAGCGCGATGCGGATGCGCGTGGAGTAGCCCAACGTGCCGTAGGAGTTGGGGAACCCGCGCAACAGGTCCTCGTGCTCGCCGGGCCGCACGGTCACGATGCGCCCGTCGCCGGTCAGCACGTCCATCTCCAGCACCGACTCGTGCGGCAGGCCGTGCCACAGTGAGGTCGCCTCGATGCCGAGCCCGGTCACCGCGCCGCCGAGGGTGATCGTGCGCAGCTGCGGGACGACGTACGGCATCAGCCCGTGGGGCAGGGTGGCCTCGACGAGATGCTCGTAGGTGCACATGCCCTGCACGTCGGCAGTGCGCGCGACCGGGTCGACCGCGAGTACGCCGTCGAGTCCGTCGACGTCGAGGCCGGGTGCGTCGACGCGTCCGCGCGGGCGGAACAGGTTGGACGTCCGCTTGGCCAGCCGCACGGTCGCCGTCGGCGGCACCGCGCGGTAGCTGTCCAGCAGGCGTGCGACGGCCTGCTCGTGCTGCTCGCCGCTGCGCAGCGGCTGCACGGTCGAAGTACTCATCGCTGCATGACCTCCGCCAGGTCGGGACGCTCGAAGAACTGCGCGGTCTCCAGCGCGGTGGGCGACCCCTTGTTCGGGTCGGCGCCGGCCTCGACCAGTGCGTGCACGACGTCATCCTCGCCCTTGAACACCGCACCCGCCAGTGGCGACTGGCCGCGGTCGTTGAGCGCGTCGACGTCCGCGCCCCGCTCGGCCAGGCCCACGACCAGCTCGGCATTGCCGTGGTAGGCCGCCATCATCAGCAGCGTGTTGCCGTCGGCGTCGGTGAGGCCGACGGGCGTGCCGGCGTCGACGTACTCCAGCAGCCGCGCGGTCTCGCCCGCGCGCGCCAGGTCGAACATCTGGTGCGCCAGCTCGATGGCCTCCGGAGGGATGTCCGGGTGGGCGGAGTCGCTCATCGCCTCAGCCTAGGCCCCCGGCACTAGTGAGCCGTTCGTGCAATCTCGGCGCGAAGGGTGCAGCAAAGGGGGTGCAGCAATCCTGCGCGCCGTACATTCGGGGTGTGAGCAACCTCGAGACCCGGCCGCGCGAGGCAGTCTGCGGCGCGCAGCCGCCCGGTGAGGTCGTGACCGAGCTGCTGGAGCCGCGCAAGGTGTGGCTCGGCAAGACCACGCAGGTACGCCGGCTGCTGCCGCACAAGGACCGCCGCATGGTCGGGGCGTGGTGCTTCGTCGACCACTACGGGCCCGACGACATCCGCGACCGGCAGGGGATGTTCGTCCCTCCGCATCCGCACACCGGGCTGCAGACCGTGAGCTGGCTGTTCGACGGCGAGGTGCTGCATCGCGACAGCGTCGGCTCCGAGGCGCTGGTGCGCCCCGGCGAGCTCAACCTCATGACCGCCGGGGACGGCATCGCACACTCCGAGGAGTCGCCCGGCGAGCACGACCCGATCCTGCACGGCGTACAGCTGTGGGTCGCGCTGCCCGACGCCGACCGGCGCACGGCCGCCCCCGCGTTCGCGCAGCACCGCGACCTGCCGGTCCTCGAGCTGCCCGGCCTGCGGGCCACCGTGCTGATCGGTGAGGTTGCCGGAGTGCGCTCGCCGGCCACGTCGTTCACCCCGCTGGTGGGTGCCGAGGTCAGCCTGCAGCCGGGCACGCCGGCCACGCCGGCCACGCTGCCACTGACGCCGGAGCACGAGTACGCCGTCCTCGTCGTCGACGGCCCGGTCACCGTGCAGGGCGAGAACCTCGACCGCGGCCAGATGCTGTACACCGGACGCGACCGCGAGCACCTGGAGATGTCGGCCGTCGACCGCGGGCGCCTGATGCTGCTGGGCGGGGAGCCGTTCGAGGAGCGGCTGGTGATGTGGTGGAACCTCATCGCCCGCACGCACGAGGAGATCGTCGAGGCGCGCGAGCAGTGGATGGCCGGCCTGGCCGCCGGTCGCGACGAGCGCTTCGGCGTCGTCGAGGGGTTCGACGGCGCCCCGCTGCCGGCACCGGAGATGCCGGGCGTCCGGCTGCGTGCCCGCGGGCGCACCCGCGAGGACTAGTGCCCCGGCCCTAGCCAGTCACGGCGCGGTGTACCGTATTCACTGCAAACGACAGGGGAGCGCCACGACGGCGCTGAGAGTGCGATAACCGCAGACCCTCGAACCTGATCCGGCTAGCACCGGCGCAGGGAGTCGAGCCTCGAGCCGCAGCTGCGGCTTCCCCTCCTGTGACCACGGGAGGACCGCTGATGTCTTCACAGACCGTTGCACACGAGTCGCGCGGACGACCCCGCGTCGCCGTGCTGGCCAGTCGGCCGCTGAGCCACTGGCGCACCATCGACCTCGTCACCGCCGCCCTGATCGCGGTCACGATGGGGGTGGTGTTCTGGGCATGGAACCTCGCCTACCTGGTGCCGGCGGGGCTGCTCAAGGGCTTCGCCGCGCCGTTCGCCGGGCTGCTCAACGGCCCTTGGCTGCTGGCCGGCGTGGTCGGGGCGCTGGTCATCCGTCGCCCGGGCGCGGCGCTGTTCGCCGAGATGCTGGCCGCGACCGTCTCCGCGCTGCTCGGCACCGAGTGGGGCTGGCTGGTCCTGGTGTCCGGCCTGCTGCAGGGCGTGGGCGTCGAGATCGCCGTCGCCCTCACGGCCTACCGGCGGTTCGGCGTCGTGGTCGCCATGGTGGGTGGTGCGCTGGCCGGGCTGGTCTCCGGCGTCTACGAGGTCTTCTACTACTACAGCGGTCTCGACCCGCAGTGGCAGGTGCTCTACACGGCCTCGTTCATGGTCTCCGGCGCTCTCGTCGCGGGCCTCGGTGGGTGGGCGCTGACCCGTGCGCTGGCGCGAACCGGCGCCCTGGGCTCGCTGCCTCCGGGCCAGGAGGCAGCGCGGGGCAGTGCGGTCTGACTTTGCGGTCTGATTGGGCGGACTGACTTGGCCCCGGCACGCGGCGCCGCGGTCGACGTCCGGGGCCTGACCTGGCAACCCTCGAGCCGCCGCCGGCCGGTACTGCGCGACCTCGACCTGCACGTCGCCCCGGGCGAACGTGTCCTGCTCGCAGGCCCCAGCGGTGCGGGCAAGTCGACCCTGCTGCGGGCCATCGCCGGCCTGCTGCTGACCGCCGACGCCGGTGACCTCTCCGGCGAGGTGCTGGTCGGCGGGGCACCCCCCGCGAGCGCGCCGGGCCGCGTCGGCCTGCTGCTGCAGGACCCCACCGCCGCAGTCGTCGCCGAGCGGGTCGGCCGAGACGTCGCGTTCGGGCTGGAGAACCTGCAGGTGCTGCGCGAGCAGATCTGGCCGCGTGTGCACGGGGCGCTGGACTCGGTCGAGTTTCCCTACGACCTGGCGCATCTGACGTCGGCGCTGTCCGGTGGGGAGACCCAGCGGCTCGCGCTGGCGGGCGCGCTGGCGCTGGCACCCGAGGTCCTGCTGCTCGACGAGCCGACGTCGATGCTCGACCCGGCGGCCGCTGCCGACGTACGCGCGGCCGTCCTGGACCTCGCCGCCGCGCGTGGGTCGACGATGGTCGTCGTCGAGCACCGGCTGGAGCCGTGGGTCGAGCACGTCGACCGCCTGGTCGTCATGGACGACGTCGGCGACATCGTCGCCGACGGCCCACCCGGCGTCGTCCTCGACGAGCACGGCCGGGCCCTCGCCGCGCAGGGAGTGTGGGTGCCCGGTCTGCCCGATCCCGAGCCCGCGTCCGTACCGGCCGACCTGGTGCGCCCGTACCACCTGCCCCACGCGACCGGCGACCCGCTCGTACGCGCCCTCGGTGTCGTCGTGCGCCGCCGGCCACGCCTGCTGGCGAGGAGCTCGCAGACCACGGTGGCGCTGGCCGGTGTCGACGCCGAGGTGTGCTCGGGCTCGGTGCTCGCGGTCACCGGCGCGAGCGGCTCCGGCAAGTCCACGTTGCTCGGTGTGCTGGCCGGGCTCGACCGGCCCGACGGCGGTGAGGTTCGTGCCGGCGCGGCGCTGGCCACCCGGCAGGGCAGTGCCCCGTGGGCCTGGCGCTCCCGCGACCTCGCCACGCGGCTGGCCTGGGTGCCGCAGCAGCCCGAGCACGGAGTCGTCGCCCGCACGGTGCGCGACGAGGTGCTGGCCGCCTCCCGGGCACTCACACGCCCCGAGGGCGAAGCCGCGGCCCGGGCCGGTGCCCTGCTCGAGGTCTTCGGCCTCTCGGCGCTCTCCGGGGCGAGTCCGCACCACCTCTCCGGCGGCGAGAAGCGCCGGCTGATGGTCGCGGCCGCGCTGGCACACGGGCCGGCGGCCGTCCTGCTCGACGAGCCGACGGTCGGTCAGGACCGGCTGACCTGGGCCGCGGTCACCGGTGCGTGCCGGGCCGCTGCGGCCGCGGGCGCCGGAGCGGCCATGGCCACCCACGACACCGGTGCGGTCCGGGCGGTCTCCGACGACGAGCTCGTGCTCTCCCGGGGTCGGGCCCGATGAGCGGCGCAGCGGTGCTGCGCCGGTGCGGGCCGCTGTCCCTGCTGGGGACGTCGGTGCTGCCGCTGTTCGGGGCGCCGGTGATCCAGGACGCCCGGACCGGGCTGGTGTGCGTCGGCGTCGTCGTGGCGCTCGCCGTACCCGTGCTGCGCGACCTCAGGCCGACGCTGTTCCGGCTGGGTCTCGGCCTGGTCGCGGCGCTGTCGATCGGCCTCACCACCTGGCTGTACGGCGGTCACGACCTCGATGTCGCGCTCGCGGCCGCGTTGCGGATCGTCTACTTCATCGTCCCGGCGGCCGTGCTCACCACCTACATCGAGCCCAGCGACCTCGGCGACCACCTGGCACAACGGCTTCGTCTGCCCGCGCGACTGGTGGTGGCGTCGGTCGCCGCGGTGCAGCGACTCGACGGCATCGCCGACGAGTGGGACCAGATCCGCCGGGCCCGCCGCGCCCGCGCCCTGGGTCCCTCGGGAGGGCCGGTACGCCGCGGCCGGGTGCTGGCGTCGATGGCGCTGGCCCTGCTGGTCTCGACCCTGCGCGCGAGCGGACGCATGTCGGTCGCGATGGACGCACGCGGGTTCGCGGGCGCGCACCGGCGTACCTGGGCCGAGCCCGCGCCCTGGACCGTGGGGGACACGCTGCTGCTGGTCGTGGGGGCCGGTCTGGCGGTGCTCCCGTGGCTGGTCGACCCGCTGCTCGGGGGCTGACGGGCCCGTCGCGGCGAGGCCGAGTCGTCCGAACCGATGGCACCGGCCAGCGCGTGGTGCTTGGGTGGAATCCATGGGGCGGGCTGGACGTCCCACGACGAAGACAAAGGAGTCCTCGATGACTACACGCGACGAGCCCTGGCCGCAGGGAACACCGTGCTGGATCGACGGGATGGTGCCCGACCTGCAGGCCGGCCGTGACTTCTACTCCGCGCTGTTCGGGTGGGAGCTGGTCGACACCGGCCCGGAGAGCGGCGGCTACACGATCGCGCAGATGTCCGGCCGGCCGGTCGCCGGAATCGGGGCGGCTCCGCCCGACTCCGACATGCCACCGGTGTGGACCACCTACATCGGCGTCGACGACGCCGACGCGGTCGCCGCACGTGCGGGCGAGCTCGGCGGTCAGGTGTTCATGGAGCCGATGGACGTCATGGAGCAGGGGCGCATGGCGGTCATCGCCGACCCCACCGGGGCGGTCTTCGGACTGTGGCAGCCGCGGAGCCACCGTGGCGCCGGGATCGTCAACGAGCCCGGCGCGCTGACCTGGAACGAGTGCATGACGCGCGACTACGCACGCGCCGGCAAGTTCTACACAGACCTGTTCGGCTACAACATCGAGGAGGTCGGCGACGAGAGCTTCAAGTACTCCGTCCTCTACCTCGACGGCAGCCCGGTCGGCGGACTCGGCGAGCTCGGTGACGACATGCCGGCCGACATCCCGCCGCACTGGATGAGCTACATCGCTGTGGCCGACGCCGATGACACCGTCAAGCGCGCGAGCGAGCTCGGTGCCCAGGTCCGGATGCCGCCGATGGACACGCCGTACGGCCGGCTCGCGGTCCTCGCCGGCGCGCAGGGGGAGATGTTCGCGGTGATCGCCGGGTAGCGGTCCGCGTGGCCACCGCCGACTCCCCCCAGCACCTCGGGGCTAGGCGTCGGCGGTGGCCAGGACCTCCGCCTCTGCAGCGGTGTGCCGGTCGGGTGCGTCGAGGTGGCGCAGCGTGCGCCTGCCCACGAACAGCACCAGCACGGCCAGCGCCGTGGCCCCGGCGCCCACCCAGAACGGCACGTGGGTGTTGATCTCCTCACCGAGCTTCCCGGCGAGCCATGGCGCGACCGCGCCACCGGAGAAGCGGACGAAGCTGTACGCCGCCGAGGCCACACCGCGCTCGACCGGGGCCGCGCCCATCACGGCCTCGGTCATCAGCGTGTTGTTGACGCCCAGGAACAGCCCGGCGACCACGACGCCGACCACCAGCACCGCCTTGGTGTCCGTGAACGCCGCCATCACCGCGAGGTCGGCCGCGAACAGCGCGATGACCGCCATCACGCTCGGCATCGTGCCCCAGCGTCGCTGCAGCCACGGCGCGACGAACACCGACGTGAAGGCCAGGCTGATGCCCCAGCCGAAGAAGATCAGCCCGATGGCCTGCTCGTCCATGTCCAACGGGAACGGCGTGAACGCCAGCAGCGTGAAGAAGCCGAAGTTGTACAGCAATGCCGCCAGCGCGACCGTGCGCAGGCTGCGGTGCCGCAGTGCGCGGAACGGGTCGACCGGCGACGTACGCCGGGGAGCCGGTGGCGTGGCCGGGAGCAGCACCGCGGTCGCGACCAGCGCGATCGTCATCAGCACGGCGACGCCGAAGAACGGGCCGCGCCACGAGATGCTGCCCAGTGCCCCGCCGAGCAACGGTCCCGACGCGATCCCGACCCCGAGCGCCGCCTCGAACAGGATGATCGCCTGGGCCACGCTGCCGCGCGCGGACGCGACGATCGTGGCCAGTGCCGTGGCGATGAACAGCGAGTTGCCCAGGCCCCAGCCGGCGCGGAAGCCGATGATCTCGCCGACCGTGTCCGAGGAGCCGGCCAGCGCGCTGAACACGATGATCAGCGCCAGCCCCAGCAGCAGCGTTCGCTTGGCGCCGATCCGGCTCGACACCGCGCCGGTGACCAGCATCGCCAGCCCCATCACCGCCATGTACGACGTGAACAGCAGCGACACCTGCGAGGGCGAAGCGTGCAGCTGCTCGCCGATCGGCTTGAGGATCGGGTCGACCAGGCCGATGCCCATGAACGCGATGACGCAGGCGAACGCGACCGCCCAGACGGCCTTCGGCTGGTGCAGCAGCGCGCGGTTCATGCGGGCGTCCCCACGGTTGCTGCTCCGGCGTCCTTCCCGCCCACGGTGCCGGCGCCCACCGGCTCGTGCGTGAGCAGGCGGCGCAGCAGCGCGACCGCCTCGGCCGCCTGCCGCTGCTCGTCGGCCCCCCGCTCGCGCAGGTAGCCCGCGATCGCGGCGCCGGCCGCCTGCCGCGCCGCCTGCAGCGCCCCCCGGCCCGCCGCGTTGAGGCTGATCAGGCTCGCCCGGGTGTCGGCCGGGTCGGGCTCACGCGCGACCCAGCCATGCTCCTCGAGCCGCTGCACCAGCACCGACATGGTCGGCTGTGCGCAGCGGTCGGCCGCGGCGAGCGTGGAGATCCGTGCCGGCCCGAGCTCGTCGAGCTGCGAGAGCACCCGGGTCTGCGCCGCCGGGACGGTGATCGAGGAGTTTCGACCGGCCCAGCGGACGACCCGGGCCATCGACACCAGCAGGTCGATGCCCACCGTGTCGGGATCCGAAGTGTGCTTCACGGACATGCGGCGGACTATACATAGGTAGGCTATGCATCTGGTCTCGGGGCTCGCGGTCTAGCCTCGGAGCCATGGCCACCAAGCGTCGCTTCCCGCGCTGGTCCGAGGTACGTCCGCTGCTGCAGATGGAGCCGCTCGGCTTCGGCCCGGCCGCACGTGTCGCCCGTGCCCACGACGTCAACGACCTGCGCCGGATGGCTCGTCGGCGGACGCCGCGGGCGGCGTTCGACTATGTCGACGGCGCGGCGACCAACGAGGTCTCGATGCGACGCGACCAGGAGGCCTTCGACCGGGTGGAGTTCCATCCCCGGGTGCTGCGCGACGTCGCGGCGATCGACACCTCCACGACCGTGCTCGGCCGGCGTGCGGCCCTACCCCTCGGGTTCGGGCCGACCGGCTTCACCCGGATGATGCAGCACGAGGGCGAGATCGCGGTCGCGGCAGCGGCGACCCGGGCCGGGATTCCGTACGCGCTCTCCACGATGGGGACGACCTCGATCGAAGCACTGGCCGAGGCCGCGCCCAAGGCCGACCTGTGGTTCCAGCTGTACGTCTGGCGCGACCGCGAACGCAGCCGCGACCTGATCGCGCGTGCCCGCGAGACCGGCTACAGCGGGTTGATGCTCACCGTCGACGTGCCCGTCAACGGCGCACGGTTGCGCGACTCGCGCAACGGGCTCACGTTCCCGCCGTCGCTGAGCCCGCGAACCATCGCCGGCATTGCCCGGTTCCCCTCGTGGTGGATGAACAAGCTGACCACCGAGCCGCTGGCGTTCGCCTCGCTCGCGCCGGGCTCCCCGCAGGGAGTGATGGACCTGATCACGTCGCTGTTCGACCCGACGGTGACCTTCGACGACATCGCGTGGATGCGCGAGCAGTGGGACGGTCCGCTGCTCGTGAAGGGCATCCAGCAGCCCGACGATGCCCGCCGCGTCGTCGACCTCGGAGTCGACGCGGTGGTCGTGTCCAACCACGGCGGCCGGCAGCTCGACCGTGCGGTCACCCCGCTCGAGATGCTGCCGCAGGTGCTCGACGCCGTCGGCGGTGACGCCGAGGTCCTGCTCGACGGCGGGGTGCGCAGCGGCTCCGACGCCGTCGCCGCGGTCGCGCTGGGCGCGCGCGCCGTGCTGCTGGGCCGGGCCTACCTGTATGCGCTCATGGCCGGCGGCGAGGCCGGCGTCGATCGGCTCTGCGCGCTGCTCGAGGCCGACGTACGCCGGACGATGGCGCTGCTCGGCGCCACCTCGATCGACGACCTCTCCCCGGAGATGGTGCGGCTGCGCCCTGCCTAGGGCGCCATCCTGCGCTCCGCAGCCTCGCGAACCCGGTGCGCTCAAACTACAAGCATGTAGTTCGTCAAGTCGACACGCGGTGTCGCTACGGGTTTTCCTGTGAAAAGTGTTCCGTTTGGTGCCAAAGGTGGCTACGGTCATTTGGGATACAGAAGTGACTGATGTCACGGCTGGGGCCTTTGGGAAGGGGCATCGGCCGGTGACCCGGCAGTCCACCGCACCTGCTGGTGGGCCTCGAGGGAAGGAACCCCAGTGCGCAGCGACGAGTCGGGCAACCGGCTCGGTCCGCGGAGAACCGGCCAGGGGAAGGGCCAGGTTCACCACGGGTCGAGGTCGGGCAGAAGTCGTACGGGCAGTCGCTACGGAATCGCGGCCGCGACGGTGGGCCTCCTGCTCCTGGCCGCGACACCGATGGCGGGCGCGCAGCCCAACGATCCGGCGTTCCCCTCCCAGGGCGAGGTCGAAGCCGCCGAGCAGCGGGCCGAGGACACGGCGCGCAGTGTCAGTGCGATCCAGGCCGACTTCGCCGCCGCCAACCAGGAGCTCGAGGGTCTCGGGATCGCCGCCGCGCAGGCGGCCGAGGCGTACAACGGCGCGCTCTGGCGGCTGGAGCAGGCCCGCGCGGACGCGCGGCAGGCGCGTCGCAAGGCCGACCGGGCCAAGGCGCGTACCGCGCGTCAGCGGGACGGCATCGGCGCACTCGTGGCCGACACCTACCAGGGCGGTAGCGACCTCGGACAGGTGAGCGCCTACCTCACCTCCACCGACGCCGACGCGCTGCTGGACCGGTTCGCGGCGTTCAAGGGCGCCTCCAGCACCATGCAGGCGCGTCTCGACCGGTTCCGGGCGGCGTACAGCCTGAACCAGGTCTTCGAGCAGGAGGCGAAGCGGGCGGTCGCGCGGGCCGACCGGGCCGAGCAGGAGGCCGAGGCTGCCCGGCAGGCCGCCCAGGACGCGGTGGCCGCGCAGCAGGCGGCGGTGTCCAGCATCGAAGACCGCAAGACCGAGCTGGTGCAGGAGCTGGCGCAGGCACAGAGCATCTCGGTGCAGCTGGCCGCGCAGCGACAGCAGGCGCTGGAGCGTCAGGCCGAGCTGCGCCGGCAGCGTGCCGCCGAGCGCGCGGCTGAGCTGGCCCGCCGGCGTGAGGCCGCCGAGGCGGCCCAGCAGGCCGCGGAGGAACGTGAGGCACGTGCGGCCAGGGAGGCCGCGCAGGCACGCGCCGCCGCGCAGGCTCGCGAGGAGGCGGAAGCCGCCGATGAGCGCGCACGTCAGGCCGAGGAGCAACGCGAAGCCGCGCGTGAGGAGGCGCGCGAGGCCCAGCAGCGACGCGACGCCGCGGAGACGCCTGAGACCCGGGCCGATGCGCGAGCACGGGACCGCGCCGAGGCCGCCCAGGCCGCGCAGGCACGAGAGGCCCGCCGCGAGGCGGCCGAGGCCCGGCGCGAGGCGGCCGAGGCAAGGCAGGCAGCAAGGCAGGCGCGGCGCGAGGCCCGCGAGGCCCGTCAGGCACGCATCGAGCAGCGCCGCGAACAACGCCGGCAGGCCCGCGAGCAGCGCCGCGAACGCCGGCAGCAGCGACAGCAGCAGCGACGGCAGCAGGCGGCTCCGCGGCCGTCGGGCGGTGCCTCGCAGGCGGTCGCGTTCGCGATGGCGCAGCTCGGTGAGCCGTACGTGTGGGCCGGCGCCGGCCCGGACCAGTGGGACTGCTCGGGCCTGACCCAGGGTGCCTGGGGGTCCGCGGGCAAGTACCTCTCGCACTACTCGGTGGCGCAGTACTACGAGACCTCGCGGGTGAGCTACAGCCAGCTTCGTCCGGGCGACCTGATCTTCTGGTCCAGCAACGGGAGTCCGGGCGGGATCTTCCACGTGGCGATGTACATCGGCAACGACCAGATGGTGCACGCGCCGCGCACCGGCGTACCCGTGAAGATCGAGAACGTCTGGTACTGGGAGTCGCCGGACTTCTTCGGCCGGGTCTGAACCACACCCGAGCGAGCCCCGTGGGCGGTCATCGGCGAGGTGGCCGCCCACGGCCCCGTTTGGCAGGCTGTCGGCCATGACAGACCCCGGCCCCGCCGACCGCTTCGACCCGGACGTGCTCGCACACTTCCTCGACGGTGAGCACCGCGCCGCCCGGCAACGGGTCAAGGAGGCGATGGTCCCCCACGCCAAGCTGCTGCGCGATTCGATCGGGATGCCCACGGCCGACTACCGCCGTAGGGTCCGCGACGTGGTCACGGAGGTGGCCTCGGGCGGCACGACCGGGCTGGGGTTTCCGAAGGAGTACGGCGGGGGCGGCGACATCGGAGCCTCGATCGCGTCGTTCGAGACGCTGGCGTACTCCGACCTGTCGGTGCTGGTGAAGATGGGCGTGCAGTTCGG
>DATMEB010000035.1:0-3595 GCA_035557095.1 Nocardioidaceae bacterium | reverse complement strand
GTCGGCGACGAGCTGTCCTTCAGCCTCGGCTACGGCGCCCTGCTGCGCGCCGCGACCTCACCCTTCGTCACCAAGCTCGAGGTCGACGCGCCGCCTAGGTGACAGTTCTGCCGCTCTCGCTGTTCGCGGGTGCCGACAGCGACTGCAAGAGCGCAGCGACCCGCTCACCGCTCCGCCCGGCATGGTCAGGCGCGAGGTAGTCGTCAAGGAAGGCGGAGGTGCGCGGGTCGATGCCCGCGCCGTCCATCACGAAGTCGACAAGCTGCTGGGGGTTGTCGGCGTGCAGCCCCAGCCGCTGGTGGAAGATGAACGCCTCAGCCGACTTGCCGAGATGGCGCTTGATCCGGTCGCCGATCAGCCAGTGGGGAAAGATCACCGGCTTGCCCAACGCCCACGCCTCGTACACCATCGTCCCGAAGTCGGAGATGACGAAGTCGCAGTCGAGGATGCCGTAGGTGGTCGGCTGCTTGTTCTTGCGATTGCGCGGATGCAACGACATCTCGAAATCGAAGTGTTTCTCGAACATCGGGACGAACTCCATCAGCTCGGGATAGCTGGAGTTCGACTTCATCTTCGCGCCGCGCCGCGCGTAGTCATGCGTTGGTGCCCACAGCACCTTCGGGCGTGTGTCGGGTGAGCGCGGCACCACGGGCGTCTCCTGCTGCGTCGCCAGCAGGACGTCCAGCCGCGGCCAGCCGACGACATGGATGCGCTCGGGGCCGACCTCCAGCTTCTTCGCTGCCAGCAGCCGCCGCTTGAGCCATTCGCCCGGCACGAACAGGTGCGACAGCCGGTTGCTGATGTGTTCGCCGTTGGCATCCTTGCGCAGGAAGTAGTTCTTGTCGGCGACGCCGTGGGACATCACCACGTCGGATGGCTGAAGGATGAACAGCGAGAAGTTCAGGCTGCCCGGCGCCTTTTCGCCGACGGTGGTCGAGAACTCCCCGGGGGACATGTGCCGCGTGATTGCGTCCAGGATCTGCTTCTGCACGCCCGCATAGTTCTTGCTCTTGGTTTGGACGAGGTTGATGCGCGCTGCCCCGTCGACCGTGCCGGTATCGCCCACCTCGTGTCCTGTCACCGTCGCATCTTTTCAGCATTTCCCGCCATCGCCTAACAGGCCACTTGACCTGCATGAACGTCGAGAATCGGTTGCCTGGTCAACCCGAAGCTCCCTTGACACCGGCCGTGGTGCTACTACAGTCACGCGATGTGGAAACGTTTCCACTCATTCAGGCAGGAGGCGCTGGAATCGTGTGCACAACCCGCGAGGTGACGCGGTGACCGTCACGATCCGCGACATCGCGTCCGACGCCGGCGTGTCGGTCGCCACCGTGTCGCGCGCGCTGAGCGGCAACGGGCGTGTGGGCGAGGGCACTCGCGAGCGGATCGCGGAGGCGGTCGAGCGCCTGGGCTACCAGCCGAACGACCTCGCACGGAGCCTGCACGGCGGGGCCACCGGCACCATCGCGGTGCTGGTCCCCGACATCACGAACCCGTTCTTCCCCGAGCTCGTGGCCGGCATCCAGGCCGTGGCGAACGAGCGGGAGAACCTGCTGCTGCTGTGCCAGACCGGCGAGGACCCGGATACCGCGGTCCGCGAGCTGCGCCACCTCCGGCGCAAGCGAGTTGACGGCGTCGTCCTCGTGGGCGGGCTCGTCCCCGACGATGACCTGGCCGGCGCCGTGGAAGGGCTGCCGCTGGTGACCGTTGACCGCGACACCGGCCTGCCCGGTCGCTGGTCCGTGCGCGCCGACCACCGCGCCGGCGGCCGGATCGCCACCGAGCACCTCGTTGAACTCGGCCACGAGCGGATCGCGCACGTGGCCGGGCCCGAGCACCTCTCCGTCGCCCAGGAGCGGCTCGCCGGCTATCGGGAGTCCCTGGAGGCATCCGGGCTTGAGGCCGACGAGGCCCTCGTCGTCCACGGAGACTTCGGCGAGGCCGGCGGCCATGAGGCCCTGCGCACCCTGCTGCGGCGGCGCCGGGAGTTCTCGGCGGTGTTCTGCTGCAACGACTTGGCCGCGGTTGGAGCGCTACTCGCCCTCGACGAAGCGGGCTTCCGGGTGCCCGACGACGTCAGCCTGGTCGGATTCGACGACATCCACCTCGCCGGCTACCTCCGCCCCGCGCTCACCACGGTCCGGCAGCCGATCCACGACCTGGGGCGGCGGGCGGCCACCCTCCTGCTCGAGCACGCGGTGCCCGGTGAGGCCGAGCGGCACGAGGTGCTCGAGGTGTCCCTCGTTCGGCGCGACAGCGCTCGTTCGGTTCGGGGGAGGCGCTGATGGGACGCGTAGTCGTGCTCGGCAGCCTCAACGTCGACCTGGTGACCCGGGTCCGTCGGCTGCCGCGAGCGGGAGAGACCGTTGCCGGTGACGACCTGCTCCGACACCCCGGTGGCAAGGGAGCGAACCAGGCGGTCGCGGCAGCCCGCGGCGGCGCCGAGACCCGCCTGGTCGGCGCCTGCGGGACCGACGAGGGGGGCGACCTCGTCCTGTCGGCGCTCGCTGCCGACGGCGTCGACGTACGGCGGGTGCGGCGACTGCCCGACGTGCCCACGGGAACGGCCACCATCCTGGTTGAAGACGGTGGCGAGAACGTGATCGCCATCGGTCCCGGCGCCAACGCCCACTGGGGGCCCGGTGAGGTGTCCGCGGCTCTCCACGGGACGACCACGAGCGACGTGCTGCTGCTCCAGCTCGAGGTACCGCTCCCCGTCACCCTCGCCGCCGCGCGCGAGGCGCGGGCAGCGGGCGCCACGGTCGTGCTCAACGCCGCACCGCTCGAGGCGCCGGTGCCAGGCCTGCTCGACGACATCCACCTGCTCGTGGTCAACGAGCACGAGATCCGGGCGATCTGCGACGCCGCCGACGGGGCCGCCGCGGATGACCTGGCTGCCGACCTGGCCGCCCGCGAGCAGGTCGACGTCGTGGTCACCCTCGGCGCCGAGGGTGCCTTGCTGTGCCGATCCGGACGGACTCCCGAACACTGCGCCGCGCCCCCCGTCGAGGCGACGGACACGGTCGGAGCCGGCGACACCTTCACCGGCTACCTCGCCGCCGCACTTGCCGAAGGCCAGGATCACCTCCCCTCCGTACGCCGAGCCGTGACCGCCGCCTCGATGGCCGTGACCCGGCACGGTGCACAGACCGCCATCCCCCGGGCAGCCGACCTGCCCCACCCCACCGCACAGGAGGACCACCATGCGACTAGCACTCGGGAATGACCACGCGGGCCTCGGCCTGAAGCCCCACGTGCTCACTCTGCTCGCCGACCTCGGGCACGAGGTGATCGACGTCGGCACTGACACCGAGGAGCCGGTGGACTTCCCGGACGTGACTCAGGATGTCTGCCGGCCCGTCGTGGCGGGCCAGGCGGACCGCGGGATCCTGCTCTGCGGCACCGGAGTCGGTGCCTCGATCGCCGCCAACAAGATCAACGGCATCAGGGCGGCCCTGTGCCACGACTCCTTCTGCGCCCACCAGGGGGTCGAGCACGACGACGTCAACGTCCTGTGCCTCGGCGCCTGGATCGTCGGGCCGGTCATCGTCGACGACGTCATTCGCTCCTTTCTCGGAGCCACCTTCAGCAG
>DATMEB010000034.1:0-55039 GCA_035557095.1 Nocardioidaceae bacterium | reverse complement strand
CCTTCGATCATCTCCTCGCGGAGATCCGTGATGAACATGTGCCCTGGGGCGTGCGTGATCGCAAGCTCTGGACGTACTGCGCGAATGATGGCCTGAGGGGTTACTCCACACGCCCAGAAGACGGGGACCTCGTCAGGTGCCAGGTCGATGGGCTCCCCCCATTCCGGCCTGCTCAGGTCTTCGATGCCAAGGCTTTCCGGAGCACCCACGTGTAGAGGCGCTCCGTGCGCCAACGGAAAGCGACGCGTGACCTCGACTGCGCGGTCCACCTCCGCGGCGGCGATTGGACGCATGGAAACGACTATGGGGCCATGAAACCGTTCGGCGGGGTCGCATTGCCTGGAGGTGATGAACATCGGCACGCCCTGCCCGAGCTCCAGGTGCCGAAGGCGTACGCCTGCCTGCAGCAGCTGGTTTTCGGCGCTGAAGCTGCAGCCGAGCAGGAACGCCACAAAGTCGTCCTGCCATAGCTGGTTGAGGTCGGCGACCTCGGCGTCAAGGCGGCCGCCACGGTGCACCTGGTAGCCAGGGAGATCGGTACGAATGTCGGCGCTCGCGGCGGTCACCAGGTCGGTGGCTCTCCCCGTCGGGGTTGCCTCCAGCAGGGGCAGGGCCTGCGGGTTGGCACGACAGAGCAGATGGAAGTCGTCCGCCAGCGCGGCGGGTAGCACGACGAGGTTCGCCTGCACATAGCCGAGGCACGCACCTGTCGTCACAGCCGACCACTCACCGGACCGGATCAACGCACGCATCTCGTGCGGCTTGCGGCCCGCGATCTCGCCGAGTTCGTTCGACGGCTGCGCACTCATCGTCGCACCGCACAGGGGGCCCACGGGCCCGGAGATGAGTCGGAGCCCGAGACGACCCTGGCTACGCCGAGCCCACGACGTGGGTACAAGGGATCCATCACCCTCACACCCTTTGACCCATGGTCTCGGACGCACGGTCGCCTCCGAGAACGCCAATCGGCTCAGGATGCAGGGCACTCAACGGCAGGCGCGCGGACTCGGCTGTCGTCAGAGATGCGACCAACGCCATGGCCGAGACACCGATCATGTACCAGGCCGGCGACAGGGGATCGCCCGTCACAGAGATGAGCCAGGTCGCCAGATACGGTGCGGTGCCACCGAACAGTGCCGCCGCGATGTTGTAGGCGATGGAAAGACCGCCATAGCGCGTCCGAGTGGGGAACAGCTCCGTGAGAACGCAGACGGAGACGGGTAGGTAGATCGCGAACAACAACCCCAGTCCTGCCTGCCCCGCGATGGCCAGGCTTGCACTGCCGGTGTTCATGAGCAGGAACAGAGGGTAGGTGAGCGTGACTAGCGCTCCCGCCCCAACCGCCATCACCGGCCTTCGGCCGACCCTGTCCGAGAGGCGGCCGACGAACGGAATCGCGATCAGGCCAACAAGCAGCGAAAGCGTGGTCGACAGCGAAGCTACTCCGCTCGACAACCCGATCTCCTCCGTGGCATACGTCTGCAGGTAGACCAACAGCATGTAGAAGCCTGCGTGGATGAGTGCGGACAAGATGGTGGCCACGAGAATCGACCTGCGGCTCTGCGTGAGGACCTCGCGAATGGGAGACCTCGCCACCTTGCCCTCAGCCGCCAGGGACCGGAACTCAGGCGTCTCCTCCAGGCGCAGACGGATGAACAGGCCGACTATGCCCAGCGGCGCGGCAATCAAGAAGGGGATGCGCCACCCCCAGTCGACCATCTGCTGCTCAGACGCGACCACAGTGAGACCGAGAACCACCAAGGAACCGAGCAGAAACCCGATGACGGTCGTGAACTCCACCCAGCTCACCAGGAAGCCACGACGCTTCGCCGGGGCATATTCGGCGAGGAAGGCTGCGCCGCCGCCAAGCTCCCCGCCGGCCGAGAATCCCTGCAGCAGACGCAGAGCAACCAGCAAGACTGTGGCGACCATGCCGGCCTGCTCATGGGAGGGAAGCACGCCGATGCCGCAGGTCGCCGCCGACATCAGCAGGATCACCGACGAGAGCGTGCGCCGACGTCCGACACGATCACCGAGCCGTCCGAAGAACAGCCCTCCCAGAGGACGGACGAAGAACGCCGCCGCGAAGACGGCGAATGTGTTCAGCACGGCGGTCGTGTCGTCCTGGCTGGGGAAGAAGACCTGCGCGAGGGTGGTCGCGAGGAAGCCGTAACAGGCGAAGTCGAACCACTCCACCGCGTTGCCGATCGCGGCGCCCAGTACGGCCTTGCGGTACGGGGGCGGCGCCTGGCCTCGCGCGTCCCCACTGCCTGCAATGGAGTCTTCATACGTGGTCATTGCGACTCCTCCTTGAAGACCCGTCTCAGGGTGGCCGCGCAGTCGGCCAAGCGCATGCGGGCGGCGCGCGAGGTCACGGGACTCGTTGGGTCGGGGTGGACTGAGCTCCGTCCGATGCGCGTCTGTCGAGGATGTCGGCGGCGCGTGCCGGGGCGGTTTCCTGTGCGTTGAGTACGACCAGCAGCGTGATCGCTGCCGCACCCATGATGTAGAAGGCAGGTGAGGCATCGTTTCCGGTCCGGCTGACCAGCAACGTGACCAGGAACGGTGCCGTACCTCCGAAGGCGGACACCGACAGGTTGTAGCCGAGCGAGAAGCCGCCGTAGCGCACGCGGGTGACGAACATCTCGTTCATCGCCGCCAGCGTGGGGCCGAGGAAGATCGCCAGGATGACTCCCAGCGCGACATGGGCGCACACGGCCAGCGCCGGGACTCCTTGGCCCATCACCAGGAACAGCGGGTACGACAGGACGAGTGCGAGTCCACACGAGGCGCCAAGCACCGGGCGACGACCGAAGCGGTCTGACAGCGCACCCAACACCGGAATCAGCGCACAGATGACGCACATGCTCACGACCGAGGAGACGGACGCCAGCAGAGTGGTATAGCCCAGCGTCTCGGACTGGTAGGTGGGGATGAAGCTCAGGATCACGTAGAGCGCGGCGTTCTGGAACAACGCATAGCCTGCCGTACGCAGAATGGCGGGCCAGTAGTGCCTGATCGACTCCGCCAGCGGATGCTTCGCTACCTGACCCGTCTGGCGCAGGGCAGCGAACTCCGGAGTCTCCTCCAGCCTCGACCTGATGTAGAGACCGATCAGCCCAAGGGGCGCGGCAATGAGGAACGGGATGCGCCAGCCCCACCCCTCGACCTGCTCAGCAGTCAGAAAGAGGTTGAGCAGCAGCACCACAAGCGAGCCCAGCAGGAACCCGAGAATGCAGCCCATCTCCACCCAGGCGACGAGGTACCCGCGTCGGCGCGGCGGCGAGTACTCGGCCACGAAGGCCGATGCACCGCCCATTTCGCCGCCCGCGGAGAAGCCCTGCAGCAACCGGAACACGACGAGGAGCACGGGTGCGGCGACTCCGATGCTCGCGTAGCCGGGGAGAACACCGATCCCGAATGTTGCACCCGACACCAGCAGGATCACCCATGCCAGCACACGCTGGCGGCCAAGGCGGTCCCCCAGCGCGCCGAAGAAGATGCCGCCCAGCGGACGCACCACGAACGCGACACCGAAGACGGCGAAGGAGCTGAGCAGCGCAACCGTGGAGTCCTGCGTGGAGAAGAACACCGACCCGATGACCGAGGCGAGGTAGGCATAGACCGCGATATCGAACCACTCGACGACGCTGCCGATGGTCGCGCCCACCGTGGCCCGACGCAGTGTGGCAGCCGGTACCTCGTACCCGGTGCCTTCGGTGCGTTCGGCAGAGCTCGTGGACATGAGGCCTCCCGGTCCCAGCTCGAGCTGGCGACCACTTGGCGTGAGCCTGTGGCTTGGGTCACGGGCGACCCTAGATGATCGTCTGACGATCCCGCAACGCCTAAAGGGCCACTTCCAGCCGAAGACTCCTCAGTGCAGGGGCTGGTAGCTCGCCAGCACCTGGCGTTCCGCCTCCCGCAGATAGGAGTCGAGGAGCTCGGCCGCGCCGTCGAGGTCCCCGGACCTGACCGCATCGGCGATCTCGCTGTGGCGTTCGAGGAAATGCGCGTGAAAGACCCGGGTGTCGTGCATGAAGGCGTAGGCCAGCCGGAACTCCGCGAGCACCTCCGCGACGAGACTGTCGAGCCGTTGGCTCCCCGCCAGCGCCACCAGAGCCTCGTGGAAGCGAATGCTCGCCGCCGCCACCTGTCCCCACTGCTGTGCGTCCGCGGCCGTGTGCCCATCCTCGATGGCGGCCATCATCCTGCGCAGACCTGTTGGCTTCATGACCTCAACCGCTCGCACAGCAGCGCATTCCACGATCCGGCGTACGCGGTACAGATCGGAGATGTCCCGCATCGTGAGCTGGCGGACGAACACACCTCTACTGAGCTCGTGGACCAGCAGGCGTTCCCGGATGAGCAGCTGGAAGGCCTCGCGCAGCGTGCTGCGGGAGACGCCGAGCGCGTCCTGGACGCGTTCCTGGGACAGCTTCACCCCGGGCAGCAGATCACCGTCGATGATCCGAGCACGCAACGCGTCTGCGACCCGGCTGGCGGTGCTGTTGCGCGCCAGCTGGGCGCGCTCCGCGTGCAGAGTCTCGTCGTCGAACCGCTGCCCCTCAACCACCGTTCGCCGCCTCCCGTCGCCGCACTGTAGATGCCGTCCAGCCCACTCCCAGCCCAAGACTATGCCGCACCTGCTTGTTATTTCGTCAGACGATTCATAGGGTCGGCCACATGACTGGTCAGCGTCGTCTGCGCGTTGGCGTCGACATCGGCGGCACCTTCACAGACCTGTGCGTCCTCGGCGACGACGGCATCGTCGCCGTCGGCAAGACGCTGACCACGCATCGTCAGCCGGCGGAGGGTGTGGAGTCGTTGCTCCGCGACACCATGGAGGCCCACGGCATCGACCCAGGCGACAACATCAGCGGCGTCGTGCACGGCACGACCCTGGTGACGAACGCACTGATCGAACGACGCGGAGCGCGAACGGCCTTGCTCACCACCAACGGCTTCCGTGACGTCGTGGAGATGGGTCGTGAACACCGTTATGAGCTCTACGACCTCGGCCTCGAGCTTCCCCGTCCACTGGTGCCGCGCTGGCTGCGTCTCGGCGTCACGGAGCGGATTCTGGCCGACGGGACGATCGACACTCCCCTCGATGTCGAGCAGGTACGCCGCCTCGCCACTGAGCTCGTCGCGGCGGATGTGGAGGCGGTGGCGGTGTGCTTCCTTCACAGCCACATCAACTCGGTGCATGAGCAGAGTGCCAAGGCCGCCATCGCCGAGTCCGCCCCACAGCTTCGGGTCGCCTTGTCGAGCGAGGTGAACCCGGAGATCCGCGAGTACGAGAGAAGCTCGACCACCACGGCGAACGTCTACGTCCAGACCATTGCCGAGGACTATCTCGCCGACCTTCGTGATCGCCTGCACGGCATGGGCGTCGAGGTCGACCCACGGATCATGCTCTCGAACGGTGGCGTTGCCACCATCGACACCGCGAGGCGGTTCCCGATCCGGATGCTGGAGTCGGGCCCGGCCGGCGGGGCGCTAGGCGCCGCAGCCTACGGGCGAGCCGCAGAGCGTCCGGACCAGCTGTCGTTCGACATGGGCGGGACCACCGCAAAGCTGTGCATCATCGAGGACGGACGCCCTCTGGTCAGCCACACGTTCGAGGTCGACCGCGTATATCGACTCCGAGCGGGCTCAGGTCTCCCAGTCCGCGCCCCGGTCATCGACATGATCGAGATCGGGGCCGGTGGCGGATCCATCGCTCGCGTCAACCCGCTTGGGCTGCTCACCGTCGGGCCGGACTCGGCCGGTTCGGACCCCGGCCCGGCGTGCTACGGCTTGGGCGGGCAGGAATGCACGGTCACCGACGCCGACGTCGTCCTCGGATACCTGGATCCGAACAGCTTCCTGGGGGGACGGATGAGGCTGGACGCCGATGCCGCTACCAGAGCGGTCCAGACCCACGTGGCAGGACCGATGGGAGTCGGTCTCCTGGACGCGGCCTGGGGAATACACGCAACGGTCAACGAGAACATGGCCAACGCGGCGCGGGTGCATGCGATCGAACGCGGCAATGACCCCACGGGGCTGCCGGTCTTCGTGATGGGAGGCAACGGCCCGTTGCACGGCCCTGGCGTGGCCCAGGCGTTGGGCTGCCGCACGGTGGTGTCCCCACCGGCCGCCGGCGTACTCAGCGCAGTGGGCTTCCTGTCCGCAGCGCTTGCCATCGACTTCGTGCAGTCGTGGCACACCGAGCTCGGCCAGCTCGAGGAGGCCGCCGCCCAGGACGCCTTCGCGGACATGGAGCGGCAGGGGCTGGCGGTACTGCACGAGTCGGGCGTCGCAGCGGACACTGTCGTGCACACACGTAGCCTCGAGATGCGCTTCGTTGGCCAAGGCAGCGAGATCGAGGTGCCCGTTCCGCCCGTCGGACCAGGGTGGCACGAAGCGGTGCGGCAGAGCTTCGCCGAGGAGTACGAGGAGCGCTTCGGCAGCGTCGCGCCGCGGGGGGTCGAGGTCGAGATACTCAGCTGGCGACTCACGTCGCGCGGGCCCGAGCCCCAGCCGCACATGCAGATGCCGATGCGGTCGGAGGACCGGACGGCGACAGCGCTCATCGGCCACCGGGACGCGTACTTCCCCGACGCGCACGGCTTCGTCTCCGCTGCGGTCTACGACCGCTACCTTCTCGCACCCGACATGGTCATCGACGGGCCGGCGCTGGTGCAGGAACGAGAGTCCACCCTCGTGCTTGCCCCGGGCATGCGGTGCACCGTGTCGAAGGACGGCAGTGCGGTGGTGCAGACCATGCTCGAGGAGGGAGCGCGGTGAAGACCGCCGACAGCACCATCGACCCCATCGTGGTCGGACTCGTGAGCAACCGTCTGCACTCGCTGCTCAACGAGCAGCAGGCCGCGTTGGTGAACACCGCATTCAGCCCAGTGGTGCGGGAGTCGCTGGACCTGGCGTGCGCAGTGTTCGACTCTCGGGGACAGATGGTCGGGCAGTCGACCGGCGGGACGCCTGGTCACATCAATGCGATGGCCACGGGGATGCAGCACATCGTCTCTGCGTACCCACCCGGCACCCTCATCGAGGGCGATGTGCTGATCACCAACGACCCGTGGATGACCGCCGGCCAGATCAACGACCTGACCGTCGCCACGCCGGTGTTCCGCGACGGACAGGTGGTCGCGTGGTTCGCGAACTGCTGTCACTCCCCCGACATCGGGGGCCGGATCCTGTCCGCAGCGGCGAACGAGGTTTTCGAGGAAGGGTTGCGTCTCCCCATCCTCAAGCTGCTCCACGCCGGGCAGGCAGACGAGGTGCTGGAACGGATCATCCGAGCGAACGTGCGCACCCCGGACGAGACCATGGGTGACATCTACGCCCAGGTGGCAGGCAACCAGGTCGGTGCACGCAGCCTGCTCCGCCTGATGGATGAGTACGAACTCAGCGGCATGGACGATGTGGCCGCCGAGATCATGCAGCGCTCCGAGAGTGCCCTGCGGGCGGCGCTGAGAAGTCTTCCGGACGGCCACTACTCGGCTGCGATGTGCACAGACGGCTTCGGTGACCAGGTCCTCGAGCTCAAGGTCGCTGTGACGATCAGCGGGGACTCCGTCAGGGTGGACTACGCGGGTTCCTCGGAGCAGTGCCCCCACGGGGTCAACGTGGTGCTCAACTACACCCGGGCGTACACGTCGTTCGCGATCAAGGCGGCCCTGGCGCCCGAGGTGCCGCACAACGCGGGGTCCTTCCATCCCGTGGAGGTGCTGGCTCCGCGCGGTTCGGTCCTCAACTGCGTCGACCCGGCACCCGTGGCCTCGCGTCACCTCGTCGGCCACTTCCTGCCCAGCCTGTTGTTCGAGGCGCTTCGGCCTGCTGTCGGCGGGCGTCTTCCGGCGGCAAGTGCCGACGCGTTATGGATGACGGTCTGGCGCGGTGCTGACAGCGACGAGGCACAGCCCTTCACCCTCACAGTCTTCGGTGCGGGTGGCTCCGGGGGCCGATGGGACAAGGATGGCCTGACCACCACAGGGTTTCCGACCGGCGTCCGGGCAGCACCGACCGAGGTCCTGGAGACGCTGACACCGCTGGTACAACGGCGGCGCGAGATCCGAGGCGACTCGGGTGGCGGGGGGTTGCACCGCGGAGGGCTCGGACAGGTTGTCGAGGTACGACGGCGTGGGAGCTCTCGCTGGACTGTGAACGCCAACATCGACCGCGTTGTCTTTCCGGCCCCTGGTGCCGTCGGCGGCTTACCGGGTGCGTGCGGAAGCTTCGCCGACGTTGCCACCGGAGCCGACCTTCCACGCAAGCAGCTGGTCCGCCTCGACTCAGATGCAGGGGTGCGGCTGACCTTTCCGGGAGGCGGCGGATACGGCGAACCGCATTCGCGACCAGCGGAAGCGGTGCTGCACGACGTGGTGAACGGCTACGTCAGCATCGAGGCGGCACGCGAGATCTACGGGGTCTCCGTTCAGTACCTCGGGCCTCCGGATGCCCTCGTGCGCCCGCCGTGGAGTTTCAAGGTCGACGAGGACGAGACCGCACGACTCAGACGTCAGCCCTGAGGAGGCGGCACAAAGGCATGGCATCTGACAGTGCGGACGACCCATCGTGGGCAGGTCTTGACCGAGGGTGCTGCCACCTTGATCATCGGCGAAAAGGTTTGATTCAACGTGCTGTCAGGAGGGGAAAGCGTGTCGTCGCCCGCGAGGTTCGTAGAGCCTGATGGCCAGCTCGATGTGGCGGTGGCGCAGTTCGCCGCCGGTGCCGATGTGGAGAAGAACCTGCACCGGATCGAGGAGCTGGTCGACACCGCCACCTCCGGGAGCGCGCAGCTGGTCGTGTTCCCGGAGGCGTCGATGTACGCCTGGGACGTCCCCGCTGCCGAGCTGGCTGAGGCGGCAGTCAACAGCTCGACGGGATTCGTCGACGGGTTGTCGTCGATCGCCTCCGCGGCCGGGACCACCCTGGTCGTCGGGATGTTCGCGCCGGTTCCCGGCACTGCGGCCACGCACCCTCCGCACAACCGGATGATCGTGGTCGGACCCGACGGTGGTGTGCGTGCCGGCTACGACAAGGTCCACTTGTTCGACGCGTTCTCTTGGCGCGAGTCGGAGAAGGTGACGCCTGCACGGACGTGTCCGGACCTGTCCGAGCTGTGCACCGTGGAGCTGGGCGGGTTCACTCTGGGGCTGCTGAACTGCTACGACCTGCGCTTCCCGGAGATGGCGCGCGCGCTGGTGGACCGGGGTGCCGACGTACTGGTGGTCAGCTCCGCATGGGTGGCCGGCCCACACAAGGAGATGCACTGGGAAGCTCTCCTGCGCGCCCGCGCGATCGAGAACACGTGTTACGTGCTCGGTGCGAACCAGCCGCCCCCGGCCTCGGCGGGGCTCAGCATGATCCTCGACCCGATGGGCCTGGCCGCGGCCACGTGTCTGGGGGCCGAGGGGGTCGCCCAGCACCGGTTGCAGCAGAGCCATCTGCGTCGCGTCCGCGAGGCCGTGCCGTCGTTGCAGCACCGCCGCTACCGGGTGACGGCAGCACCGCCCGACCCCGACCCGGCAGCAGGGCCCAGCGTTGAGCATGGAGGACGTCGATGACCGCACACACCCCGGTCGCGGCGCCGGGGTCCGTCTCGTCCACCGGGCGACGCCGGGTGGTCGTCTCGGCAGCCATCGGCCAGTTCGTCGAGTGGTACGACTTCGTCGTCTACGCCTACACGGCCACCGTGGTCGCGACCCTGTTCTTCCCCGCGGAGGACCGGGTTGCCTCGTTGCTGGCGACGTTCGCGGTCTACGCGATCGGGTTCGTGATGCGGCCGGTGGGCGGGCTCCTCTTCGGTCACCTCGGTGACCGGCTGGGAAGACGCGGGGTCCTGGCGCTGGTGATCCTGCTGATGGGCGCGTCGACGGCCGCGGTGGGCCTGCTGCCGACGTACGCGCAGATCGGACTGGCCGCGCCCGTCCTGCTCGTGGTCTGCCGTCTGGTGCAGGGACTGTCCGCCGGCGGGGAGGCGATGGGCTCCAACGCACTGGTGGCCGAGCACGCTCCACCGGACCGTCGGGGTCTGTACGTCGGGTTCACCTACTCCTTCGCCAACCTGCCGGCGGTCTTCGCCGCCCTGTTCGTGCTGCTGCTGACCAACCTGCTCTCCGCGGACACCTTCGAGTCCTGGGGGTGGCGGATCCCGTTCCTGTTCGGCGGTCTGATCTCCCTGGTGGGTCTGTACATCCGAGCTCGGGTGGCCGAGTCGCCTGCCTTCCAGATCACCCGCAGCGCCGATCGGGTCTCCAAGGCTCCCATCCTCACCGTGCTGCGCGACCATCGCCGCGCACTCGGCTTCGCGTTCGCGATGGCCGCTCTGTCCGGCCTGGGCTTCTACACCCTGACCGGCTACTTCGCCACCTACCTGGCCGAGGCCGTGGGACTCACCGGCAACGCGTCGCTGATCTCCAACAGCGTCGCGCTCACGGTCGCGTTCGTCACGATGCCTCTTGGCGGCCTGTTGTCGGACCGCGTCGGACGACGGCCGGTGCTCATGCTCGGCGCGGCACTCAGCGCGATCGTGTCGATCCCTGCCTACCTCCTGGCCAGCGCCGGAACTCTGGCCACCGCGGTCCTCGGGCAGAGTCTGCTCGCGGCTGCGCTGGGGGTGTTCTTCGGACCCGTGGGGATCGTGTTCCTGGAGCTCTTCCCGACCCGCACCCGCTACAGCGGATCCGCGATCGGGTACAACGCCGCCTACGTCGTCTTCGGCGGTACCGCTCCCCTTTTCGGCACCTGGCTGGTCGAGGCCACCGGCAGCCTGATCGCACCCGCGGTGTACATGACCGTGCTGTCCGCGGTCGTGTTCACGGTTGCCACCCGACTGCCCGAGTCCTACCGGGAGTCTCTGGTGCATGCTGAGGATGCGGCCCCCGGTACCGCACCCGCACGCGGTGCCGGTGCCATTGGTGAAGGGAAGGTAACCCGATGACTGCAGACACCGTCACCGTCTCCTGCGTGCAGTTCACCGCACGCGATGACGACAAGGACGGCACCATCAAGACCTGTCTGGACCTGATCGACGACGCCGCCGCCCAGGGCGCCCAGCTGGTCGTACTCCCCGAGGTCTGGACCGGTCTCGGTTACTCCACACCGGAGCGCTACCGCGAGATCGCCGAACCCGTCCCCGGGCCGACCACCGACCTGCTGGCGGCCAAGGCCCGCGAGCACCGGCTGCACATCGTCGGCTCGCTGTACGCCCGGACGGCCGACGGTCTGCACCAGAACCTGACACCCGTCATCGACCCCCACGGTGAGATCGTCGGCAGCTACGCAAAGACCCACCTGTTCGACGCACCCAACCGCGTCGACATCCCCGCCGGGATGCGCGAGTCGGACAAGGTCCGAGCCGGCGACGACCTGCCGGTCTTCGACACCAGCCTGGGCCCGCTCGGCGTGACGGTGTGCTCGGACCTGCGTTTCCCCGAGGTCTACCGCGTGCTGACCCTGCGCGGAGCGAGAATCATCGTCTGCGCCTCGGCGTTCCTCAGCCCCCGCCTGGATCACTGGGAGTTCTTCATCCGTGCCCGCGCAGCGGAGAACCAGGTCTTCGTGGTCGCGTCCGGACAGGTTGGTACCGAGCCTGCCAGCGGCATCAGCTTCGTCGGCCGCTCGATGATCGCCGACCCCTGGGGCACGGTGGTCGCCACCGCCTCCGACGTCCAGGGCGTCGTCACCAGCCGACTCGACCTGACCCTCATCGAGACCATGCGCAACCGCTACCCCCTTCTGGACCAACGACGTCCCGGCCTCTACCACGACATCGTCAGCACCCGCTGACCGCGCGCCGAACCTTCGACGCTCCATGGCTCGGTACGCAGGGTCGCCTCGGGGGCTGGACCTCTCGCGCCCTTGTCTGGCTTACTGGCCGACGCGCTGACGAACAGGAGGCGCCAGCCTTTCGCCGGGGGTCTCGGCGAACGCTCTCGGGAGGTAGCGACGATGGAGTACACGCCGTACTCGCTGATGACAGACGTGGGATGGATCTGCGTACTGCTCCTGGTGGGGAAGGCGCTGCGCGCGTGGGTACCGCCCGTGCAACGCCTGATGATCCCTTCCTCGATGACCGCCGGTCTGCTCGGCATCGCCTTCGGCCCCTACGGGTTCGGCTGGATTCCCTTCTCGGACCAGCTGGGCACCTACAGCGAGATTCTCATCGCGGTCGTGTTCGCGGCGATCCCCTACAGCGAGTCCTTCGGCGGCCGCCTGGCGCGGAGCGCGCGAGCGATGTGGTCCTACTCGGTCGGCATGTACGTGCTCCAGTGGGGCCTGGCGATGCTGTTCGCGTTCACGGTCCTTGCGATGTTCTGGCAGCTGCCGTCGGGGTTCGGACTCATGCTGCCGGCGGGGTGGGCCGGCGGCTTCGGAACCGCGGCCGCCGTCGGGGATGTGCTCGCCCAGAACGGGTGGAAGGAGGCGACAAGCCTGGGGTTCACCTCCGCGACCATGGGCGTCATGGTGTGCATCATCGGCGGCCTCGCGATCGCCAAGTGGGGTGCCAACTCCGGACACGCGCAGACGGTCGGACGGTTCCAGACCCTCCCCGACGAGCTGCGCCGGGGTCTGATCGCACGCCCGGAAAGCCGTGACTCCATCGGCCGCGCGACGTCGTCACCGAGCAGCCTCGAGCCGCTGGCGCTCCATCTGGCCATCCTGGCCGTGACGGTGGCCGCCGGGTTCGCGATCAGCGAAGGCGTCGCGGCCTTGTTCCCGGCCGTCGCCGTGCCGGCGTTCGCGGCGGCCTTCGTGGTCGGCGTTCTCGGCAGGGTCGCGATGCGATACACCGGTGCGGCGCACTACCTCGACTCCACCACGATGACCTCCCTGTCCGGCGCGTCGACCGACCTGCTGGTGGCCTTCGGCATCGCATCGATCGTTCCCGCGGTGGTCGCGGCGTACGCGCTGCCGCTGACGGTCCTGTTGGTGTTCGGCACGCTCTACTGCGTGCTGATGTTCCGGTTCCTGACGCCGATGGTGTTCTCACAGGGCTGGCTGGAACGTGGGCTGTTCACCTGGGGGTGGTCGACCGCGTCGATCGCCACCGGAATCGCGCTGCTGCGCATCGTCGACCCCAAGGGCAGGTCGAAGACACTGGAGGAGTTCGGCCTCGCGTACGTCGGCTTCGCTCCCATCGAGATCGCGATGGCAGTGGTGGCTCCGATCCTGGTGACACAGGGGTTCGGGTGGGCCTTCATCGTGGCCTGCCTCGCCACGGGCATCGGTGTCCTGGCGACGACGTTCGTGCTCGGATGGAACCGGAGCGCCGACCGAGCCCCCGAGGAGGTGACCGTTCGCTAGGTCAGGGTTTGCGGCGGGTGCGCGACCCTCGCCGCACGCGCCCCCGAGGCTCGACCGCTGCCTGCTTCGACGGCCTCGACTCAGCCGGCGAGGCGCGAGAGGTACTGACCCACGGCGACAATCGCCACGCCGCCGCCGAGCGCAAGGAACGGCAGCACACCGGCGCGCCTGGTCCCGAGTGCACCTTCGCCGAACCCGTCTTGGGCGACCTCGTACATGGACGGCGGGAAGCGGCCCTTGTCCTGCACGTAGTGCCGGTAGGCGAACACCGGGACGATCAGAGCGGCGGCAACCAGCCCGGTCCACAGTGCTCCGGGCCCCCAGACGGCGGCCCCCCAGCCCAGTAGCAGGGCGTTGAAGAACGCAAGCACGCCCCCGGCCGCGATCAACGCGGTGGGCGCACGCCATGGCCGCTCGATGTGCGGGCTGTCCACCCGGTGCATCCAGCCGGCGTTGAGGTTGAGGAAGTTGAAAACCATGTAGCAGACGGTCGAGGCGGCCAGCACGAAGACATAGTCGCTGAGCAACAGGAGGACCAGGTTGAAGGCGAGATCCGTCCACATCGCCCTGGTCGGTGCGCCATGCCGGTTCGTCCTGCCCAGGTAACGCGGCAGCCAGCCGTCCACCGACCCCTGGTAGAGCGTCCGGGACGAGCCGGCCATGGTCGTCATGATGGTCAGCAGCAGTGCCAGGATGAGCATCACGATCAGCAGGTTGCCCACGACCGCTCCGCCGCCGACCATGTCCACCATCGCCGCAGCCACACCCGTGCCGTCCACGATGGGAGCGGTGACCAGCCGGTCGACGCCGAGCGAGCCCTGGAAGGCGAACGGCACGACCGTGTAGACGACGAGGCACACGAGCCCGGAGGCGAAGATCGCCTTCACCGTGTCACGCCCGGGGTCCTTGAACTCACGCGTGTAGCAGACGGCGGTCTCGAAGGCGTACGCGGACCACGCGGCCAGGAACAGCCCGCCCGCGAAGAGCGTCCAGCCCTCCAGGTTCCAGGCGCCGTTGAGCGGCACGAACGGGTCGAAGGACGACTGCGCCACATCGCCGCTCACCAGGGGCACGACGCCCACCAGCATCAACGGCAGCAGCACGGCCACGCCGATCACCATCTGCACACGCGCCGCTCGCAGGATCCCGTGATGCTGGACGGCGAACACGACGAGCAGGAACGCTGCCGCGATCAGGAACTGGGCGTTCAGCCTCACCTCGAGGCCGTCCTTCAGGAAGCCGAGGTCCGCCAGCGCCACGGACCAGGTGTTGATCGCTGCATCGGCCGGGAACAGCGCGGTGAGCACGTAGCCCGCAGCCAGCGCCGACCCGATGGTGAGCACCGGCGACCAGGCCAGCCAGTTGCACCACACCGAGACCGGTGCGAGGAACTTCGAGTAGCGCACCCAGGCCATCGCCCCGTACACGGACGCACCGCCCGACTTCTGCGGGAACATCCCCGAGATCTCGGCGTAGGTGAAGCACTGGATGAGGCCGAGCAGGACGGACACCGTCCAGACCAGCACCGACGGAGTGCCGATCGTCGCCGCGATCGACCCGATCGAGAAGAGCACCAGCGCGGGTACGCCGCTGGCGATCCAGAACGCACCGGTCCAGGTGATCGTGCGCTGCAGTCCCTCGTGCTCCCCAACTGTGCCGGTGTCGACGCCGGTCGATCGAGGTGTGGTGTCGGCCATGCTCCGACTTCCTTTCTCACAAACGGCTCACGTACACCTCTGCCCTGATGTGCAGCCGCCGGCTCGTGCAGCCGCTCGGCTCGTGACCGCGCCTGTGACCGCGACCTCGGGCTCGGTTCAGTGGCCTTCGGGCTTCTGCCAGCCCTCCAGCCGCGGTGGGCTCCAGCTCTCCCCGACCGTTGCGGAACCACGAAGCCAGGAGCCGAGCTCGGGCTGAGGGAACTTCGCATGCCGGTGCTTGAGCCAGATGCCGTACGAGTTCCCCTCCTGCAGGTGCTTGATCAGGACCTTGCGGGCGTACTCGTTCTCCCGGCCTTCCGGGATGTCGAAGTAGATCTTGAGGAAGGCGTTCGTGTATCGGTCGAAGACCGCGTTGACGCCGTCCTCGGTCATGAGCTCGATGTCCTCGAGCCAGTTCAGGTCCTCCCCCGGCGTGGCGGCCACCAGGTCCACGTCGTCCACCAGGGAGCGGTCGAACTGGTACGGGAAGGTCTGTCCGGTGAGCTCTTCGGTGTCGATGCTCTGCCCGCCCGACAGCCGGCGTTCGTTGATGTCGAGACGCTCAGACATGTGATCCGCCCTCCATCCCCTCGTTGGCGACGTGCTTCTCGAGCATGCCCTTGATCTCGCTCAGCGCCTCCTGCTCCGTGACACCGGGGATGTAGCTGGTGCCCGCCAGCGGAACACGGGCCATCGCGGCGGCCTCCGACGTCAGCGCGCACAGGTCCTCTGGTTCGAGACTGTGGATGTTCGTCTTGCCGCACGCGCGGGCCAGCATCTGCACCTCGAGGGTGAGCGTGTGCAGGAAGTTGTACACGCGCTCTGCGGCCTCGTCGACCTCCAGCCGCTTGCGCAGCTCCGGGTCCTGGGTCGTGATGCCGACCGGGCAGCGGCCGGTGTGGCAGTGGTAGCACTCGCCGGCCTGCACCCCGATCGTCCCCTCGTAGTCGGTGACTCCGGGGATCTCCTTGTTGCAGTTCAGCGCCATCAGGGCCGAGTGGCCGATCGCGATGGCGTCCGCACCGAGGGCGATGCACTTGGCGACGTCTCCCCCGTTCCTGATGCCACCTGCGACCACGAGGTCGATCTCGTCCGCCAGGCCGACATCCTCGAGCGCCCGCCGGGCCTCGGGGATCGCCGACATCAACGGGATGCCGGTCTCCTCCGTGGCGATGTGCGGGCCCGCACCCGTGCCGCCCTCGGCACCGTCGAGGTAGATGACGTCGGGACCGCACTTCGCCGCCATCCGCACGTCGTCGTAGACACGCGCGGCACCGAGCTTCAGCTGGATGGGCACCTGGTAGTCGGTGGCCTCGCGGATCTCCTGGATCTTCAGCGACAGGTCGTCCGGACCCAGCCAGTCGGGATGACGCGCCGGGCTGCGCTGGTCGATCCCCGGCGGCAGGGAGCGCATCTCGGCCACCTGCTCCGTGACCTTCTGCCCCATGAGGTGCCCGCCGAGGCCGACCTTGCAGCCCTGGCCGATGAAGAACTCGACCCCGTCGGCCAGCATCAGATGGTGCGGGTTGAACCCGTAGCGGCTCTGGATGACCTGGTAGTACCACTTCGTGGACAGGTCCCGCTCCGGCGGGATCATGCCGCCCTCTCCGGAGCAGGTCGCGGTGCCGGCCATCGAGGCGCCCTTCGCGAGTGCCATCTTGGCCTCGAGCGACAGGGCCCCGAAGCTCATCCCGGTGATGTAGACGGGGATGTCGAGCTCCATCGGCTTCTTGGCGAACCGGGAGCCGAGGACGGTCTTGGTCTCGCATTTCTCCCGGTAGCCCTCGATCACGAAGCGGGTGAGGGTACCCGGCATGAACATCAGCTCGTCCCAGTGCGGGATGGGCTTGAACATGGAGAAGCCGCGCATCCGGTACCGCCCGAGCTGCGACTTGGTGTGGATGTCGCCGATCACCTCAGGGGTGAAGATCCGGCTGTGCCCGAGGGGACGCGCGGACTCGCCGTTGGAAGTGCTCATGGTTGACTCCTGGTCGCGGGTTCGGGGCTAGAGGACGAGCTTGCGCTCGTTGGGCTCCAAGCTGTCGTAGTTCCAGAGCTTGCGACCACACACGAACTTCCGGAACGAGCCGGGACGCTCCATGCCGTAGATGCGGAACTTGCGGTCGATGAGCTCGTCGTCGTCGGGTGTCATCTCCGCCTCGACGCAGTCGACTCCGAGCGAGGCGACCTTCCCCGCGACGTAGATGGCCCCGTCGTACATCGAGTCACCCATCCCCGGCCCGACGTCGCCGCAGATGATCTGACGACCTCGCTGCATCATGAAGCCCGTCATCGATCCCGCGTTGCCGCCGACGATGATGGTGCCGCCCTTCTGGTCGATGCCGGTGCGCGCGCCGACGTGGCCTCGCACGACCACGTCGCCCCCACGCAGTGCGGCGCCGGTGAGCGAGCCGGCGTTCTTGTCGACGACGACGACTCCCGACATCATGTTCTCCGCCGCGGACCAGCCGACCCGGCCGGTGAGGTGCACCTCAGGACCGTCGATGAGACCGAAGGCGAAGTAGCCCAGGCTGCCTTCGATGCGCAGCCGGCAGCGCAGCAGCAGGCCGACCGCGATGGAGTGCCGCGCCCTCGGGTTGAGCAGGGTCACGTCCGTGACCCCTTCGGTGGACAGCAGCCTGCGCAGCTCCAGGTTGATCTGGCGTGTGCTCAGCTCGGCCGCGTCGAGCTCCGCGCTGTCGCCGCTGATCACGGCGGTCTTCGGCGCTGTGGCGTCCGGCTCCGCCAGGCCGCGCACGTCGTAGCGTCCGCTGCCCCCAGTCGTGGCTGGGTCTACCGGGGCATCGGTCACCGGCTCCACACCATCACCTCGCCTTCGTACGGGTCGTACGTGTCGATCTCGCGGTCCACCACGGCGCGGATGGATCCCTCCTCCGACGCCATAGCGACCATGTCCTCGCCCTCGTAGAGCACGAGCGGCTTGGCGGCCATCTCGTCCTTGGCCATGCCCAGGGCGTCCTCGGTCACGACGAGGTACGTGAACACGCCGTCCAGCTCCTCGAGGCTCTGCTTCATGGCTGCCTCCAGCGGAAGCCCGTCGGCCATGCGCTGCGCGAGATAGACGGCGATGATCTCCGAGTCGCACTCGGACTGGAACCTGTGCCCGAGGCGCTCCAGCCGCCGTCGCCACTGGTGGTAGTTGGTGAGCTGTCCGTTGTGCACCACGGCGACGTCGGAGAAGGGGTACGCCCAGTACGGGTGTGCCCCGGCGATGTCGACATCGGACTCGGTAGCCATGCGTACGTGGCCGATCGCGTGCGTCCCGCCGAAGCTGTCGAGCCGGTACTGACGCGAGACGGTCTCGGCGTCGCCGAGGTCCTTCACGATCTCCAGGGAATGGCCCAGCGACAGCACCTCGACGCCGGCGACGTCCTCCACGTAGTCGGCGAGGGGCTTGAGCTCGCCGTCGTACCGGAACGTCGCCCGGTACGCATACTCCGACTCGCCCTCGACGCGGTCGACGGTCGCACCGATCTTGGCCAGCCGTGACTCCACCTCACGCCGGCTCCGCGCCAGACGCTCGGTGTAGGAGAAGTCACCGGCCTGGTGCGGGTCGGCGAGCTTGAACCGCATGACGAGCAGATCGGTCGACTCACCGTAGAGCGCGTACCCGGTCGAGTCCGGGCCCCGGTGCTTCATCGCCTGCAGCATGAGCGCCATGTCTCGGCCCACCCTGCTGGTGCCCTGCTTGTAGATCACTCCTGCGATGCCGCACATCGGGTCTCCTCTCCTGGCCGCGCAAGCGCGCGCGAGTCACGGGAGGACGTCGAGGTACTCGTTGACGTCCCAGTCGGTCACGGCAGCGCAGAAGCGCTCCCACTCATCACGCTTGTAGTGCTCGAACACGGTGTACATCTCCCCGGGCAGCGCACTGCGGACCACGTCGTCGGCTCGCAGGGCCTCCAGGGCCGCACCGAGGGTCATCGGGATCTTGCGCACCTGCTTGCCCTCGGACATCGCGTCGTAGATGTTGCGCTCCTCCGGAGGACCCGGGTCGAGGTTGCGACGCATCCCGTCCTGCATGGACACGATCAACCCGGCCATCGACAGGTACGGGTTCACCGACGAGTCCACCGAGCGGTACTCGAACCGTCCGGGGGCGCTGACCCGCAGTGCGGTCGTCCTGTTCTGGAACCCCCAGTCGGCGTACAGCGGGGCCCAGAACCCGGTGTCCCAGAGGCGGCGGTACGAGTTCACGGTCGGGGCGGTCAGGCAGGTCAGCGCGTCCAGGTGCTCCAGCACGCCACCGATCGCGGTCACGCCGAGTTTGCTCGGCATCCGCGGGTTGTCCCCGTCGGGCAGGAACGCGTTGGTGTCCCCTTCCCACAGCGAGATGTTGTGGTGACATCCGTTGGCCGACACCCCCGTGAACGGCTTGGGCATGAAGCACGGGAACGCTCCGAGCTCTCGCCCGACCTGCCGGCAGATCTGGCGGTACGTCGTGAGCCGGTCGGCGGTGTACTCCGCCCGGTCGAACTGCCAGTTCAGCTCGAGCTGGCCGGGCGCGTCCTCGTGGTCGCCCTGGATCATGTCCAGGCCCATCTCGGTCGCGTACTCGATGACGCGGTGGATCAGCGGCTGGAGCTCCGCGAACTGGTCGATGTGGTAGCAGTACGGCTTGGTCTTGCCGTCGACGGAGGGAGTGCCGTCGGGGTTCAGCTTGAGCCACATCATCTCGGGCTCGGTGCCCGCCCGCAGGTGTACTCCCGTCTCCCGCTCGAAGCTCTCGTGGATGCGCTTGAGGTTCCCGCGGCAGTCCGACGTCAGGTAGGCGCCGCCGTCGACCTCCTCCTCCTTGCCGCGGAACAACGTGCAGAACACCCGTGCGGTCTTCCGGTCCCAAGGCAGCACGCAGAAGGTCTCGACGTCCGGCAGACCCACCAGCTCACGGGCCTCCGCGCCGTACCCGATGTAGTCGCCGTGCCGGTCGGTGAACAGGTTCGCGGTGGCGCCGTACACCAGCTGGAAGCCGCCGCGCGCGAACCGCTCCCAGTGCGCGGCCGGAATGCCCTTGCCCATGATCCGGCCCGTGACGGACACGAACTGCAGGTAGATGTACCGCACGTCGCGTTCGTCGATCTCTCGCCGGACGTCGGCGATCTGCTCATCCCGCCCGGGTGCTCCCAGGAAGTTCTCGAGATCAGACGTCATCTGTTCGCCTCCTTGTCCGGCCTGCACCGCTGGGACGCTGTGACCTAGCAGACACGTTGAAGTCCACGACAGTAAACACAGTATCGTCTGGGGATACAAGGGTCGCCGGCCACCCGTGCCGCCCGGAGCGCAGCGCGCATCGCCGAGCGCGGCCGGGGAAGGGTTAGAGTGGTGCCGGTTCGAAGCGATCACCACGGGTCGCCGTCGACCCGGAGGAAAGTGGCGAACAATGGCAGAAGACGTGGACCCGACGCTGACGGAGCCCGACGAGGCGGCGGGTCCGGAAGAGGCGCTGGGCGCGGTGATCGCCGACCGTGTCCGGGAGTTCCGGCTCCAGCACGGCTGGACGGTCGGCAGGCTGGCCACCGAGAGCGGACTGTCCAAGGGCATGCTGTCCAAGATCGAGAACATGCAGGCATCCCCCAGCCTGGCCACGCTCGCACGTCTCTCCGAGGCCTTGTCCGTCCCGGTTACCGCGTTCTTCCGTGGGCTCTCCGAGGAGCAGGACCTGGTCTTCGTCAAGGCGGGCAGTGGGTTCGACATCCACCATCGCGGGTCCGGGCCCGGGCACCGCTACCAGCTGCTGGGCACGATGCGCGCGCCGCACGACAGTCTCGAGCCGATGCTCATCACGCTGACGGAACGCACGGAGATGTTCCCGCTGTACCAGCACGCCGGCACCGAGCTGATCTTCATGATCTCGGGGAAGATGGAGTACTGCTACGGAAGCGCCCGCTACCTGCTCGAGCCGGGCGACGCGATGCAGTTCGTGGGCGAGGTCATGCACGGTCCTGGCGAGTTGATCACGCTGCCGATCCAGTTCCTTGCGGTGAAGTCGGTCAACCCTGGCGGCTGAGCTCGATGGCCGTTTCTCGTTAGTGGACAACGTTCACTGACGCGTTGTAGCGTGCCGGGCGTACGGCCTTGCGGCCCGATCACACGGGCCGGGCACACGAGCGCGCCTGGGAGAAACCTGTATGAGCCGCGGTGGAGTGGGGCATTCGGCGGCGAGCAGTCGCCGCAGGAGGAACGGCAGAGCGTCCCGCTACTCGGCGTGGCGCCTGCTGCGTCACGGGGTCTCGGGCTCGCGCTGGCCGCGTGCTTGGCGTGAGCATCCGATCGAGGACAGCTACGACGCGGTCATCATCGGTGGCGGCGTACACGGACTCGCCACCGCGTACTACCTGGCGGCCAACCACGGGATCCGCGACATCGCCGTGCTGGACAAGGGGTACCTCGGTGGCGGCGGTTCGGGTCGCAACACCGCGATTCTGCGGTCGAACTACCTGACCCCGGAGGGCGTGCGGTTCTACGACCGGTCGCTGCACCTGTACCAGCACCTGGCCGCCGACCTGAACTTCAACGTGATGTTCTCCCGTCGCGGGCACCTGACCCTCGCGCACAACGACAGCTCGCTGCGCACCATGCGCTGGCGAGCCGAGGTCAACAAGATGCAGGGCGTGGACTCGGAGGTCATCGACCCCGCCGAGATCAAGAAGCTGGTGCCATACCTGGACACCTCGGCAGAGGCGCGGTACCCGGTGCTGGGCGCGCTCTACCACCCGCCGGGCGGCATCATCCGGCACGACGCGGTGGTGTGGGGGTACGCCCGGGCCGCCGACTCCCTGGGCGTGCACCTGCACCAGAACACCGAGGTGCTCGGGATCGACACCCAGCACGGCCGCGTAACCGGAGTGAACACGAGCCGTGGGCGGATCTCCACACCGGTGGTGGTCAACTGCACCGCCGGCTGGTCCAGCCTGATCAGCGACATGGCCGGCGTGGACCTGCCCGTCACCACCTCACCGCTGCAAGCCGCCGTGACCGAGCCGGTTCGGCCGTTCCTGGGCACGGTGGTGGTGTCGGGAACGCTGCACGTGTACGTCAGCCAGACGGACAGAGGTGAGCTGGTGTTCGGGGCCAGCGTGGACCCGTTCACGTCGTACTCGATGCGTGGGTCGCTGGAGTTCGCCGAAGGACTGGCCGGTCACGTGCTGGAGCTGATGCCGGCGGTGTCGAAGATGCGGCTGCTACGCCAGTGGGCCGGGCTGTGCGACATGACACCCGACTACTCACCGATCATGGGGCCGACCCCGGTGGAGGGCTTCTACGTCGACGTCGGCTGGGGCACCTACGGCTTCAAGGCCGGGCCGGTGTCGGGGGAGGCGATGGCCGACTGCGTGGCCAACCAGCGACCGCCGCAGATCATCTCCTCCTTCGGCCTCGATCGCTTCGACGCCGGGCGGCTGGTCGGTGAGAAGGGTGCGGCCGCGGTCGGCCACTGAGCTCTTGGAGAGGACCCGTAGATGATTCAGCTTCCCTGTCCGTGGTGCGGACCTCGCAACGTGACCGAGTTCCGTCACCACGGCGAGGTGGTGTCGCGACCGGACGCGTCCTCCAGCACGCCGCGGGAGTGGCGTCGCTACCTGTACTTCCGCCGTAACGAGGCCGGCTGGGTGGAGGAGAACTGGTACCACACCGCAGGCTGCCGCCGCTTCTTCCGGCTCCGCCGGCACACGGTGAGCAACGAGAACCACCTCGTGGAGGGAACCCGATGACCCGGTGGCGCACACAGGGCGGCGGCTCCGGTGCCGGCATGCGCATTGCGCAGCGGCCCGGGGAGGCCATCGACCGAACGCGGAACCTGCAGTTCTCCTGGAACGGCAGGACCTACTCCGCGCATCCCGGCGACACCATCGTGTCCGCGCTGGCCGCGTCCGGCGAGCGCGTGTTCTCCCGCAGCTTCAAGTACCACCGACCCCGTGGGCTGCTCACCGCGAGCTTCCACGACCCGGGGTGCATGGTGCAGGTGGGTGACGAGCCGAACGTCCGTGGCGCGCACCGGCTGGTTGAGCAAGGGCTGCGTGTTGCGTCGCAGAACACCTGGCCCTCGTTGCGCTTCGACCTCAAGGCCGTGAACCAGCTCGCCGGACGGTTCATGCCATCGGGCTTCTACTACAAGACGTTCATGAAGCCAGAGGCTCTCTGGCCCGCCTACGAGAGCGTGCTGCGGCGGTTCGTGCACGCGGGTGAGATCTTCCCGGACACGCCGCACGGCTACCACGACAAGCGCTACGCCCACCCCGATGTCCTGGTGGCCGGAGGTGGTCCCGCGGGAATGTCGGCGGCACTGGCCGCCGCCCGCGCCGGAGCGACGGTGATGCTGGTCGAGGAGGAGTACCGGCTGGGCGGACATCTGCGCTGGGAGGACCCAGCGACGGCAGCCGCCATGGCCGAGCAGGTCCACTCCACCGAGGGGATCGAGGTCCTCTGCAACGCGGCGGTCCTTGGTCGCTACGACGAGAACTGGATGGCCGTGGTGGAGCGCGACCGTCCCGGGGCAGGTGAGCGACTGGTCAAGGCCCGCGCACGGACGCTGGTCGTCGCCGCCGGCCTGATCGAGCGGCCGTACGTGTTCGCCGGCAATGACACCCCCGGCGTGATGCTGTCGACTGCCGTACGCCGCCTGGTCAACCTGTACGGGGTGCGTCCGGGCCACCGGGCCGTCGTGCTCACGGCCAACTCCTCCGGTGATGCCGCCGCGGAGGACCTGCGACACGCCGGCGTGGAGGTGGCACACGTCGCCGATGCCAGGGCGGGCGCGGACGTCAGGCGCGTGCGTGGCCGCGGCGGTGTTCGTGCGGTCGAGCTCGCGGACGGGCGGTCGGTGGAGGCCGACCTGCTGGTCACCGCGACCGGGTGGACGGCCCCCACCTCGCTGCTGAACATGGCCGGAGACGTTCCCGTCTACTCCCCCACGGCTGCGCGGTTCCTGCCCGGTGGCCGAGGTGACGACCACGTGCTCGCAACGGGCGGAATAGCCGGGGACGGAACACTCGACGAGCTCTGTGCGCATGCCGAGGCCGTCGGCACGATCGGGGCCCACCGGGCGCTGGCGCGACGGCACACACAGCTCTGCGCCGTGCCGACCCGCAACGGTGCTCGGCTGTCGCCGCCGAACGTCGACGACCCTGCGGTGCCGGAGCTCGCGGTGCCGGAGCACCCGGAGCTGTTCCGCAGCGACACCCACGGAATGGTGGACCTCTCCGAGGACGTGTCGTCGAAGGATCTCTACGAGGCCGTTGCCGAGGGGTACGACTCGGCAGAGCTGGCCAAGCGCTACACCACCGCGACCATGGGGCCGACTCAGGGCAAGCTGGAGACGATCAACACCATCGCGGTGATCGCGCAGGCCACCGGACGCAGCATCGCCGAGACCGGCACCACCACCTGGCGGCCGATGTACGTCCCGGTCAGCCTCGGCGCGCTCGCCGGCCGCACGTTCGAGCCGGTTCGCTACTCGCCGATGCATCGCTGGCACCAGGACCACCACGCCCAGCAGATGGTGGCGGGGCAATGGATGCGCCCGGAGCACTACGGCGACCCGGCCGCAGAGGTCCGCGCCGTCCGCGACGGCGTCGGGATCATCGACGTCACGCCGATCGGCAAGCTGGACCTGCGCGGGCCCGACGTGCCCAGGCTGCTGAACCTGCTGTACGTCAACAAGTGGTCCAAGCTCGGCATCGGACGGGTGCGCTACGGCGTGATGTGCGCCGAGGACGGCGTGGTGCTCGACGACGGCGTCACCGGCCGGCTGGACGAGAACCATTACCTGATGAGCACCACCTCCTCCGGCGCCGCCATGGTGTGGGAGTGGGTGGAGAACTGGCTGCAGACCGAGCATCCGGACTGGCAGGTCCACGTCACCCCCGTGACCACCGGCTACGCCAGCATCAACGTGGCGGGTCCACGCTCGCGCGAGCTGGTGGGACGGCTCACCGAGGGTGTGGACCTCTCGGCGGAGGCGTTCGGCTACATGCAGGTGCGTACCGGCCGCGTCGCCGGAGTCGACGACTGCGTGATCTGGCGAATCGGTTTCACCGGTGAGCTGTCGTACGAGCTGCACGTGCCCGCCGGCTACGGACTGCACGTGTGGGAGGCGCTCCTCGAGCACGGCCGCGACCTCGGCGTCGCCCCGTTCGGTGTCGAGGCCCAGCGCATCCTGCGCCTGGAGAAGGGCCACCTGATCGTCGGCCAGGACACCGACGGCCTCACCAAGGCCTACAGCGCCGGACTGGACTGGGCGGTCAAGCTCGACAAGGACGACTTCGTCGGCAAGCCGGAGCTGGGCTGGCAGCACGAGTCCGAGGACGGCAGCCGCCTGGTCGGGGTGCAGCCACTCGACCCGCGGGTCGTGCCACCGGAGGCCAGCCAGATTCTCTCCGACGACGGCACCATCGCCGGCCGCATCACCTCCAGCCGGATGTCACCGACCCTGAACAGGTCGATCTGCCTGGCTCAGGTCGACAAGGCGATCTCCGTTCCGGGAACCAAGCTCACCGTCCGGCTCCCCGACGAAAGGCACATCGAGGCCCGCGTGACCGAGAGCCTTGCGCACGTGGACCCCGAAGGGGAGCGGCAGAAGATCGACACCCCTGCCCCCGGACTGCGGCCACAGGCCCCACCGGTCGCACGCAGCCCCATCGCGCCCGGTGACCCGGTGACGACGGCCGTCGGCTGGGAGGTCGGCGCGCAGCACAGCGAGGCAGCCCTCAGACAGGCCCTCACCCTGGCCGACTACACGCCGCTGGCGAAGGTCGCCGTCCGCGCCGAGCCGGACGGCAAGCTCGCGGCCGGACTGGGCACCCGGTTCGGTCGGACCGCCCGCGACGCCGACGCCAGCCTGGTCGTCGGCTCGGGGCCGGGCGAATGGCTCGTGCTGGCAGGGATCGGCGAGCAGGACAAGCTGCTGACCCGGCTTCGGGGCACGGCCGAGGAGTCCGCGGAGTTCGCCTCGGTCATCGACCTGACCCACGGCCGCGCGCTGGTCCGCCTGACCGGCACGCACGCCTCCGACCTGCTGGCGAAAGTCTGCGGCGTGGACCTGTCCGACGACTTCATCCCCGACGGCGCCGCCTTCCGGACCTCAGTGGCCAAGCTGGTCACCGACGTGGTCCGCGCCGACGAGGCGGGGGTGCCCAGCTACCTGCTGCACTGCGAACGCTCGTCCGGCCAGTACCTGTTCGACGCGTTGCTCGACGCGGGCGGCGAGTTCGGCATCAAGGTCGACACCTGCCCGACATCACCGACCCTGTGAGGAGAAGGCGCCATGGCATTCCCCAGTGACCTGGACATCGCCCGAGCAGCAGCGCTGAAGCCCGTCGACGACATCGCCGGGGACATGGGGCTGCCGACCCACCTGCTGGAGCCGTACGGCAGCGACGTCACGAAGGTCAGCCTCGGCGCGATCGACGAGCTGGCCGACCGGCCGAAGGCGAAGTATGTCGTGGTCAGCGCGATCACCCCGACCCCGCTGGGTGAGGGCAAGACCACGACGACCGTGGGGCTGGGCCAGGGCTTCAAGCACATCGGGAAGCGGGCGACGGTGGCGATCCGGCAACCGTCGATGGGCCCGACGTTCGGGATCAAGGGCGGCGCGGCCGGCGGAGGCTACAGCCAGGTGGTGCCGATGGAGACACTCAACCTGCACCTCACCGGCGACGTACACGCGGTCACCGCCGCGCACAACCTGCTGGCGGCCGTCATCGACAACCACCTCCACCAGGGCAACGAGCTGCGCCTCGACCAGCACAACATCACCTGGCGGCGGGTCCTCGACGTCAACGACCGAGCGCTGCGCAACGTCGTCGTGGGTCTCGGCGGTCGCGGCGACGGCGTCCCACGCCAGACCGGCTTCGACATCACCGCGGCGTCCGAGGTCATGGCCGCGCTCGCGCTGACCACCTCGCTGGAGGACCTTCGAGCGCGACTCGGCCGCATCGTGGTCGGCTACAACGTGGACGGCGAGCCGGTCACCGCCGAGCAGCTGCAGGTGGCGGGGTCGATGGCCGTCCTGCTCCGCGAGGCCATCAAACCCAACCTCATGCAGACCCTCGAGAACACGCCGGTCCTCGTGCACGCCGGGCCGTTCGGCAACATCGCCACCGGCAACTCCTCGGTCGTCGCCGACCGCATCGGCATCCACGGCGGCGACTACCTCGTCACCGAGGCCGGCTTCGGCGCCGACATGGGTGCCGAGCGCTTCTTCAACATCAAGTGCCGGACCTCGGGACTGACCCCGGACGCGGCCGTCGTCGTCGCGACCGTGCGCGCGTTGAAGGCGCACTCCGGCAAGTACAAGGTGGTCGCCGGCAAGCCCCTCCCCGAGGACATGCTCAGGGAGAGCCCCGAGGACGTGCTGGCAGGAGCCGCCAACCTGCGCAAGCAGATCGAGAACATCCGTCTGCACGGGGTCTCCCCCGTCGTCGCGGTGAACGCCTTCCCCGGCGACTTCGCGTCCGAGCACGACGTGATCCGACAGGTTGCCGACGAGATGGGCGCACGCAGCGCGGTGTGCACGAACTTCGCCGACGGGGGCAAGGGTGCGGCGGAGCTCGCCGAAGCCGTCGCCGAGGCGGCCGAGGAGGACACCGACTTCCGGATGCTCTACCAGGACAGCGCCAGTCTCAGGGAGAAGATCGAGACCGTGGCCACCAAGGTGTACGGCGCCGACGGGGTGGACTACTCGGCACAGGCGGCCCGGCAGCTGCAGACCTACGAGGACGCGGGCTTCGGCCACCTCCCCGTGTGCATCGCGAAGACCCACCTGTCGATCTCCTCCGACCCCACGCTCAAGGGCGCACCCACCGGCTGGACCCTCCCGGTCCGCGAGGTACGCGCCTCGGTCGGCGCCGGCTTCGTCTACCCCATCTGCGGAGACATGCGCACGATGCCGGGGCTGGGCAAGTCGCCTGCGGCCTTCCGCATCGACCTCGACGAGAACGGAGAGCTCGTCGGGCTGTCCTGATCGGCAGAGATCGGTGCGACAGGGTTTAATGTTCTGCAACTTTGTTTCGTCTTAGGGGTTTACATATGACCACGAAAGCAGCATGATCCTGAGCCGACCGATGGTTAGGCCGGCACTCTCGCGCACAGCCCACCACCAGGCGCCGCACCATCGCAGTCCGGCGCCTCCACAGCGGACCAGACTGTGAGGACCGACCATGCTCGACGTTGGCAGGACTGAGCAACTGAGAACGGACTACCGCAACCGCCAGGTGCGCTGGGGCTTCATCTGGGCGCTCTGGTGCGCGGTCCTGTGGGGCGCCTGGTACGTGCCGGGTTACGCGGTCTACTTCGAGGAACCCTTCGTCAGCCTGACGGAGTCGACCGGGCAGCTGCTCCTGGCCTCCATGGTCGTCGCGTTCCTGAACTCGGTGGCGGTACTCCTCGCGATGTTCATCTGGGTCGGAGTGCTCGGCAAGACACGCGACTACGTCCGCACTCTCCGCCAGCGCCGGATCTCCGCCTGGTACCTGCCGGCCGGCCTCGCAGGGGGACTCGCGATCTTCGGCACCTACGTGGCGATCGTCTACGTGGGCCCGCAGTTCGCCGCCGTGTCCGGCCTGCTCTACCCCATCGTCGGCGCCGTCGCCGCACGCATCTGGTACCACGAGCGCATCACGTCGCGGGCGGCCGTCGGCATCATCGTCATCGTCGTGGGCGGGGTCGTGATCTTCACACCGGGTCTGATCGGTGAGCTCACCGGTACAGGCACCGCCGGATGGGTCGGCTACCTCGCGGGCGTGGCGACGTTCGTCGGGTGGGGCCTCGAGGGTGCCATCGCCGGACGTGCCCTGGACGTCAGCGACCCCGACGTCGGCCTGACCCTGCGGTTCACCTACGAGGTGGGGATCTGGGTGGTCATCGGCGTGCCGGTCACCCTGCTGCTCGCGGGTGACGCGTTCGGCGCCGCCCTGGGTGCAGCCCTGTCCAACCCGGCTGTGTGGCTCATGCTCGTGCTGATGGGCCTGACGTTCGCCTTCTGCTACGTCTCCTGGTACAAGTCGTTCCCGCTGATCGGGGTGGGCCGCGGGCAGGCCATCGCGGCGCTCTACGGCCCGCTGGCCCTCCTGTGGCTGTTCCTGTTCACCTTCGACTGGCCAGGCACGGAGTTCGTCGTCGGCGCGCTCATCACCGTGGCCGGAAGCTTCATCCTGTTCACCGAGAAGCGCGGCATGCTGGAGATCGTGCGCGCCGTACCAGCGAGGCAGTCGCATCCGAGTGCCATGCAGGCCACCAGCGGAAGGGGCGAAGATGCCTGACGTGCACATGAAGGGCTACATCCTCCAGCTGATCGCTCGCAACAAGTCCATGTGGGACTACGAGGTCGCCGAGGACGTGATGCAGGCCTACGGCATCTCCGGCGACTACTGGTACGGCACGGTCCGGCTCACGCTCACCGACCTGTTCTCCGGCGGACTGCTCGACGAGCTGGACTCCGCCGTCGACCCGGAGAAGTCCTTCGGCGTGGAGAGGCTCCTCGTCAAGTTCGGGCTCAACGAGTTCGGCAGGGAACGGATGCAGCAGACCGGGCTGATGGAAGGAGTGGCACCGTGACCGAGTTCTTCGCCTGGGGCACGACCGGGTTGATCATCGCCGTCATCCTGCTCGTGGGTCTCCCCGCACTGGCGCTCTACCACGCACGGACGTTCGTCAAGAAGCTATGACGATCACCGCCGCCGCAGAGCCACGACTGCTTCTGCCGGGCCTCGTGCCCAGGGAGCCGGGACTGGAGACCTACTGGGTGAGACCGGGCGGGGTCACGGCCGTCCGGCTGCACCGCGGCGACGAGCTGACCGTGGTGGACCAGGCGGGCAGGCAGACCGCAGAGGTCACCGTGCTGACGGAGGGAAGCATCGACGGCGCCGCGCTCGGCGCCAAGGCCGACGCACCCGCCGCAACGCTGCGTTCGCTGTGCGCGGACAGCGACAACGAGGGTCGCCTGCCCTTGCTGGAGCTGCTCGCGACCTACGGCGCTGACCCCGCAGCGGCCAGGGCGGTCCGACTGTTCGGCGAGTGGTCGCCGGTGGGTGCACGCGAGGCCTTCACGGCCAACGAGTCGGCGCACGTACTCGTCGCCGCACCTGCCACCCCGATGCACGCACACGACCTGTCGGCCAACCCGCCGTCCGACCTGATCGTCGAGATCCGGCGAGCCGTCATTCCGGCGCGGCAGGAGCCCCAGCTACCGGCTCCCCTGGCCGAACCCGTGCTGGACATGCGTGTCGACCTCGCCACCGCGCGCAGCTACGAGGTCAAGGCCGGGCAGTACATCCAGGTCATCGACGTCGAAGGGCGGCAGTGCTCCGACTTCCTCGCGTTCGGCGCCCGCCAGCTCGACGCCGGCCGCGAGCGCGGGCTGGACTCGACCACCACCCGGCACTTCATGGGCAGCGCCTATCCCCAGCCGGGCCTGTTCGGCAAGTTCTACGACCAGGACGCCCAGCCGCTCATCGAGATCATCCACGACACAGTGGGCCGGCACGACACGTTCGCGCTGGCCTGCAACGCGAAGTACTACGCGGACATGGGCTACCCGGGGCACATCAATTGCACGGACAACTTCAACGAACAGCTGGACCCGTACGGCATCGCCCCACGCATAGGCTGGCCGGCCCTGAACCTCTTCTACAACACCGCGTTCGACGGCTCGAACCAGCTGATGTTCGACGAGCCCTGGTCACGCCCCGGTGACTACGTGCTGCTGCGGGCCCACACCGACCTGGTCTGTGCCTCGTCGGCCTGTCCCGACGACATCGACCCGGCCAATGCGTGGGTTCCCACCGACGTGCACGTCCGCGTCTACGATGCGAAACGAAGGTTCTCGATGGCCATCTCCCACCGTGTCACACCAGAGTCCGAGGCCCGGCTGACGAAGGAGACCGGGTTCCACTCGCGGATCTCGGAGCTCACGCGACAGCACACCGAGTACCGGGGCTACTGGCTTCCGACGAGCTTCGACGGACACGGAGCGCTCGAGGAGTACTGGGCCTGTCGCGAGCGGGCCGCCGTGATGGACCTCTCGCCACTGCGCAAGTTCGAGGTGCTCGGCCCGGATGCCGAGGCACTCCTGCAGGCGTGCGTGACGCGCAACATCCGCAAGCTGTCCCACGGGCAGGTCGTCTACTCGGCCATGTGCAACGAGACCGGCGGCATGATCGACGACTGCACGGTCTTTCGCCTCGGTGACACCAACTTCCGGTTCGTCGGAGGCGACGAGTACGACGGCGTGTGGCTGCGCGAGCAGGCAGAGCGGCTGGGACTCGACCGGGTGTGGGTGAAGCACTCGACGGACCAGCTGCACAACATCGCCGTCCAGGGCCCTGCCAGCAGGGAGATTCTCGACCAGCTGATCTGGACCCCGCCCACTCAGCCGAGGTTCACCGACCTCACCTGGTTCCGGTTCGCCATCGGCCGCATCGGCGACCACAACGGCGTCCCGCTCGTCGTGTCCCGCACGGGCTACTCCGGTGAGCTCGGCTACGAGCTGTGGGTGCATCCCGGGGACGCTCCCGCGCTGTGGGACGCCGTCTGGGAGGCAGGGCGACCCCACGACATGCTTCCGCTGGGCCTCGACGCCCTGGACATGCTGCGGATCGAGTCCGGCCTGGTCTTCGCCGGCTACGACTTCTGCGACCAGACCGACCCCTTCGAGGCCGGGATCGGCTTCACCGTGCCGCTGAAGTCCAAGGAGGACGACTTCATCGGCCGCGACGCACTCGTCTCGCGCAAGGCCAGTCCTCAGCGCACCCTCGTGGGTCTGGAGCTCGAGGGCAACGAGCCCGCCGTACACGGCGACTGCGTGCACGTGGGGCGCTCACAGGTGGGGACGGTGACCAGCGCCACGCGTTCTCCCATCCTGCGCAAGAACATCGCCCTGTGCCGGATCGCGGTGCAGCATGCCGAGGTCGGCTCGCGCGTGGAGGTCGGCAAGCTCGACAGCCACAGCAAGCGGATCCCCGCCACGGTGGTCCGGTTCCCCTTCTACGATCCCGAGAAGCAGCGCCCGCGGTCGTAGCACCTGGCGTCAGAGCACGGACGCGAGAGCAGATGCACGCTCGGCGAGCACCGTGGCCGCGGTTCGCATCGCCTTCTGCCCGAACCTGGTCGACGGGCCCTGCACGCCGAGGATGGCGACCAGGCGCTCGGTGGCGTCGAGTACCGGCACGGCGACACCGTTGAGCTGCTCCTCCCGCTCGCCGACGGCCTGGGCCCACCCCCTGCGCCGGACGCGCTCGAGCTCTCTGGTCAGCTGCTCGCGGGCGGTGATCGTGCGTGGTGTGAACCCCACGAGCTCCCCCGCCGGCGGCTTGCCGCCCCAGGCCAGGAACACCTTGCCGACCGCGGTGGCGTGGGGAACGCTGTTGCGGCCCACGGACGCCACGCTCAGCACGAGCGCGGCGCTCTGCGCGAAGTCGATCGTGAGCACCTCGTGCTCACCGGGCAGCGACAGCGTGGTCGTCTCGCCGGTGATCCTGGCCAGGTCGTCGAGATGAGGTCGCGCGAGGCCGCGAATATCCAGGTTCTGCCGCGCAGCACTCGCCAGCTGCAGGATGCGGACGCCCAGCCGGTACCGCCCCGTCTCCGGGATGTGCTGCACCAGCTGCGCCTCCGCCAGGGTGGCCAGGAGCCGGGAGACCGTGCTGACGTTGATGTCCGTACGTCGGGCGATCTCGTTGGTGCCGAGGTCGACCCGCTCCTCCCCCAGTACGTCGAGGACGACCGCGGCACGCTGCACCGCCTCCACGAGGCGGACTGCGGGCTTGCCGGTGCGGGCCATGCGCATCACTCCACTTTTGTTGCAGGCAGGCAAATCGACGCGGCTCGGGGTTTCGGCCGCACCGCGTGCGCGGTAAAGTTGCCGTCGACACGGAAGGAAATAGTATTTCCTTCTCGGCAATTCTAGCAGAAGTGCGAACGTCCTCAGCAGGGGTGAACACCATTGGCTGCACAGCGGGCCCAGTACGTAATCATCGGCGCGGGCGTCCACGGACTCTCCACGGCGTGGCACCTCGCCCGGCGGCTCAAGGCCACCGGCAAGGGCGACGGCAGCGACATCCTCGTCATCGACAAGAGCGGCGTCGCAGCAGGCGCCTCCGGTGTCGCGTGCGGCGTGATCCGGAACAACTACTTCCAACCGGCGATGCGCGAGCTCATGGCGCACTCGGTCCAGCTCTGGGAGTCGGACCCGGAGGCGTTCGCCTACCATCCGGTGGGCTATCTGCAGGTCGCCCCGGAGGCCATGCGGGAGAACGTGGGCCAGATCTACACCGAGCAGCAGGCGATCGGCTACGACTCCGAGATCATCGACGGTGCCCACGACTGTCGGGCCTACCTGAGCAACATGTTCTCGGACTGGAAGCCCGGGTCGGCATCGGTCGTACTCCATGAGAAGCGCGGCGGCTACGCCAACAACGTCGCCTCCATGCGCGGGCTGGCGGCCAAGGCGACAGCCGAGGGCGTCGTCATCCGGACCGGCGTCACCGTCACCGGGCTCACGCTCGACTCCAGCGCCGTGACGGCCGTGCAGACCGACGCCGGGGACATCGCCTGCGAACAGCTGGTCATCGCGGTCGGCCCCTGGATCCGTGACATCTGGGCCATGCTCGACCTTCCGAGCACCACGTCGGTGACGCTTCCCGATGGCTTCTTGCAGACCGGTGTGCCCATGTGGACGTACTGGGCGTTGCAGGAGGGCACTCTCGATGTGGACCCTCTCGAGTTCACGGACAACCACGGCGAGCTGCCTCCCGTAGTGCATGTCGACTCCGACGAGCCCTTGTACGACGACGTGGACGGCACCCTGGTCACCGACCAGATGTGGGGCATCTACTACAAGCCGGACTTCGCCTTCGGGGGGGTGCAGGGCGGCGCCTCACCCCAGCGTCTGGAGCAGGCGGCCGCAGAGATCGCCGTGGACCCCTACGGACCCAAGAGCCCGGAGTTCGTGGTCGGTGAAGACTTCGTCCGGATGTGGACGTCGGCACTCGCCCACTGTCACAAGCGCTTCGAGGGCAAGCGCTCGGCGTACCGTCGCGAACCCTCAGGAGGCATCGGGGCCTTCACCCCGGACAGCTTCCCCATCTTCGACACGTTCCGGCAGAACGCCTACGTCATCGCCGACTCCAACCACGGGTACAAGATGCTCGGTATCGGTGCACTGGTGGCGGAGGAGCTTCTCGGCTCCGGACAGGCCCTGCTGGAGCCCTTCCGGTTCTCGAGGTACGAGTCCGGCCGGCTCCACCCCACGAGCAACTCGCCGTTCCCCTGGAGCTGAGATGGTGGCCAGCCTGAGCGACGGGTCGTGGCCGGGACCCAGCGGGCGGGTCCTCTTCGTCCAGCACCAGGAGGACTGCCCTCCGGGCCACGTCGGCGATCGCATCGCGCAGCGCGGCGCACAGGTGGAGGTCGTCCGGGCAGACACGTCGCCGGACCTTCCGGACCCGGCGAGCTACGACCTGGTCGTGTCGCTCGGGTCGTACGAGTCCGCGCACGACGACTCGGTGCCGTATGTGGGGCCGGAGTCGGAGTTCCTCGCGGCGGCGATGGAGGCCCGCGTCGGCATCTTCGGAATCTGCTTCGGTGCACAGCTTCTGTCCCGGGTCCTCGGTGGGGAGGTGGGTCGGTCATCCACGGGACCAGAGGTCGGCTGGCTCACCGTCGACACCGATCTCCCCCACCGCGACACGGACACGACGAGCTCCACCGCGGCGCTGGTGGCGCCGGGTCCCTGGCTGGTGTGGCACAGCGACGTGATGAACACACCCCCAGGGGGCGTGGAGCTGGCGCGCACGAGCGTCAGCACACAGGCGTTCGCGTACGGCGCCCATGTCGGCGTGCAGTTCCACCCCGAGGCGAAGTACAGCAGCGTTCAGTCCTGGGCCCGGACCTACGACCAGACGTTCCGTGAGATCGGCATGGAGGGAGCGGAGCTGCTCGCGGAGACGCAGCGGTGCGCAGCGGAGGCACGACACCGCGGGTACGTGCTGACCGACCGCGTCGTGGACCGCGTGGCCGAGCTGTCGATGCGGCCAGGACGCCTCAGCTCCTGACGGGGCGCTACGGCCGGTCCCCGAGGAAGGTCGCCAGCGAGTCGTCCAGCTCCTCCCACCACCGGGTGTGATGTATCGGCGCCTGGCTTCCGGTACACGGTGACGAGAACGCACGGTCGCGGTAGCCGACGATGCTCTCCTCCTTGTGGTGCTCCCAGGTCTTGAAGTGCTGCCGGGTCAGGTCGAGGTCGAAGTCGGGGTAGTCCACGTCCTTGTAGAGGTCGGCCATGTAGTCGGCCTGGAAGTCGATCTCCTCCATCGGGCTCGTGCAGGCTGCCAGCCGGTCACGCCACGTCGCGATGTCGGCCGCCATGTCCGCCTGCGACGGCAGCGGCAGACGCCCGAGCACGAAGTCACGTGCGTACCACGCCTGCCCGTCGAACATCGTGAACGTGTAGTACTGGTCCTGCATGCCGAGGTACATGAGTCGCGGGTTGTCGACCCAGAAGACCCCCTTGTAGAGGTTGTCGGGGTACAGCACGTTGTCGGTGCGCAACCGCAGGTCGTCGGCGATGAAGTCGAACGAGTGCCGATAGCCCGTGCACATGACGATGGCGTCCACCTGCCGGGAGGTGCCGTCGGTGAAGTGCGCCGTCTTGCCCTCCACCCTGGTCAGCAGCGGGACCTCGTCGATGCCGTCGGGCCAGGGGAACTCCATCGGGCTGGTGCGGTAGGAGATGGTGACCGAGTTCGCGCCGTACTTCTTGGACTGCAGCGCGATGTCCTCCGCGGAGTAGCTGCTGCCGATGACGAGGAGGTCCCGACCCGCGAACTCCTGGGCGTCGCGGAAGTCGTGGGAGTGCAGGATGCGCCCCGGGAACTGCTCGAAACCCTCGTACGACGGCATGTTGGGGGTGGAGAAGTGGCCGGTCGCCACGACGACGTTGTCGAACTCCTCGCTGCGGGTCTGCCCGTCCGTCGTCGACTCCACGGTCACGCTGAACTTCGCAGTGTCGTCGTCGTAGGAGATCCAGCGGACCGCTGAGTCGAACTCGATGTGCCGGCGAACGTCGTTGAGCCTGGCCCTGCCGGTGATGTAGTCGTAGAGGACCGCCCTCGGCGGGAAGGACGGGATCGCCTTGCCGAAATGCTTGTCGAACGAGTAGTCGGCGAACTCCAGGCACTCCTTCGGCCCGTTGGACCACAGGTAGCGGTACATGCTCCCGTGCACCGGACCGCCGTGCTCGTCGAGCCCGGTGCGCCAGGTGTAGTTCCAGAGTCCGCCCCAGTCGCTCTGCTTCTCGAAGCACACCAGCTCCGGCACCTCGGCACCCTGGGCCCGCGCCTCCTCGAAGGCGTGCAGTTGCGCGAGCCCGCAGGGCCCCGCGCCGACGACAGCAACACGCGATGTCATGTGACCTCCTCAGCTGCATCCCAACTGCCTCGCCCCAGCGCAGACATCGACACCGCGGACCCGGTTGCCGGCCGGACGGCCACGTTCTGCACCGGCCAGAGGTGCGCCGGTTGTTTTCTTAGTAGGAGACATTGTTTACTGGCGGTGGATCGTATCGCTGCGTGACGACCCATGTCCAGGGTGGACCACCACCCCTCGGCGTCCCCCGCACCAACACGGAGGTGTGCATGAGCGCGACAGTCATCGACGGCCGGGCGGTCGCCCGGACGGTACGCGCGGACGTGGCCCGGCGGGTCGGTGATCTCGCGGTCAGCCCGGGCCTGGCCACCGTCCTGGTCGGGGACGACCCGGCGTCGGCGGTCTACGTGAACAGCAAGCGCAAGCAGTGCGTCGAGGCCGGCATTCGCGACCTGCACCAGCACCTTCCCGGCGACATCGCACAGGAGAAGCTCGAGGCGGTCGTCGACGACCTGAACGCCGACCCGGAGGTGACCGGGATCCTCGTGCAGCTGCCCCTCCCCGACCACATCGACCCCGCTCGCGTCGTCAACCGCGTAGACCCGGCCAAGGACGTCGACGGTCTGACCGAGATCAGCGCAGGCCGGCTCGCCCAGGGCCGGTCGGGGCTCCGGCCGTGCACCCCCTCCGGTGTCATCGAGCTGCTCGACGCCTACGCCGTGCCCCTCGAGGGTGCCGAGGCAGTGGTCATCGGCAGGTCGGAGCTGGTAGGGCGGCCCCAGGCGCAGCTCCTGCTCCAGCGGAACGCCACCGTCACCGTCTGTCACTCGCGCACGCGCGACCTCGAGGCCGTCTGCCGTCGGGCGGACATCCTTGTCGCCGCCGCCGGAATCCGTCACCTGGTGGGCGCCGAGGCCGTCAAACCGGGCGCCACGGTCATCGACGTCGGCATTCACCGCACCGAGGACGGCCTGCGCGGAGACGTCGACCAGGACGCCGTGCGTCCCGTCGCCGGCGCCCTGACGCCGGTTCCGGGCGGCGTGGGCCCCATGACCATCGCGATGCTGCTGCGCAACACGCTGCAGGCGGCCCTGCGATGACAGCGACCTCGCTTTCCCGCCCCGTCACCGACGGCGCTCTCCTGCGTGTCGCGAATCCTCCTCGGACCGCCCGCACCCTCGTGATGGGAATCCTCAACGTCACGCCGGACTCGTTCTCCGACGGTGGCCGGTTCCTGCACCGGTCCCGCGCGATCGAACGCGGCCTCGCCATGGCCGGCGAAGGGGCGGACATCGTCGACGTCGGAGGGGAGTCCACCCGGCCGGGGGCTCGCCGGGTGACCCTCGAGGAGGAGCTCGAGCGCGTTCTCCCCGTCGTGCACGAGCTCGCGGCGCGAGGCCTCACGGTCAGCATCGACACCATGCGCGCGGCGGTCGCCGAGGCCGCCGTGGAGGCAGGGGCGGGGATGGTCAACGACGTCAGCGGAGGGCTGGCCGACCCGGGGATGGCGACCACCGTCGCCCGCACCGGCGTCACCTACGTCGCCATGCACTGGCGAGCCCACAGCGACCAGATGATGCAGCGCGCCGTCTACCGCGACGTCGTGGCCGACGTGGTCGGCGAGCTTCGTCAGCGCATGGACGCCCTCACCGACGCGGGCGTCGGGCTCGACCAGATCGTTCTCGATCCCGGCCTCGGGTTCGCCAAGAACGCCGCCCAGAGCTGGTCCCTGCTGGCCAACCTGCATGAGCTCGACCGGCTGGGGCGCCCCGTTCTCGTCGGCGCATCGCGCAAGTCCTTCCTGGCACGCGCGCTGGCCGCCTCGGGAGAGCAGACGCCTCCGGCGTCGCGGGACGACGCGACCTTGGCCGTCAGCGCGCTCGCCGCGGCCGAGGGCGCCTTCTGCGTCCGGGTCCACGACGTCCGGCCCACCGTCGATGCCGTACGGGCCGTGGCGACGTGGCGCGCCGCGCGGGTGGACTCCCCTGAGCTCCCGGAGGCGACGGGCAGGCCGCCGCATGGATGAGCCGACCGAGAATAGGTACGCCCGTGGGGAGTCCTCACGTCCCCGGCGGTCGTCAGCATCGAGATCATGTCCGCCACACCAGCCGCCTGCAGACGTGGGAGAGACGAGATGTGTCCGACCGAACGCTTCACTGGGTGGGCCGGTGGCCGGCGGCGAGGCTGAGGGCCGGTTCTTCCTCGTGGACTGGGTCCTGCCCACCACCAGCATGAGCGACGTCAGAGCGGCCCAGCACGCGCTGGAGGAGGCCAGCAGAAGGATGGTCTCAGAGGGTGAGCCGGTGCGTTGCCTGCGCAGCACCTACCTCCCGAGACAGCAGCGCTGGATCTGCCTGTTCGCCGCCGACAGCGCGGAGTCGGTACGCAAGACGCATGAGATGGCGCAGATCCCGGTCCGCCACGTCGAGGAGGCTGTCGAGCTCCCGGTGTCGAGGAGCTGACGACAGCCAGCGCCGTCTTGCCCGTGGCAACCTGCGCTCGTGGCATCATCACGCTATGCCGGCATCGACCACGGCTCACCGAGCGGGAAACGTCCCGGCCGAACTCACGACGTTCATCGGTCGACGCCGCGAGGTCGCCGAGGTCAAGCGCCTGCTCACTGCCTCTCGCCTCGTGACGCTCACCGGCGTCGGAGGTGCCGGCAAGACGCGGCTCTCCCTGCGCGTCGCCTCAGAGCTGGAGCGCGCGTTCCCGGACGGTGTGTGGTTCGTGGAGCTCGCGGCACTGGAGGACCAGGCCGTACTCACACAGACCGTGGCCAGTGCCCTCGGCGTGCACGACCGCACGGCGAGGTGGCCTGCACCCGCCTTGGCGAAGTACCTCGCCGACAAGAAGCTACTGCTGGTTCTCGACAACTGCGAGCACCTCAGGAACGCCTGCGCGATCCTCGCCGACACCGTGCTGCGCGCCGCTCCGGACGTCCGTGTGCTGGCGACGAGCCGCCAGGCCCTGGGGCTCACCGGTGAGCACACCTTCCAGGTGCCGACGCTGTCCGTCCCCGACGGCGACGGGATGCCGCCACTGGATGCACTGGAGCAGTACGAGGCGGTCACGATGTTCGTCGACCGCGCTGTCGCCGTACAGCCGGAGTTCGCCCTGACCCAGGACAACTTCGAGGCGGTCGTGCGGGTCTGCCAACGACTCGAGGGCATCCCGCTGGCCATCGAGCTCACGGCGGTCCGGTTGCGCGCCCTGGCTGTCGCGGAGGTTCTCGAACGGCTCGACGACCGCTACGGCCTGCTCACCGCGGGCAGCCCCGGGGCCCTGCCTCGACATCAGACGCTGCGTGCACTCATCGACTGGAGCAGCAGCCTGTGCTCGGAGGATGAGCGCACCCTGTGGGCGCGCCTGTCGGTATTCGCCGGCGAGTTCGACCTCGCCGCCGCCGAAGTGGTCTGCGCGGGCGGGGACATCCAGCGAAACGACGTGCTGGACCTGCTGGCCTCGCTCGTCGACAAGTCCATCGTCATCGCCGAGCACCGCGCCGGCCGCGTCCGGTACCGGCTCCTCGAGACGATTCGGCAGTACGGTCAGGACCTCCTACGCGACGACCGCGAAGAGCTCGCGCTCAGGCAGCGTCACCGCGACTACTACGCAGACCTCGTCGAGAAGGCCTGCGCCGGCTGGCTCGGCCCGGAACAGGAGCAGTGGCTGCAGCACCTTCTGCGCGCGCACAGCAACCTGCGTGCCGGTCTGGAGTTCTGCCTGACCGAGCCGGGCCAGGCCGAGGCCGGGCTTCGCATGGCCAGTGAGCTGTGGTTCTACTACATCGCCACCGGGCTCACCAGCGAGGGCCGCCGCTGGCTTGAACGAGGGCTCGAGCTCGGAGCGGATCCGACCGTCTGGCGGGCTCGAGCCCTGTGGGTCTGCAGCTACCTGTGCGTCATCCAGGAGGACCTCGCGGCAGCCCAGCCGATGATCCGGGAGTGCCGGGGTCACGCCGAGGACCTCGACGAGCCCTTTGCAGCAGCCTGGGCCGGTCAGCTGGCCGGGATGGTGGCCATGTCCGAAGGTGAGCTCACCCGCAGCCGCGACCACCTCCAGGACGCCGTCCACCGGCACGAGGCCAACCAGGACTGGATCGGCGTACTCGATGCCAGCTTCTACCTGGTGGCGGTCACGGCACTCCTCAACGAGCTGCACCGGGCGGGCGAGCTGTGCGAGGAGGCCCTGGTCCTCTGCGACTCACATGGTGAGCGCTGGCTGAAGTCCTACCTGCGGTGGGACCTCGGGCTCGTGGCGTGGCAGCTCGGAGACATCGGACGAGCCGCGGAGTCCGGACGCGACGGGCTGCGGCTGGCCCGTGAGTTCAACGAGCAGTGGGCGATCGCCTTCTGCATCGAGCTGCTCGCCTGGACTGCTCATGCTGCAGATCGGCACGTACGTGCGGCGGCACTGCTCGGGGCAGCGGACCGCATCTGGCGGCGTGTCGGCGCCCCCCTCTTCGGCATGCGCCACCTGAACAGCTACCACGACGACTGCAAGGAGCAGCTGCAGAGTCTCCTGGGCGAGTCCTTCGACGCGCAGCTCCGCAAGGGCGTCGCGATGACGATCGACCACGCCATCGCCTTCGCCCTCGAGGAACCGGAAGCGGCGCCGGAGCAGAGGGCCACGCCACACGAGGCGTCGTCACTGACCCCCAGGGAGGGCGAGGTCGCGGACCTCGTCGCGCAGGGCCTCAGCAACAGGGCGATCGCCTCCAGGCTGGTGATCGCCCAGCGCACGGCCGAGGCCCACGTCGAACACATCCTGAGCAAGCTCGGCTTCACCTCCCGGGCCCAGATCGCGGCATGGGTGGCCGAGCATCACCCGCACGAGCCGGACACCGTTGCCCCCGCCTGAGCCGCCCGAATGTCGGGACGCCTGCGAGCCCGGCCGGGGCACTACGTACGGAAATACGTACGGCACTAGGTAGTTCCCCCGTGACCTCGGTCACCCTTCCACCACCACGCTGAGCGGCACAGTGACTCGCCACACAGGCGACCACGCCGATCTGATCAGTGGAGGACGACGTGCTTGTCGACTCGCACCCGATGACATCCCTGCGACACCTGGAAGAGACCACCGTCCCGCAAGGGCACGAGGCGGCCGACCGAGGAGCGGTGCCGCAGAGGTCCATGGCGGGCATCGACAGCCTCGCGGGCGCGGTCACGGTGGTCACGTCCTCCGACGGCAGTGCGCGGTTCGGCGTCACCAGCACCTCCGTCTGCTCGCTCTCCGTCGATCCTCCGACCCTGATCACCTGCATCCCCCGTAGCAGCACACTCGGTCGCGAGGTCGGGCGCACCGGACGCTTCTGCGTCAATGTCCTCACCTCGGAGCAACGCGACATCGCCGAGGTGTTCGCGGCGGCCGGCGGCGCCGACAAGGACCGTTTCCGGCACGGAAGCTGGGTTCCCGGAACGACCGGGTCGCCCGTTCTCCAGGACTCCCTCGCGTCGTTCGAGTGCTCCATCGACCTCGTGTACGGCTACCCCGAGCACCTCATGGTCGTGGGCCGCGTGCAGAACCTGGTGCAGGAGACCGGGGCCGGCGAACCGCTCGTCTACATCGCCCGTCAGTACGCGCAGCTCGACCACGGGGCCATGGTCGCCGCCAGCTGACCCCGCTGACCCGGTCAGCCGCGAGTGCGCCGATGTGGCCGGCGGGCTGCGAGGCCCGGTCCACGCGGCGTCCATGGACACCCGGCCCGGCGTGCGGTTGTATGCAGCGCATCATGACGCACCGCCTCCAGCGGCCGATGCCGTCGACACGTCTGACCGAGCGCACCCGAGGAGCCGATGTGACTCTCCCGCAGCAAGGGCCGCCCGCACTCGCCAGCTCCGCGTCCGAGATGGCTGCACAGATGCTTCGCCGCGGCCTCGGACGCCGCGCGCTGCTGCGCTCAGCGGCGGCGCTGGCGGCCGCCGGCGCGGTCGCCTCACCGTTGTCCGCGGCCGCGGCCACCCCACCTGGGCGAGCCCGCGCGACCGGGCCCGCGCCTGGCCGGGGGTTCCCCATCCTGCAGCCGGGAACCGGCAAGGCGCGCGGCACGTACGTTCCGGCGCGACCCGACGAGGTGTTCTGGGGCCACCTGCCCAACCGCACCAGCAGCCCCGTCGCCGTCGTGGACTCCGGCGCCGTGGTCACCCTCGACACCGTGTCGCACGAGGGCGTGCTCGAGGACCAGGGCAAGGACCCGATCGAGTACTTCGCCTCCTTCGACGTGGACGAGAACCAGGTGCTGGACGACGCCGTCTCGGTGGCGGCGAGCTCCGAGCACGCCGGTCCGGGACCGCACGTGGTCACCGGCCCGATCGCGATCCGTGGTGCCGAGCCCGGTGACGTGCTGAAGGTGGAGGTCCTCGACCTTCAGCTGCGGGTGCCGTACGGCGTGGTGTCGAACCGGGAGGGGAAGGGAGCACTGCCGGGCGAGTACCCGGAGGCCTTCCGTGGGGTTCCGGAGTTCGCGCCGTACCTCAACGAGGGCGGCAACGTCAGCGTCTTCACCACCGTGGAGCGGTCGCACGGCAGCTACCGCGGCGTCCTACCGGGCGACGTGCCCGCCAGCTTCGAGCTCGCACCGTTCATGGGGCTCGTGGGTGTCGCCCGCGACACCACCGCGATGGTCGACTCGGTGCCGCCCACGAACGCCGGGGGCAACCTCGACATCAACGACCTCGGCGTGGGATCGACGCTGTACCTGCCGGTGCAGGTGCCGGGCGCGATGTTCTACAGCGGCGACCCGCACATGGCGCAGGGTGACGGCGAGGTGGCGCTGACCGCCATGGAGGGCTCCCTGCGGCCGACCTTCCGGCTCACCGTGGTCAAGGCGGGCAGCGGCGGTGCACCGCGGATCGCCTTCGACTACCCGTTCGCGGAGACACCGGATCTGTGGATTCCGATCGGGCTCAGCGACCCGGACGGCCCCGAGGGCGGCGGCAACGAGACGAGCCTCGACGTCGCGATGAAGACGGCGGTGCGCAACGCTCTCGCGTTCCTCACCGAGGAGCTCGGCATGGACGGACCGGTCGCCTACGCCTACCTCAGCGCGGCGAGCGACTTCGAGGTCTCGCAGGTTGTGGACCGAACGACCGGGATCCATGCCCTGATCCGCAAGGCCGACCTGGGCTGAGCCACCGCAGACGACTGCCCGTTGCACCTGCTGCTGTCGCGGGCTACGGGTTGCGGTAGGTGCGGCGAGGCGTGAGCAGGACGGCCGCCCGTCGTTCCTCGGCCATGACCCGGTCGTAGACGTCCCAGTCGTCGTGGACTCCGCCGGCAGCCTGGAAGATGCTGCGCAACAGGGTCCTCAGGCTTTCGTCGTCAACGGTGGGGTGTGGGTCGTCGGGTCCCAGGATCTCGGCGTCGCCCTCGACGGTGGTCCACCGCCAACCTGCCCGGGCGACGATCGTGGCCCGGGAGTCAGCACGGAGGTTGTGCAGCTTGCGGGAGCCTCCGGTGGCCACCAGCCCGACCACCTGCGCACCCGTCAGTGGGTGCGGCAGGACTCCGGCGTTGACCACCGACGCCTGGACGCTCCCGTCGCGGCGCAGGGTGCTCACCACACAGAGACCGTGGTCGAACGGGATCAGCTCGGCGAACGCGGCAAGATCGGTCATGGTCGGATCTCCTTCCAGCCTGGGCAGGGTGACGTCTCGGGGTGCGGCGTCGGTCAGACGTGAAATGCCTCGACCGTAGCGGCGAAAGTCCCTTGCGGCCGTCTGGGCGTCGGCGCAACACTCGTCGTCGGCGCCGTCTGACCACACCGGAGAACGAGGGAGCACGCCGCATGGAGGGGTTCGACCCGTTCAAGAGCTTCGGCCCGGAGGTCGCATCGCGCTATGACGAGGATCTGCGCGGTGACGAGGCCGAGACCGTCGAGTTCCTGGCTGACCTTGCGGGCATTGGACCCGTTCTCGAGTTCGCGATCGGGACCGGGCGCATCGGACTGCCGCTGGCCGCCCGCGGTATCGACCTGGACGGGATCGAGCAGTCGGCCGCCATGGTCGACCGGCTCCGCGAGAAGACGAGCGCCGCCGAGATCGACGTCACCGTCGGGGACATGACGACCGTCGAGATGCCGCGGCGATACTCGCTCGTGTTCCTCGTCTTCAACACGATCCACAACGTGCTCACCCAGGACGGCCAGGTGCGGTGCTTCGAGAACGCGGCGCGGCATCTGGACGACGACGGAGTGTTCGTCGTCGAGACCGGCGTACCGTGCCGTGGTCCGCGAGAGGGCAGCTACATCGAGGTGCCCGCAGTGGCGATGGACGAGGTCCGCATCAGTCCGCACTCCTACGACGCGATGACGCAGATCCTCGACATCAACCACATGCGCCTGACGGCCGAGGGCATCCGCATGTCCCCGATCTCGCTGAGACTGGTCTACCCGAGCGAGCTCGACCTGATGGCACGCATCGCCGGACTTCGGCTACGGCATCGCTGGGGCGGCTGGAAGCAGGAAGCGTTCACGGTCGAGAGTCGCCGGCACGTGAGCGTGTACGAGCGGGCTTAGGGGTGTGCCCTAGGCCCGTGATTCCCGAACCAGCGTCTCGAGCAGGTCGACGCTGAACCCGATCGCCCGTTCGTCGACATCGAAGGCGGGGTTGTGATGCGGGGCTGGGTTGTCGGCGCCGACGATGACGTAGGACGCGGCACCACCGCGTGCTTGCACGTCGGCCATGAACAGGCTCGCGTCGTCGCTGCCGCCCATGGGACCGAAGGTCTGCGCGGTTCGGCCGAGCTCGCCGGCGGCACCGCACACCGCCTTGGCTAGTGCTTCGTCGGAGGCCATGGTCGTCGAGCCGCCGGTCTCCACCACGTCGACCTCGCAGCCGTACGTCTGCGCGGCGCCCCGCAAGGCAGCGGTCACGCGACGTGTCAGCTCGACCTGGACCGCGGCGTCGAGCGCGCGGGTCTCGGCGGTGATCTCGGCCCAGGACGGGATGATGTTGACGTTGTCGCCGGCGTGCATGGTCCCCACGTTGACCCTGGTGTCGGTGGTCGACCAGCGCGGCTGCCCGAGCACTGCCAGGCAGCCGGCGGCGGCCGCAGCCAGCGCGTTCCGGCCCTCCTGGGGTGCGGCTGCGGCATGGGAGGCAACGCCCTCGAACCGTGCCCGCAGCTTCGTGGTCGCGAACGCCCCGACGGCCCCGCCGACCACGTGGCAGGTCGGATGGTCCAGCCCCAGGTGCAGGGCGATGAACCGGTCCACGTCGCTCATTGCTCCGGCAGCGAGCATGCTGCGCGCCCCACGACCGCCCTCCTCCGCGGGCTGGAAGACCAGTCGCACGGTCCCGGCGAAGTCGCGGTCGCGGACCAGCCGCTCGGCCAGGGACAGTCCGATCGCCACGTGCCCGTCGTGCCCGCAGGCGTGCATCGTGCCGTGGAAGGCTGACGCGAAGCCCCGGGCTGCGGGAACGTGGGCGGCCTCGTCGGACTCGGTGATCGGCAGTGCGTCGGTGTCGCAGCGCAGCGCCAAGACCGGTCCGGGCCGGTTGCCCTGGACGTCGGCGACCAGCGCCGCACCGGACGTCCTCGCCCGCGACACCCAGGTTGCGTCGGCGCCGGTGGCAACGGCGCGGTCGGCGGACTCGTCCAGCTTCTCCTCGGTGGGGTAGTCCACGACCCCGTCGGTGCGCATCACGTCGGCGCCGAGCCGTGGCTCGATCCCCAGGTCGGTAAGGATCTCCGCCACGCGGGCAACTGTGCGGATCTCGCGGAACGCGGTCTCCGGGTGGCGGTGGAACTCGCGCCGCAGCGCGACTGCATCAAGCGTCACAGGAACTCAATTCGACAGGTGGATGGGCATGCCCGGGCCGACTTGCGCCCCGGTGAAGTAGAACAGCGCCAGTACGAGCACCCACGCGAGCCAGAACACGGGAACGAACACCGCCATCCGCGCGATCAGTGCCCCGAACTTCAGGTTCGGCTCGTACTGCCGGGCGAAGCCGAGCAGCACGATGATGTACGGGTTGAGCGGGGTGATCAGCTGGGTGGTCGAGTCACCGATCCGGTAGGCGGCCTGGATGAAGCCGGGCTCCAGGCTGAGCAACGCGAACGTGGGCACCATGACCGGGGCCATCAGGGCCCACATCGCCGAACCGGAGGTGATGAAGAGGTTGATGAACGAGGCCATCAGCACCAGCCCGAGCACCGCCCCGAAGCCGGTCATGCCGACGGCCTCCAGCCCGTTGGCGAGGTTGACCGCGATGAGCGTGCCCAGCTCGCTCCACTCGAAGATCGCGATCACCTGCGCCGCGATGAAGATGAACACGACGTAGCCGGCGAGTGCTCGCATCGCCTCCACCATCATGTCCGGGACGTCGGACGCCCTGGTGATGACGCGGGTCGTGACGCCGTAGGTGATGCCGGCGGTCAGGAACAGCAGCATCAGCACGGGCACGAGCGCTTCCAGGAAGGGCGACTCGATGAGGGCGCCGCCCTCGCCCCGGAGCGGGCTGCCGGGCACCAGCCAGCCGGCCACCGCTGCGACGAGCAGCGCGCCGGTGACGACGCCGGTGACCAGCAGGGCCCGGCGTTCGCGGGGGCTGACCTCGGCCGCCTCGTCGGACCCGGGACCGGTGTAGGTACCCAGGCGCGGCTCGAGCACCTTGTCGATGACCCAACCGCCGACGAGCGGGAGGACCAGACCCGACGCGGCGGCGAAGTACCAGTTGCTGGCGATGTTGACCGGCGTGGTCTGGATCGAGTCGACCACGTTGACCGCCTCCGAGGTGATGCCGGACAGCAGCGCGTCGAGTGACCCCAGCAGGATGCCGGACGCGTAGCCGGCTGTCGTGCACGCGAACGCGCCCAGCATCCCGGCCAGCGGGTGCCGGCCGGCGGCGAGGAACACCAGCGCCGCCAGCGGAGGGATCACGATCATCGAGGGGTCGGACATGACGTGCCCCTGCGCGGCGACGAACGCGACGACGTACGGCAGCAGCCAGGCCGGTGCGCGGGAGAACATCGCGGTCACCGCGGCCTTCAGCAGTCCGGACCGTTCGGCGACGCCGATCGCGAGCAGCATCACGACCACGTTGCCCAGCGGCGGGAACAGCATGAAGTTCTCGACGAAGCTGGTGAGGAACCAGGTCAGGCCCGCGCCGGTCAGCAGCCCGTGCACCTGCGTGGCCTCGTCCTCGCCCGGGACCGTGACCGAGGCGCCGGCGAGATCGAGCACGGTGGAGGCGGCCGCGACGACGACCAGCAGGTAGGCGAACAGGACGAAGGGGTGGGGTATCCGGTTGCCGACACGTTCGACGACCGTGAGGACCTCGTCCAGCCGAGTCCGCTCGGCGGTGTTCTGCGCCATGGAGCACTCCAACAGCCCGGGACGTTTGGGGAAACCTAGAGCGTTCGCCGCCAGAAGTCACGGGGCTTTCAACTCGTGGGATGGTCGTCACCGTGTGGTCTGCCGTTCGACGCGCCGACGGGGCGCGGCTCAGCTACCTCGCCTGCGGAGCAGGCGTGCCGGTCCTGGCGGTGCACGGCATCGGCTCTACGGCGCGCAGCTTCGCACCGATGGCCGCGCACCTGTCCAGCACGCATCGCGTGCTCGCACTGGACCTGCACGGCTACGGCGACAGCGACGACACCACGAGCGACACGGGCTGGGAGGCGTTCGCTGAGGACCTTTCGGTGGTCCTTGGCCCCGCCCTCGACGACGCCTGCGACGGCCGCGTGCACCTGGTCGCCGCTTCCGCGGGAACGCCCACCGCGCTCACCTTCTGCCACGCCCATCCGGAGCGGGTGCGGTCACTGACCCTCATCGGGCCGACCCTCGGAGATGCCGCGGACCAGGAGGTTGCCCAGCGGCGGCTGGCCGACCGCCGGCAGGCGCTGACGGAGGTACGCGCGGGCGCGGCCGGCCGCGCTGCTCGGATGGCAGGGCCCGATGCCGACGATGCGGCGATGGCCTTGCTGCGCAGCGAACATGCGCGCATCCGGCCTGCCGGGTACGGCGTCGTCGCGACGCTGCTCGCGCAGACCGACGCTGCGCCGCAGGTCGCCGCCCTGGCCGCACCCCTTCAGGTGCTGGTCGGGCAGCACGACACGGTGACCGGCCCGCCGGTCGCCGAGGAGGTACGCGGCCTGGTGCCGAACGCACGCGTGGTGACCGTGCCCCGGGTCGGCCACTCACCACACGTCGAACGCCCAGCGGAGACCGCCGAGCTCGTACGAGCCTTCACCGACGCGCGTGGCCGCTGACCCACGACGGGTGGTCACGAGACCGGGTGCGACTCCGCATCGGCCACTGCGGCGACGACGACCTCGCCGACTCTGTCGCGCAGCAAACCAAGACCCTCGGCCGGTATGTGGTCGTCGGTCACCAGGGTGTCCGCCTCGTCCAGCCCCGCGATCGCGGACAGCCCGACCACGCTCCACTTGGTGTGGTCGGCAACCACCACGAGGCTGGGCGCCGAGGCGACGAACGCCATGTTGGTCTCGGCCTCCAACAGGTTCGGAGTGGTGAAGCCTGCGGTCTCGTGCATGCCGTGCACGCCGAGAACGACCATGTCGAGGTGCAGCGAGCGCAGGGTACCGACTGCGATCGGTCCGACGAGGGCGTCCGAGGGAGTGCGTATGCCGCCGGTCAGCACGACGGTGCGATCCGGCCTGGGCCGGCGCTGGAGGACGTCGGCGACCTTCACCGAGTTCGTCACCACCGTCAGGTCGGGTACGTCGTCGAGGTGCCGTGCCATCGTCCACGTCGTGGTGCCCGCGGACAGCCCTACCGCGGACCCTGGCTCGACCAGCAGCGCGGCGGACCGCGCGATGGCTTCCTTCTCCGCCCGTTGCCGGGAGGACTTGGCCTCGAAGCCGGGCTCGTCCAGGCTCAGGTCCTGGCGCGCCGTCGCGCCACCGTGCACCTTGTCGATCAGTCCTCGCTGCGCCAGTGCGTCGAGATCGCGCCGGACCGTCATCCCCGACACCCGCAGCTCCGGCGCGAGGTCGGCCACACGCACGGCACCGCTCCTGCGAACGGCCTCCAGGATGTAGTTCATGCGCTGCTGGGCGAGCATGGCGCCTCCGGACGATGATGCGAGCAGCGGAGCCCGCACTGGACAGGACACGACCCTCGGTCGCACATGATTGCACGCCCCCGGGCGTACGACACGCGGTTTTGTGTGCAGGCCAGGCCGCCGAAACCTCTGCGAGGTGCATGAGCCACGCCTTGGATCGGCCCTTGACAGCCCGGTCCAAACCCGAGACGGTACTTCGAATTCTGAGTGGTCTCGTGCATTGATGTTCGAGCCTGGTCGAACGAGGAGGCGAGATGTCGAGTCGGTACCCACGTCATCCAGGTGTCGGCCGCTCCGCTGGCGGAGTCCTCGACGCCGCGCTCTCGCGTCGCACCCTCCTGCGCGGCCTCGCCCTCGCCGGTGGCGCCGCCGCGCTTCCCGGCCTGGCGGCCTGTGGCGGCGACAGCGGTTCCTCGTCCAACGCGGTGAGCTTCGGCTCGAACTTCTCCGACGCGCTCCCGAAGAAGGCCCTGGCCGAGGTGTTGCGCACCTTCGAACGCGGCTCGAAGCTCGATGTCGGCATGACGACCAGCGACCACGAGCAGTACCAGGAGAACATCAACGCCTACCTGCAGGGCGGCGCCGACGACGTGTGGGCCTGGTTCGCCGGCTACCGCATGCAGTTCTTCGCCGCACAAGGGTTCGCCGGCGATCTCAGCGACCTGTGGGGACGCATCGGCTCGCAGTACACCCCGGCGTTCAAGCAGGCCTCGACGGGCGAGGACGGCAACCAGTACTTCGTGCCCTGGTACTACTACCCGTGGGCCGTCTTCTACCGCAGGAGCCTGTTCGAGGAGAAGGGGTACACCGTTCCGGCCACCCTCGACGACTTCGAGGCGCTGTGCCAGGAGATGCAGTCCGACGGACTGCTCCCCCTGTGCTTCGCCGACAAGGAGGGATGGCCGGCGATGGGGATGTTCGACGCCCTGAACTTCCGTACCAACGGCTACGACTTCCATGTGCGGCTGCTGGCCGGGGAGGAGTCCTGGGAGAGCGACGAGGTCAAGCAGGTGTTCGACACCTGGCGTCGACTGATGCCGTACCACCAGGACGGGGCGCTCGGTCTCGACTGGCTGGACGCGGTGCCGAAGCTGGTCAACAAGGAGGCCGGGATGTTCTACCTCGGCCTGTTCATCGGTCAGGCGTTCACCAGCAAGGAGGACCAGGACGACTTGGACTTCTTCACGTTCCCCGAGGTCACCCCGGAGTTCGGCACCGACACGGTCGAGGCTCCCATCGACGGCTGGATGATGAGCCCCGAGCCGGACAACGAGGAGGGTGCGCTCGAGCTGCTCGAGTACCTCGGCAACGCGCGCAGCCAGGAGGTCTACATCGCAACGTATCCGAACAGCGTCGCGGCCAGCAGCGAGGCGGACACGTCCGGCTACACGTCGCTGCAGCGCAAGGCGGTCGAGCTCGTGGAGGGGGCCACCAACGTCACGCAGTTCCTCGACCGTGACACCCGACCGGACTTCGCGTCGACGGTCATGATCCCGTCACTGCAGCAGTTCATCCGCGAACCGGATGACATCGACGGGCTGTGCGCCAGCATCGAGGAACAGAAGCAGCGGATCTTCGGCGGGTGAGGCCGAGCCATGGCGCTGCAGTCCCCGAACCGTACGCGCTCCAACCGGAGCGGTAGGCCCCCATCCGCCGCCGCGCCGGGTCGCGTTCGGCGGGTGCGGAGGCTGACGCGGACCGACAAGGTCGTGCTGACCCTGATGATCGGGGTCCCGACTCTGGTCCACCTCGCATTCGTGTGGGCGCCGACGCTCGCCTCCGTCGCGCTGTCGTTCACCGAGTGGAGCGGGTTCGGGGGTCTGGAGACCATCGAGTGGCGCGGCCTGCAGAACTACGAGGACATCGCCACCGCATACCCGCCGTTCTGGCCGGCGCTGCTGCACAACGCATGCTGGATGGCGTTCTTCTTCGTCGTGCCCACGAGCCTCGGCCTGCTGCTGGCCTACCTGCTCGACAAGAACCTCAAGGGCACCCGGATCTACCAGAGCGCGATCTTCCTGCCGGTCGTGCTGTCGATGGCGATCGTGGGCTTCATCTGGGAGCTGGTCTACCAGCAGGAGACCGGGCTGCTGAACAACGTCGTACGCGCGACGGTCGACCCGGACTTCGGACCCAACTGGCTCGCCGACTCCTCGATCAACCTGTGGGCGGTCCTGGTGGCGGCGAGCTGGCGGCACGTCGGCTACGTCATGATCCTCTTCCTGGCCGGGCTGAAGAGCGTCGACCCGAACCTCAAGGAGGCGGCGGCGCTCGACGGAGCCGGAGAGTGGGCGACCTTCCGGCACGTGGTCTTCCCGTCGCTGGCGCCGGTCAACGTGGTGGTCATGGTCATCACCATCATCGAGTCGCTGCGCGCGTTCGACCTCGTCTACGTGATCAACGGCGGGCGCAACGGGCTCGAGCTGCTTTCGGTCCTGGTGACCGACAACGTGATCGGCGAGGCAAGCCTGATCGGGTACGGCTCGGCACTCGCCGTCGTCCTGCTCGGCATCTCGCTGGTGGTGATCATGCCCTACATCTACCGCGTCTTCCGGAAGGACCTGCGTCGATGACATCCGTGGACACGGCGCACCGGTCACCGGCCGAAGAGCGCACTGCAGGACGACCACCAGCGATGAAGCGGCGCAGCCGCCTTCCCCGGGCCGTGGCGTACGTCTTCCTGGTGACGTTCAGCGTCGGCATGGTCACGCCGCTGCTCTGGGCCGTGTACACCTCGCTCCGGCCGATCTCGGACACGATCCAGCACGGCTACTTCTCCCTGGCCAGGGACCTCTCGCTGCAGAACTACGTGGACGCGTGGACCCGTGCGGACTTCCCGAGGTACTTCGGCAACACGCTCATCGTGCTGGTGCCGGCACTGGTGACGATCCTGCTGCTGTCGACGTTCCTGGGTTACGCGCTGACCCGGTTCAGTCTCAAGATCAACCTCGCGCTGCTGATGCTGTTCACCGCCGGCAACCTGCTGCCGCACCAGGTCATCATCACCCCGCTCTACCGGCTGTACCTGCTGTCGCCCATCGAGCTGGCGAACACCTACTACGGCGTGATCCTCATCCACATCGCGTTCCAGCTCGGGTTCTGCACCTTCGTGATGAGCAGCTACATGAAGACGATCCCCGAGGATCTCACCGAGGCCGCGCTGGTCGACGGAGCCAGCGTGCTGCGGCAGTACTGGCAGATCATCCTGCCGCTGTGCCGGGCGCCGCTGGCCGCCCTGGCGACGCTCGAGTTCACCTGGATCTACAACGACTTCTTCTGGGCGCTGGTCCTCCAGGTCGCCGCACCCGAGAAGCAACCGATCACGACCGCGCTCAACAGCCTGCAAGGCGTCTACTTCACCGACCCGAACCTGCAGGCCGCAGGTTCCCTGATCGTCGCGCTTCCCACCATCGTGGTCTTCGTGCTGCTGCAGCGACACTTCGTCGGCGGGCTCACCCTGGGGGCGAACAAGGGATGACCCGTGTGGTGCATCTTCGCGGTGGCGACGTCAGCGTCGTACTCGCCGTCGACGACGACAGGCTGCCGCGCGTCGTGCACTGGGGCGCAGACCTCGGTGACCTCTCACGGCACGCGCTCGACGCCCTCGTGACCTCGACGGAACCGCCGGTCACGCACAGCGCGCTCGACGAGCCCTACTCTCCGGGCCTGCTGCCCGAGGGCACTCGGGGCTTCACCGGCACGCCGGGACTCGAGGGGTTCCGGCTCGGCGACGCGCCCGGACCCCAGCCGTGCTTCGACGAGGTCCTCGATGTTTCCTCGACGGCGAGCCGCCTCTCCTGCGAGGCCCGCGACAAGGCCGCGGGACTGGCTGTGCGCAGCGAGGTCACGGTGAGCTCGCACGGGGTGCTCCGGCTTCGGCACACCGTCACCAACGAGGGCTCTACGCCGTACGCCCTGACCTCGCTCACCGCACAGCTTCCACTGCCCGCGCAGGCCACCGAGGTCCTGGACCTGACGGGTCGATGGATCCGTGAACGCAGCCCGCAACGACACCAGCTCGCGTACGGCGCCTGGCGGCGAGAGGGCAGGCACGGCCGCACCGGGCACGACGCGACCCTGCTGATGGCCGCCGGCACACCGGCCTTCGCCTTCCGCAGCGGCGAGGTCTGGGGCCTGCACCTCGCCTGGAGCGGCGACCACGTCACGTTCGCCGAGCGCCTGCCCGAAGGCCATGCGCACATCGGCGGTGGTGAGCTGCTCGCCCCCGGCGAGATGGTCCTGCAGCCCGGGGAGCAGTACACGATGCCCTGGGCCTACGGAGTCTGGTCCGATCGGGGCCTGGACGGCCTGAGCAGCGCCCTGCACCGCCATCTGCGCGCCCGGCCGCACCACCCCTACACGCCCCGTCCGGTCGTGCTCAACACCTGGGAGGCCGTGTACTTCGACCACGACCTCGACCGGCTCCGCGAGCTCGCGACAGTGGCCGCCGAGATCGGTGTCGAACGCTTCGTCCTCGACGACGGCTGGTTCCGCCACCGCAGGGACGACTCCCGCGGCCTCGGCGACTGGTACGTCGACGAGCACGTGTGGCCCGAGGGCCTGACGCCGCTCATCGACCATGTGACCGGACTGGGCATGCAGTTCGGACTGTGGGTCGAACCGGAGATGGTCAACCTGGACTCCGACCTCGCCCGAGCGCACCCGGACTGGGTCCTGCGCGCACGCGGCGCGACCCCACCGAGCTGGCGTCACCAGCAGGTCCTCGACCTGGCCGAGCCGGACGCGTACGCCTACGTGCGTGATCGGCTGGTCCAGCTGCTGCGGGACAACGACATCGCCTTCCTCAAATGGGACCAGAACCGCGACCTCGTCGACGCCACGCATGGCGGCGTACCTGCTGTGCACGCGCAGACCCGGGCCACCCACGCGCTGATGGACGAGCTGCGTGCGGCGTTCCCCGCGCTGGAGATCGAGAGCTGCTCGTCCGGCGGTGCGCGGGTCGACCTGGAGATCCTGGAGCGCGCGGACCGGGTGTGGGCCAGCGACTGCAACGACCCCCTGGAACGGCAGCAGATCCAGCGCTGGACCGGTCTGCTGCTGCCCCCTGAGCTCGTAGGGAGCCACGTGGGTCCCCCGGTCGCGCACACCACCGGCAGGACAGCCTCGCTGGCGTTCCGCGCCGCCACCGCGCTCTTCGGGCACTTCGGCATCGAGTGGGACGTCGCGGGGACGACGCACGAGGAACGAGCCGAGCTGCGCCGCTGGGTGGACCTGTACAAGCAGGAGCGAGAGCTGATCCACCACGGGGAGGTCGTCCGGCTCGACCACCCGGATCCCGCGCTCTGGGCCCACGGCGTCGTCGACGACGACCGCGTGCACGCGCTCTTCGCCGCGGTCCAGTTGACCACGTCGGTCGGCTCCAGGCCGGGACGGCTGCGGCTGGCCGGCCTCGACGCCGGGCGCGGCTACGACGTGCGGGTCGCAGGCGTCGCCGACGTCGTGGGCAGCGGAGTGCGCGCACCGGCCTGGGTCCGCGACGGTTCCCTGCAGGTCGGCGGTGCCGCGCTCATGCAGGTCGGTCTGGAGCTGCCGGTGCTCAAGCCGCAGAGCGCCCTGGTGCTGCGCGTGACCGGCACCGCGCCGGCGGGCTCC
>DATMEB010000033.1:0-33833 GCA_035557095.1 Nocardioidaceae bacterium | reverse complement strand
TAACACAGGTGTGCTAGGGAGGAAGCCATGCTCTACGGTGCGATCGCGGTCTGCGAGGTTGCCTTCTGGGTGTTCCTCGCTGCCGGCCTCGCGGCCCGCTACGTGCTGAAGCGGCCGGTGCTCGGCATGGTGCTGCTCCTCGGATCTCCGGCCGTGGACGTGCTCCTGTTGGTGCTCACTGCCGTCGACGTCTACGGCGGCGCCACGCCGACCCAGGCGCACGCGCTGGCGGCCGCGTACCTGGGGTTCACCGTCGCGTTCGGCCACAGTGCCGTGCGGTGGGCGGACGAGCGCTTCGCCCACCGGTTCGCGTCGGGCCCTCCGCCGCAGCGGCCCCCGAGCCGTGGGCCGGGGAAGGTCCGACACGAGTGGAAGGTGTTCCGCCAGGCCGGCCTGGCATGGGCGGTCGCATCCGCCCTGCTGCTCGCGCTGACCGCGCTGGTCGGAGACCTGGCTCGGGCACAGGCACTGCTCGGGTACGCCGGGATGCTGAGCGTGGTCCTGGTCATCTGGTTCGTCTCCGGCCCCGTGCCCGCCGTACTCGCCGAGAGCCACCGCCGCACGCGCGGCGACCCTGCCATCACCCCTGCGATCACCCCAGACATGACCTCACAGATCGGACGTCGACCATGCGAACCATCCTCGACATCGGTGCAGTGATCCTGCTCCTGCAGGGCTTCGCGCCGCTCGTGCAGGAGGCCGCGGGCGTGGACAGCTCCGCGAGCCTCTTCGTGACCAACCAGGTTCCCGAGCTGATGCCCTGGGCGGGACTGCTCCTCGGCGCTGCCGGAGTCGCGATGCTCGTCGCGAGCGTCCACCTACGCCGGCGCGAGCGCGCGGTACGCGTCTGACGCACCGGCCGGTTCAGGCCTGGGCGCCGCCGTAGCCGTCGGTGCGTGCGAGGTGCAGCAGCTCCTCGACGAGGTCGCCCTTCTGACGGACGTACTCCTCGCGGTCCGTCTCGAGCAGGTGCGCGAGCTCGTACTTGCGCCGGGCGTACCGCTGCGCCGCCGCCGGATGGGAGACCAGGTACTCGCGCAGGTCGACGTGGTCGGCGAGCGCGGCGCCGCCGTCGACGACGACGTACAGATGGTGGTAAGGCTCGTCGGCCGGGGGCAGCAACGCCTCGCGCCCGGTGACGCCGAGGTCGCCGACATGCCGGTAGCCCAGTGCCGTCAGCAGCGTGACCGACCGGTCGACGTCGGGCTCGGCAACGACCACGTCGACGTCGATGATCGGCTTCGCCGCGAGGCCGGGCACAGCGGTGCTGCCGACGTGCTCGACGCGATGCCCGACCGGGCCGAGGGGCGGCGTGATCCGGTCGCGGATGCGCGCGAACCACCTCGGCCACTCAGGGTCGTACGCGACCACCTCTGCCGGTGCGTGCCGCCCGCCGGTCGTGTCGGTCATGCCCGTCTGCTCCTTTTCCCCGCCAGGCCGATGATTCCGCGGGTCCAGGGTTGTCACAACTGTCATGGGCAGATCTGCTGGTGACGTGAGAGAACCGGGTCATGACCTCCTCGCCGCTGCGCAGGGCGGTGACGAGGGCGCCTTCGAGGCACTCGTCAGCCCCTACCGCAACGAGCTGCACGCGCACTGCTACCGGATGCTGGGGTCGGTGCACGACGCCGAGGACGTGATGCAGGAGGTGCTGCTGCGCGCCTGGCGCGGGCTTGCGAGGTTCGAGGGCCGGAGCTCGCTGCGCAGCTGGCTCTACCGCATCGCGACCAACGCCTGCCTGAACGCCGTACGCAGCGGATCGCGGCGGGTACTTCCGGTCGGGTCGATGGCGGCCCCCGGCGAGGACCCCGGGGGCATCCAGGGGATCCAGGGCCAGCCGGTCGGTGAGTCGGGCTGGCTCGAGCCCTACCCGGACACGATGGTCGCGATGGCACAGGACGTGCGCGGGCCGGAGGCGCGCTACGAACAGCGCGAGAGCCTGGAGCTGGCGTTCGTCGCCGCACTGCAGTACCTGCCGGCCAACCAGCGGGCTGCCCTGATCCTGCGCGACGTGCTCGGCTTCTCTGCCCGCGACGCCGCGGATGCCCTGGCGACCACGACCGCCGCGGTGAACAGCGCTCTGCAGCATGCCCGGGCCAACGTCGAGGCGCGGGTCCCGGACAAGAGCCAGCAGACGACACTGCGCGCGCTCGGCGACGAACGGCTCCGCGAGCTGGTCGAGCGGTACATGGCCGCGCTCGAGGCCGCGGACGTCGAGGCCATGCTGGACATGCTGACCGAGGACGCGACCTGGTGCATGCCGCCGTTGTCCGAGTGGTACCAGGGGCACGCGGCGATCGCGGACTTCCTGCGCGCCGGACCCCTCACGGTGCGGTGGCGACACGTCCCCACGCAGGCCAACGGGCAGGCGGCGGTGGGGTGCTACGTGTGGGACGACGCGACCGGGACCTACGTCGGGCACGTGCTCGACGTACTCACGGTGGAGGGGGAGCGGATCGCCGCGGTGACCGCGTTCATCGACCGCGACGTGTTCATCCGGTTCGGCCTGCCCACCGAGCTGCCTGCGCTGTCCGCCTAGGCAGGTCCGATGACCGTTCTGCATCGGCACACCGAGTCGAACGCGCTCGTCCTGGCCGTGGGCGGGCGTGTACGTCCCACGGAAGTCCGGGAGCTCGTGGCCACGGCCCTGCTAATGATGCGGGACGACGACAGTGTGCGGGTCGTCCTCGACCTCGCCCTGCTGGAGAGCCGGGGCCTCACGGCTGTAGACGCGGTGGTGCAGCTCCAGCTGGCGGCCAGGCGCCAGGGTCGCTGCGTAGGGGTGCGCAACGCGGCCCCGGAGATGCAGCGCCTGCTGGCGTTCGTCGGCGTCGGTGACCTGCTGCCGCCGACCGGTGCCTAGGACCCGGCCGCCTGCGCGACGTGCGCGGCGTACACCTCGGGCGGGTTCGCGACGTAGACCATCTCCGCGTCCTCCTCGGCGACGTAGGAGCTCGACGACTCCGCCGGCAGGTAGATCGCCTCCCCCGCGCCGGCGGTGACGGTCTCGCCGGCCTCGGTCCTCACGGTGAAGATGCCGCGGGTCACGACCAGCACCTCGTCGTAGGGGAACGAGACGTCCAGCGACTCGCCCTTGCCGACCCGTGCGTAGCCAACCGTCATCTTGGCGTCCGGATGGCCCGCCTGGTCGATCAGGTCGCTGACGAAGACCTGCTGGTCCCCGACCTGCGACCAGTCGCCAAGACCCTCGGTCGTGATCCTGAGTGTGCGCATCCTGGTTCTCCTCGGTAGGTGCGACGCCGCCGTTCGATAGCGTCAGCCTGACGTTTTACCCAGGCTGAGTCTTCAAGTGCGCTTGAAGTCAAGCACCTTGCGAGCACGAGCCGGAGGCGCGACCGGTCGCCGGTTGGCATACTGGGCGACGAAGCAGTGAGGCGATGACTGAGGAGGCACGCGCTGTGACCAAGGAATCGCGGGATGTCGAGCGCATCTACGCCACCCACGAGGTAGTCGCCAAGCTCCGCCGACTCGCCGATGCGCTGGAGACCGGGGACTCGTTCCGGATCCAGATCGCCGGCGAGCGGGTCCGAGTTCCCGTACGCGCGGAGTTCTCCGTCGAGCACGAACGCGGTGACGGCGAGGAGGAGATCGAGTTCCAGCTCAAGTGGGAGCTGCAGGGGGAGGCGTCCGGCGACAACGAGGAGGGGCCGGTCGTCTGACGACCGAGACCGACGCCGCCCAAGGAGACCGTCATGAACCGGATTCACCACTGGTACTGCGCTCGCCCCGGCTGGGCGAAGTACGTACGTGACGAGCTGGTTCCCGGCAGCGTCGCGGGCGTCGACCTCGGCGACGACGTCCTCGAGGTGGGTCCGGGTCCGGGGACGACGACCGATGCCCTGGCCCCGGTCGTGGACCGGCTGACGGCTCTCGAGATCGACGACGCGTTCGCCGAGCCCCTGGCCCGTCGCCTGGCCGACACACATGTCCAGGTCAGGCGGGGCGACGCGACCGAGATGCCGTTCCCGGACGGGCGGTTCAGCGCAGTGGTGTGCTTCACGATGCTGCACCACGTGCCGACCCCGAGCCTGCAGAACCGCATCTTCGCGGAGGCGCGCCGGGTGCTTCGCCCCGGTGGCGTCTTCCTCGGGTCCGACAGCAGAGGACTCGGTCTACGGTTCCGCCTGCTGCACATCCGCGACACCAAGGTGCTGGTCGACCCGGTGACGCTGCCTGGTCGTCTCGCGGACGCGGGCTTCGACGAGGTCGACGTCGACCCCGGACCGCCGCTGCGCTTCCGCGCCGTTCTCGCGGCCTGAGCCGCTGGCGCGACGGGCGGGGTCGACGCCGCAGGTCGACAGATCGGGCCGGCGTACCGCCGCGGCGGCCGGACCGGCCCGCACGACCATTGCCACCACGCCGGGTCCGTGGGTGTGCCGTCGCTCGTGCCGTGTCATCGCCGGCGCCCCCGTCGGGCGCTCCGTCCCGCACCGTCCTGCTGCGCGGCGCCTGCGTCGTGCACCAGGGCGCGCATCGCACAGGTCAGACCCTGCCCGGTGTCGACGGGGCCCGGGAACGGCACGTGGACGTCGCGATGGTCGTGTTGGTACTCGACGCGCAGCGCGAGGCCGTACCGGTTGAGCAGCAACGGCCGGATCCGCGTGGCGTGGTCGGCGACCCGGGGGTCCGCCAGTCGCGTCAGTGCATCGACGACGTCGGCGTGTGCGGACTCCAGATGCGCCAGCAGTCCAGGCTCGAACCGGGCGAACGGGTCCGGTCGCGCGTCGGCGAGCTCTGCCAGGCCGACGTGGTGGGTCTCGTCGTCGAGGTCGAGCCATGCCTCGTCGGGCAGGAAGTGCCAAAGCAGGCCGACGTGCGGTTCGGCGGCGACCAGCGACCCCTCCAGCCGTACGCGTGCGCGGATGCGGCTGCGTAGCGGCAACGGAGCCACGTCGGCCACCTCGAGGCCGCTCGGCTGGGGAGACCGGGCTGCATCGCGCAGCGCAGTCGAGCACCGCTCGCCGGTCGCCTGCACCATCAGCCGGCCGTCGTGCTCGGTCAGCCACACCGACACGGGCGGTTCGTGCCGTCCGCTCGGTATGACGCCCGCCGAGCCCGCCATGGCCAGCACGGTGCGGGCCCGTTCGGGGGCCGGCCCGGTGATGTGACCGGCGATGTTCTCGGTCGCGTTCTCAGGTGCGTTCTCGGTGGAGCCCCGGGAGTTCTGCCCGGGACCTGGTCCGGTCTGGTCGTGGACCGTGTGTTGTCGCATCGGCCACCTCGGCTCACTAAGGTTAGGCTACCCTAACACCACCGCGCGGGTCGGACGTCAACCCCGAGACACCGGCGCGGAAAGCCGACTTCGCGCCACTCGAGAACGCCCGCGGGCAGGTGCGCGTGTGCGCTTGCTCACCCGGTAGCCCGGAGGGTGTCGCAGGCGGGCCGTGCGACTGACGAATGCGCCGTCATCAGGCGGGCCGGTCGTGGATACTCGTAGGTATGAGGAGGGTGAGCGGATCGGCAGCGTGGTTCGTCGTCTCGCTGCTGACGGTTGGCGTCGTCGCGGCGGCCGACCTGCTGGACGGCACCAGCAGCCTGGTCGGCGCCGTCGCCGTGGCACCGCTGATGGCGAGCATTCTGTGCTCCCCTCTGCGCACCGGCATCGTGTCCGCGGTGACCCTGGTGGTCGGGCTGGCGCTGCTGGTGACCCAGGGCGACCCGGAGCCGCTGACCATCGCCGTCCGGGCCGGCGTGATGCTCGTCGCGGGCCTGCTGGCGCCCGTGCTGGCGGTGGCTCGGACCCGCCGTGAGCGGCGCATCCGCGACCTGACCGCGGTGGCCGAGGCGGCGCAGCACGCAGTACTCACTCCCATCCCGCCGGTCGCCGGCCCCGCCCGGCTGGCGTCGGCGTACCAGTCCGCGAGCCGCGAAGCGCTGATCGGCGGCGACCTGTACGGCGTGGTGGAGACACCGCGAGGCCTCCGCCTGATGATCGGCGACGTACGCGGCAAGGGCATCGACGCCGTCCAGATCGCCGCCGTCACCCTGGCGGCGTTTCGCGACGGCACCCACATCCTGTCCACGCTGACCGAGCTGGCCGAGCACTGCGACGCGCAGCTGCGGCCGCACCTGGTCGACGAGGACTTCGTGACCGTCCTGTTCGCCGACATCTCCCACGACGGGCAGGTCGAGGTCATCAGCTGCGGCCACCCGGGCCCGGTGCACGCCCGCGCCGGTGAGCGCCTACCGCTGGAGATCAGGGCACCCGGCACGCCGCTCGGTATCCCGCTGGACATGCGCACTCCGCCGCGTCCGCAGCGGCTGGAGCTGGAGCCCGGCGACCGGCTGCTGTTCTACACCGACGGCCTGGTCGAGGCCCGCAACCCCCGAGGCCTGTTCGTCCGCGCCGACCAGGTGATCGGCGACATCGGCACCGTGGGCTTCGAGGACGCCCTCGGCGGGGTGCTGTCGCGGCTGCACGCGGCCGCCCGCGAGGTGCGCGACGACCTGGCGCTGCTGCTCGTGGAGTACACCGGACCTGGCAGCAAGCCCGGAGTGAAGCCGGACAGTGCCGCCGAGGACCCGGCGGTCTCCGAGGCCTGGCCCGACAACGTCTCCCAGCTTCTGCCGCACCGGGCGGAGACCACGTCCCTGTCCCGGACCGGCACCTAGACGGCCCGAAGTCCCGACCTGGGGGCGGCCGAGCCGAGCGGGCGCGCCTCGTAGGGGGCGCGAGTCACGCATGTTTGCCTCTCCAGGCGCAGGAGTCACACAGGTCGCCGGCCAAACCGGGGACGCGGCGCGGGGTGCTGGTCAATACTTGGCGTGCACCGAACACTCCTGCCGGCCCGGTGGCGGGGTTCGACGGTCTGGCACGGCCAGGCCCGGATGTGAAGGACCGTCCCGTGATCGCCCCAGTTCTGGTCAGGATCATCGCGATGCTCGCCTCGGCGCTCGTCGCGGCGCAGATGTCAACCGTGACCCCCGTGGCCGGCGCCCACGCGGCGGCGGACAGCGCGCGAGTGAACGGAACCGTGTACCGGCCGATCGCGCCGGTCCCGGCTCCGCCGAAGGTGCGCGCCCGTTCCTGGGTCGTCGTGGACATGGTCAGTGGTCACATCCTCGGCCGGCACCGCGCGCGCTCGAGACTGCCCCAGGCCTCCACCATCAAGCTGCTGACCGCGGTGACCTCGCTGCACCGCGTGCACCCGACCAACCCGCTGCGTGCGACCCGCCGCGCAGGCAAGACGATCTGCTCCTGCGCGGGCGTCAAGGCGGGCCGGCGATACAGCCGGGCCATGCTGCTGTCCGGCATGCTCGTCACGTCCGGCAACGACGCGGCGGAGGCGATCGCCGGCGCCGACCCTGGGGGCCGGGCACGCTTCATCGGTGCCATGAACCGAACCGCGGCAAGGCTGGGAGCCACCGACACCGTCGCCAGGAACCCGTCCGGGCTGGACCAGGCCGGTGCCCACTCCTCGGCCCGCGACCTGCTGGTCTTCCTGCGTGAGGCCACGCGTCGCCCGAGCATCGCCCGCTGGCTGGACACCCCCTCCACCCGCTTCGGGCCGATCGGGGCGCGCCGGCACCTGCTCACCTCGAGCACCGACTACCTGCTGATGTACGCCAACTCGTACGCCGCGAAGAACGGCTTCACCAGCCGGGCGGGCAACACGCTCACGGCGGCCACGCTGATCAACGGCCGGCGTATCGGGGTCGCGCTGCTGCACGCGCGCTCGGGGTTCACGACCAAGGGCGCCCGCAGGCTGACGACCTGGGCGGCGAACAACGCCGAACGGCTCGCCCCGGTGGGCCGGCTCCCTGGGGGCCCGTCGACGACACCGTTCCTCACGACGCCCGCGGACTGACCTTCTCGGCCGCGGCCGGAGGGATCACCCCGCCGTGGTGCCCGGGCCGGTGGGGGAGACGGTCGTACCCCAACGGGTGAGCATGTCGCGCGCGACCACGATGTCGTCGTGCAGCGGCCGGTCGGCCAGTTCCGGGGGCAGGGTCGCCAGCGCGTCCGCGAGCCATCGCCCGACCGCCGCCGGTGCGAGGTCGTCCGCTGTGAGGCCCGCGAGCCGGACCGCCCGGCAGGCCGCGACGAGCTCGCATGCCAGCACGGTCCGGAGGTGCTGCAGGAGCTTCGTGGTCATCCCGGCGGCCTGTGGCGCGAAGCTGGCATGGTGCTCGGCGCCGCGGGACAGCGTGGCCGTGCTGAGCGTGGCCGGCTGCGCGTCGGAGCGGAGTACGGCCAGGGCGTCATGGGCGACGTACTCCAGCATCAGCGCACCGGAGCTCGGTGCCGGGCCCTGGGCGAGGAACCGGCTCAGCCCGGTGAGCTCGGGGTCGATCAGGTTGCCCAGCCGTGACGTGGACAAGGTGGCGACGCTGTGCAGCGAGAGCCGCAGCGCGTCGAGCTGCAACGCGATCGGCATCGCGTGCCAGTTGCCGTTGTGCAGCACGGTGTCGCCGGTGACCAGCGGGTTCTCGGCGGCGGCGTTGATGTCGACCGCGAGCGTGCGCCGCAGCGCCTCGACCAGCTCGACCGACGGACCGAGCACCTGCGCGAACGCACGCAGCCCGAACGGGTCCTGCACGCGAGACGGCGCCAGCGGCAGCCCGTCGAGGAGATCGCGCATCCGCGCGGCCACCCGGGTCTGACCGTCCTGCGGCCGGGAGGCATGCACCCGTTCGTCGAAAGCCTCCGCGTTGCCGTGCATCGCCACCAGCGTGAGCGCGCCGACGATCGGGACCACGTCGACGAGGCGGCTCGCGTCGACCATCGCCAGGCAGCACTCGCCCAACGTGATCGCGTTGCTGGACAGCAGCGGGAGCACGCTGGCGTCGTCGAGCACCTCGCCGAGCGCCAGCCCGAGCTCGGCCAGCGCGCCCAGGTCGCCGGTGCCGAGCGCCCCGCCGCGATGCAGCGCCGGCAGGTCGCCGGTGTTGAGCAGGTCGACCAGTGCCTCGGCGACCGCCGGCGAGAGCCCCGACCCGCCGCGGGCGAGCTGGTTCACCCTGATCAGCAGGCCGATGCGCACGATGTCCTCGGGATAGGGCTCCATGCCCGTCGTCGCGTGCGAGGACAGCAGACGTCGTCCGTGCTTCTCGTCGACCGAGTCGGTGTCGCGGTTGGCGCCGACGCCGGTCGTGCGGCCGTACACCGCCTGCCGGCGTGCGGTCTCCTCCACGAGCCGGTGGGTCCGGGCCATCAGCGACCGGGCGTCGTCGGCCAGGCGTACGGGGGTCGGCTGCCGCGCCATCGCGACCACGGCCCACGGGTCGAGGTCGTCGGCGGAGAACACGAGCTCTTGCATGGGCGCCAGTCTGGACCCCTGTGGTGAACCTTCGGTCGCGGGTGCATGGATGATGAGCGGCGTGACCACGGTGTTCGGGCTGCTCGGCGTGATCCTGAACCAGGCCTTCATCTGGCCGCAGGTACGTCGTGCGATGGGCAGCGTCGAGGGCGTCGCCGCCCTCACCGTGCTGGGCGGGATGCTGGCCCGGTCCAGCTGGGTCGCCTACGGCTTCGTGCTCGGCGATGTGCCGTTGGTCGTCGGCAACATCACGGTGACCTCGGGCTTCCTGATCCTGTGGTTTCTCTTGCTACGCAGGGCTGACGTGCAGCGGACCCTGTGGGTCGGTCTGGCCGCCGTGGTCGTGGCTGTGGCCGCGGCGACACTGGCCGGTGACCTGGTGCTGGGCTGGTTCGCGGTCGTGACGGCGGCCGTGGTCAACGTGCCGCAGATGGTCCGCGTGCTGGTGGACCGCAACCAGCTGGCCGGCGTCTCGGTGGCGACGTACCTGCTGATCGCCTCGGCATCGGCGTCGTGGATCGTCTACGGCCTGCTCGTCGACGAGCCGTTGATCGCCCTGCCGCATCTGCTGCTGGGTCCGACCGCGCTGGTCACCGCCTGGGTTGCCGCCGTCAGTCACCGCCGCCACTAGCTGATCGGCTAGCCCGGCTGGTCTTTCTGCGCCGCGAAGGTGTGGGCAGTAGCGCGATCTCGACGCGAGGGTTTGGTCAGCGACGGCGCGAGGGCGGGCCGGTCGAGGCGCGTACGACCAGATGCGTGGGCAGCACCCGGGTCGGCGGATCCGTTGCCCGCTGGGGGATCTGGCGCACCAGCGCCTCGACCGCGCGCGCACCGGCGTCGTCGGTGCGCTCGGCCAACGTGGTCAGCGCGGGGCTGCAGAAGTCCGCGCCGAAGATGTCGTCGAACCCCACCACGCTCAGGTCCCCAGGCACCTGCACCCCGCGTTCGGCGAGCCGGCGCAGCAGACCGATCGCCAGCATGTCGTTGTGGCACACCACTGCGCTGGCACCGGAGGTGAGCACGGCGTCGGCGGCCGCGGGCCCGCCGAGCAGCGTGGGGGTGTACGGGCCGGAACGGTGCGCCCGCATCCGGCGTACCTTGGCCGCCTTGCGCAGCCCTGACCACCTGCGTGCGCCCGACCACGACTCCGCCGGTCCGCCGGCGAACACGAACGACTCGTGGCCGTACGACGCCAGATGGTCCACGATCTGCTCCGTGCCGGTGTCGTAGTCGGCGACCACGCAGGAGACTCCCGGTGCGGCCCGGTTGACCAGCGTGATCGGGATCAGCTCCGCGGCACGGTGCAGCTCCTCGTCGGGGAGCCGGGACGCGCTCAGCACGAAGCCGTCCACGGACCGCGCGAGCCGGCGGACGAGCTCCTCCTCGCGGGCGGGGTTCTCCTGCGTGTCGCCGAGGACCAGCGTCAGCCCGGCCGCGGCGGCCGCGCGCTCGGCACCCTTGATCACGCCGGCGAAGTACGGGTTGGTGATGTCGGGCACGAGCAGCGCGATGGTCTGCGTCCGGCCGGACTCGAGCGCCTGGGCCGCCGGGTTCGGCGCATAGCCGAGGCGCTCCGCGACCGCGACGACGTGCTCGCGGGTGTGCCGGTTCACCCGCCCCGGGCGCGAGAACGCGCGCGAGACGGTCGACGGCGCGACACCGGCGGCGTCGGCGACGTCGACGATCGTGGGCCGACGGCGCGGCCTGGCGGCGGACATGGCGCCAGTCTGGCAAATATTGGCAAACGCTTGCCATAGGACCGAGGCCACTTCTAGCGTCCCCGAACATTCGAAGGGCATTCGAAGGCAGTCGAAAGGCAGTCGAAAGCATGGCCGGGCCCGCCGGGGTCACGACGGCATGCTGCGAGGGAAGGACCGGTTCATGTCGGGCGCCAGGGAAGTGACGCGCACACCGCGCAAGGCCGCGATCGCCGCCTGGAGCGGCAGCGCGCTGGAGTACTACGACTTCGCCATCTACGGCACGGCCGCGGCGCTGGTCTTCCCCGACGTGTTCTTCCCGGCGGGCAACGACACCGCGGCCACGCTCGGTGCGTTCGCCACGTTCGGGGTGGCGTACGTCGCCCGGCCCGTCGGCTCGTTCCTGATGGGCCACGTGGGTGACCGACTCGGTCGCAAGAAGGTCCTGATCGCGACGCTGCTGCTGATGGGCGTGTCCACGTTCCTGGTCGGGTGCCTGCCGACGTACGGCCAGGTCGGCCTGCTGGCCCCGACGCTGCTCGTCCTGCTCCGCATCCTCCAGGGCCTGTCCGCGGCCGGGGAGCAGGCGGGCGCCAACTCGATGTCCTTCGAGCACGCACCCGACAACCGTCGCGGGTTCTTCACCAGCTTCACGCTGAGCGGCACCCAGGGCGGTCAGGTCCTGGCCCCCGCGGTGTTCCTTCCGCTGGCGGCGGTGCTGCCCGACGAGGCTCTGCTGTCGTGGGGCTGGCGGGTCCCGTTCTGGCTCAGTGCCGTCATGGTGGTCGTCGGGTTCGTCATCCGCCGGACGCTGGACGAGACGCCGGAGTTCCAGGCCGAGGCCGACCGGTCCGAGGTCCCCAAGGCTCCGCTGGGCGTGCTCTTCCGCTCCCACTGGCAGGGCGTCGTGCGCGTCTTCTTCGCTGCGTTCATCGCGACCGTCAACACCATGTTCGCGGTGTTCGCCCTGGAGTTCGCGACGTCGGACGACGTGGGCATGAGCGACACCTGGATGCTGTGGGTGGCGATCGTGGCGAACGTCGTGGCGGTGGCGGTGATCCCCTTGTGGGCAAAGCTGTCCGACCGTGTCGGTCGCAAGCCGGTGTTCGTCACCGGGGTGGTGGGCAGCGGCCTCCTGGTGTTCCCGTTCCTCGGCGCGATCGCCGCGGCCAACGAGATCATGACGATGGTCGTGGGCGTGCTGCTGGCGGGCTTCATCTACAGCATGCCGAACGCCGTGTGGCCCGCGACGTACGCCGAGTACTTCCCGACCGGCGTCCGGCTGTCCGGGATGGCCATCGGGACCCAGTTCGGGTTCGCCCTCGCGGGGTTCACGCCGACCATCGCGGGTGCGCTGCTGGGCGGTGACGCGGGCAACTGGTACAAGGTCGCGCTCTTCACCGCTGGCGCCTGCCTGCTCTCGGCCGTGGCCGTCCTGTCCGGACCCCGCGACACCCACCGGGTGCCCACGCCTGCGCTGGGTGCGGGCGCCGGGTCCGAGACCCGTGTCGCCGCGAGCACTGCGTGACCGGTGCGCTGCGCACCGCGCACCGATCGAACCGTCCATCGGGGGCACCATGAGTTCGCGCCATAATGACGAGAAGTTGCACGACGAGAAACTGCATGACGAGAAGTCGTTCGTCCTAGGTCTCGTCGGCGTCGGCATCGGTGCGTCGTTGACGCCGGCGATGCAGGTGCGCGAGGGCCGCGAGTCGGGACTGTCGCTGAGCTACCGGCTGATCGATGCGGACAGCCTGGGTCTGGGGACCGAGGACCTCGGTGACCTGCTGGCCTGGGCGCGGCGTCTCGGCTTCGACGGCCTGAACGTCACGCACCCGTTCAAGCAGGCCGTGATCCCGTTGCTCGACGAGCTCTCCGAGGACGCCGCCGACCTCGGTGCGGTGAACACTGTGCTGTTCCGCGACGGCCGGCTGCTCGGCCGCAACACGGACTGGTGGGGCTACGGGCGCGCGTTCCGGCAGGCGCTGCCCGAGGCGGTGCACGACCGCGCGGTGCTCGTGGGTGCCGGTGGCGCCGGGGCCGCCGTGGCGTACGGCCTGCTCGACCAGGGCGCCGAGCACGTCTCCGTCCTGGACAGCGACGCCGACCGCGCGCACGCGTGTGTCGTACGACTGGCGAAGAGGTTCGGTGACGGCCGGGTCGGCGTCGTCGACGACCTGGGGCGCGCGCTCGAGCAGGCGCAGGGGCTGGTCAACGCCACACCCGTCGGCATGCGCGGACATCTCGGGCTGCCGGTTCCCAGTGATGTCGTACGCCCCGACCTGTGGGTGTCCGACGTCGTGTACTTCCCGCTCGAGACCGAGCTGGTGGCACTGGCACGCCGGCGCGGCTGCCGGGTACTGCCCGGTGGGGCGATGGCCGTCCAGCAGGCCGTCGGGGCGTTCGGATACTTCACCGGGCGAACGGCGGACTCCGACCGGATGACGCGACACTTCGAGGAGCTCACGGCCTGATGCGCAAGGGGATCGCCACCGTCTCCATCAGCGGGGTGCTGGCCGAGAAGCTGACCGCGATTGCGGCGGCGGGCTTCGACGGCATCGAGATATTCGACAACGACCTGGTGGCCTCGCCGTTGTCGCCCGCCGAGGTGGCGGCACGCTGTGCGGACCTCGGTCTGCGCATCGACCTGTTCCAGCCCGTGCGCGACCTCCAGGGTGTGCCGCCCGAGCGGTTCGACGCCGTGCTGCACCGCCTGCGCGTCAAGCTCGAGGTGATGGCCGAGCTCGGGGTGTCGACCCTGCTGGCGTGCTCGAACGTCGGCGCCGACTCGCTGGGTGATCCCGACCTGACCGCCGAGCAGCTGCACCGGGTGGGCGACCTTGCCGCCGACCACGGGGCGACGGTCGCGTTCGAGGCGCTCGCCTGGGGACGCCACGTCAACCGCGTCGGCCAGGCGTGGGACGCGGTGCAGCGCGCCGACCACCCCGCCGTCACGCTCGCGGTCGACACTTTCCACATGCTCGCGCGTGGCGACGACGCCGCGGCGCTGGCCGGCGTACCCGGTGACCGGATCGGGTTCCTGCAGGTGGCGGACGCGCCGCTGATGGACATGAACGTTCTCGACTGGAGCCGGCACTTCCGGTGCTTCCCCGGGCAGGGTGCCCTGGACGTCACCGGAGTGGTGGCCGCGGTGCTCGAGGCCGGCTACCAGGGTCCGCTGTCGCTCGAGGTCTTCAGCGACGTGGTCCGTGAGGCCGAGCCGGGTGTCACCGCGCGCGACGCGATGCGCTCACTGCTGTTCCTCGAGGACCAGCTCGCGGGCGCGGTCACCGGCAGGGCCGCGGACGTCGTCACCGCCGCTCCGCCGCAGGCTCCGTGCACCGACGGCGGCTTCCTTGAGGTCGCCGGTCCGCCCGGTGACACCTTCGCGACCGACCTGCTTCAGGGGCTCGGCTTCGTCCAGGTGGGCCGGCACCGCAGCAAGCCGGTCGGCTGGTGGCGCAACGGCGACGCACACATCGTCGTCAACGAGGGCGAGGTGACGCCCGCCGTCCACGCCACCGCACTGGGCGTCACCGCCCCGCCGGTCGAGCGGGTCGCCGCCAGGGCGAAGGCGTTGCTGTGGCCGGCCGTCGGCACGACCCGTGGAGCCGATGAGGCACCCCTGCCGGGCATCACCTCGCCCTCGGGGCTGCACGTGTTCGTCAGCGACGAGCGAGGAAGTGCCGGGGACTGGCAGCGTGACTTCGTCGCGACGGGGGCGCAGCCGGCCGACGACCTCACCGGCATCGACCACGTCGGCGTGGCGGTCTCGCCCGACCAGCTGAACCAGGAGGTGGCCTTCTTCCGGACCCTGTTCGGGCTCTCGCCGGGGCCGGTCGAGGAGTTCATGGAGCCGCACGGCCGGCTGCGCAGCCGGGCCCTGCGCCCCGTTCGCGGCGACCTGCGCGTGGTCCTGAACGTCGTCGACACCGGGCCGGGACACGCCCAGCCGCTCGGCGTGAACCAGGTCGCGTTCGGATGCGGCGACGTGGCCGGTGTCGTGCGCTCACTGCGCGCTGGCGGGATCGAGCTCATGCCGGTGCCGGACAACTACTACGTCGACCTCGGCGCCCGGTTCGGGCTGGGGGAGGACGTGATCGCCCACCTGCGCGAGCACCAGCTGCTGTACGACCGGGTGGCCGGCGGGGAGATGCTGCACGCGTACACCGATGTGCTGCCCAGCGGCTTCTACGTCGAGCTGCTGGAGCGGCGTGGAGGCTACGAGGGATACGGCAGCGCGAACACGCACGTCCGGCTCGCGGCGCAGACCTCGCCGTAGCCCCACGAGAACGTCGCCGGCAGGGGCATACCTCAGAGCTCGATGTGCGCACCCATGACCGCGGTCCGGTCGTCGGGGAGCCGGAAGTACCTCACCGGGTCGGCGGCGTTGCGCAGCACGATGACGAACAGCCGCTTGCGCCATCGGCGCATGCCGGGCGCGCGGGTGGCGACCACGGTCGTCCGGGAGACGAAGTACGACGCGTGGTCGAGGTCCACGTCGACCTCCATCTGCTCCACCGAACGAGCCAGTACCGCGGGCACGTCGATGTAGTCCTGGAACCCGAACCGCGCGGTGATCTGGTAGATCCCGTCGTCGCGGTAGTCCATCTCGTCGACGACAAAGCGCTTGGACTCCCGCACGTGGGGGACGTCTATGGTCTGCACCGACAGGATCAGCACGTTCTCGTGAACGGTGTCGTTGTGCCGGAGGTTCTCGCGCAGCGCCAGCGGGGTGGTGTCGGCGTTGGCGTTGAGGTAGACCCCAGTGTGCGGTGCGCGGAAGACGCCGTCGCTGCCGCGGACCTCCGCCACGAACTCGTCGAGCGGGCCCTCGATCTTCGTGCGGTTGCGGGCGACGATCTGGCGGCCACGCTGCCAGGTGGACAGCAGGACGAACACCAGCACGGCTACCAGCAGGGGGAACCAGCCACCGTGGAGGACCTTCGGGATGTTCGCGCCGAAGAACGCGAGGTCGATGGTGAGGAAGAAGACGGCACCGGTGACGACCAGCCACAGCGGTCGATGCCACAGTGCGCGGGCCACGAAGAAGAACAGCAGGGTGTCGATCGCGAGCGTGCCGGTGACCGCGATCCCGTAGGCACCCGCGAGCGACTGGGAGGAGCCGAACCCGACCACGAGGCCGGCCACGGCCACGAACAGCAGCCAGTTGACCGCGGGCACGTACACCTGCCCCACGTCGCTGCCGGTGTGCAGCACGGTGAGCCGCGGCAGGAAGCCCATCTGGACGGCCTGCCGCGTCACCGAGAACGCGCCGGAGATCACGGCCTGCGAGGCGATCACCGCGGCGACCGTGGCGAGGAGCACCATCGGGATGTGCGCCCATCCGGGGAACATGAGGAAGAACGGGTTGGCGATCGCCTGGGGGTCGCTGAGAACGATCGCGCCCTGGCCCATGTAGTTGAGCACGAGAGCCGGGAACACGATCGCGAACCAGGCCCGCCGGATCGGCGTCACTCCGAAGTGGCCCATGTCGGCGTACAGCGCCTCGGCCCCGGTGACCGTGAGCACGATGGCGCCGAGTGCCGGCAGCGCGATGCCGACGTGGTCGACGAGGAAGGCGGCGCCGTAGACCGGTGACAGGCTGCGCAGGACCCCAGGGTTCGCCACGACGTGCACCAGACCGGACACCCCGAGGATCGTGAACCACACGGCCATGACCGGCCCGAACGCGCGCGCCACCTTCGAGGTGCCGAACCGCTGGACGGCGAACAGCGCGGTCAGGATCGCCAGCGTGATCGGGACGACGTACGAGCTCACTGCGGGTGCGGCGACCTCGAGGCCCTCGACCGCCGACAGGACCGAGATCGCGGGCGTGATCATTCCGTCGCCGTAGAACAGCGAGGCGCCGAAGATGCCGAGGGCGATGAGCAGGAACGTGCGGTGCCGGGACCGCACCTCGACGCCGCGGACCAGCGCGACCAGAGCCATGATGCCGCCCTCGCCGTGGTTGTCAGCGCGCATGATCAGCAGGACGAACTTGACCGACACGATCAGCGTGATGGTCCAGAACACCAGCGAGACAACGCCGTACACGCCTGCCTCGTCCGGGCGGACGGCGGGAACGGCGAACACGGTCTGCAGCGCGTACAGCGGGCTGGTGCCGATGTCACCGAAGACCACGCCCAGGGCCCCGAGCATCATCGTCGTCATGCCGGCGTGAACGGACGGACGTGGCTCGCCGAGCTCCTCCGCGGGCCGCAGCGGCTCGGTCGCGACCTCGGGTGCGCTCTCCGTCATCGGCTCACGATATCCACGCGGTGACGCTGGCAACGGGACTCTGGCACCGGACACACCAGGCGGCGGCTGGGCATACGACTCGGGCCGCCCCCGTCCTGCGACGAGGGCGACCCGAGTCGGGAGGTCAGTACGACTTCATCAGTCGCCAGACGCTGCGCAGCTGTGCCTCGTCGAGCCGCATCAGCGACTTGCGGATCTCCACCCGCATCGCCCGCAGCCGCGGGTCGGGACCGCCCCGCTGGGCGGACTGGCGAACATGGTGCCGCGCACCGACGTAGCCGCGGACCTTGTCGCGAACCTCGCGAAGCTGCCGCCGGTTCAAGTCCATCACGGCCGGCCGGATCCGCAGCCGCAGCCTGATCGTGTCCGCCATGACGCCGAGCTGGCGGTTCGGCGTGAAGGCCTCCCGCATGCTCTTCACGGTCAGGTTCGACCGGCAGTAGACGTGCACCATCTCGACACCGCGGTGCGAGCCCATGGCCATGTGGTGGTGACCGTGTGCACGCGGGATCTTTCCGAGGTACGGCAGCGGCTTCCCGGTGAACATCACTCCGCCGATCCGGCCGTCGTACACCAGCGCGGCCCGGGGACGGGCGGGGTGGATGCCGCGGGCGCCACGGCGCGGGTTGAAGTAGTGCGTCGGATGCGCCGGGTGGTCGTTGCCAGGACGCCATCTTGCCTTGAGGTCCGCCAGTGACCGGCTCTGGCAGAACCTGTTCACGCCGCTGAGCAGCGTGCGCGCCTTCGTGCGGCTGCGCTTAGGGGCCTTCAGGATCTTCGGCACGTACCTCGACTGGTGCGGAGCGACCATCTCGATCCGGTTGCCCGAGGGCCCGACCATGACATGGGCGCCCGTGTACCTGGAGCTCGGGACCTGGTGGGTCTGGGCGCGGTGCGTCGTACCGGCCGACTGCTGCGTAGGGCCGACCTGCGCACTCGATGTGATCGGCATCGCCACGACCACTGCCCCGATGAGGGCGCCTGCACCCGCCAGGCCCACCACGGACTTGTCTATCTTCATATTGATTTGCCCCCTTTTACGCGGACCAGATCGTCGATCCGCGGGTTGTCTACGTGCCCACGGCGGGCCGTGTTCCCCTGGCCGCCGCCGAGGTCGCCGACCCGAGCGGCGCCACCGAACCCGTCACCTTGAAGCTGCGCGGGCATGACCCACCGTAAGCGCCTGATCACAGATCTGGTCAGGAAATGACCCACTATCGACAGACGAGTAGGCAAAATCTCACGTTCAGTCGAGGTTGCCCGTAAGGCGTGCACGCAGTGCGTCGGCCGGCGAGTGTGCGATCCGATGACTTTGCCCCGCCTGCGCAGTCAGACTCGATGACACCACGCCCGCGGCTCGCAGACCTTGGAGAAGACCGATGCGAAAGATCACGGCCGGCCTGTTCATCTCCCTCGACGGAGTCGTGGAGGACCCCCAGGACTGGCACTTCCCGTACTTCAACGACGAGATGGGTGTCGCGGTCGACGCCCAGATGGGGCAGGCCGACACGCTGCTGCTCGGCCGGAAGACCTACGACAGCTTCGCCGGCGCATGGCCGGAGCGCGAGAGCGCGGGCGGCGAGGACGCGTCCTTCGCCAAGGCGCTCGGCGACGCGCGCAAGGTCGTCGTGTCGAGCCAGCGGCTCGAGTTCACCTGGCGCAACTCCGAACGCCTCGGGGGAGACTTCGTCGAGTCCGTCACCGCACTGAAGAACGAGCCGGGCACCACCGACATCGCGATGAGCGGGTCGGTGTCCGTGGTTCGCCAGCTGCTGGCCGCTGGGCTTCTCGACGAGCTGCACCTGCTGGTCCACCCGATCGCGGTCCGCAAGGGCATGCGCCTGTTCGACCAGGACGGCTCACCGATACCGCTGCGGCTGGTCTCCTCGCAGACTTTCGCCACCGGAGTGCTCAATCTCGTCTACGCCCCGGCGGAGTCGGCTTCGACGGGCACCTATGACGACGCCAAGGAGCACCTGCGCCAGAGCTGATGCCGACGTCCCGCCCCAGGGGCAGCGGGACGCCGGCAGCGCTCTTCGGGACCAGTTGTCGTGTGGCCCCCCCCGTGGTCACATCGCGTGGTCACATCGCACGGTCACATCGCGCGGTCACATCGCGCGGTCACATCGCGCTGGGCGGAGTGAGCACGCCGTCGATCAGGTAGACGGTGGCGTTGGCGGTCTGGACGCCACCGCAGATGACGCTGGCGTCGTTGACCTGCAGGTTGTCACCGGAGCCGGTGACCTCGACCTTCTCGCCCTGCACGGTGCTGTGGCTGCCGGTGACCTCGTCGGGGGAGAGCTGTCCCTCCACCACGTGGTAGGTCAGCACCGAGCTCAGCATGTCGGCGTTCTTGGGCTTCCCGAGCTGGTTGACCATGCTCTTGGGCAGCGCGGCGAACGCGTCGTCGACTGGCGCGAACACGGTGAACTCACCGCCGTTGAGGGTGTCGACCAGGTCGACCTGCGGGTTGAGCTGGCCGGAGACGGCCTGGGTCAGGGTCTTCAGCAGCGGGTTGTTGCCGGCCGCGACCGCGACGGGGTCCTCGGACATGCCCTGCACCGAGCCCGCACCGCTGGGCACCTGCTCGGCGTAGGTCTTGCAGCCCGGGCCTACCAGGCTGGCCATCGCGCCCGTGCCCTGAGCCTCGGTGTTCTGCATGGGCTCCTGGCTGCTCTGGCTCGACTGCTGGCCGGCGGCCTGGCCGCTCTCCTCGCCCGAGGACGCCTCGCCGCCGCTGCTGCCGCAGCCGGCGAAGAGCATCGTCGCCGACAACGCGGCGGCCACCAGTCCGGTTCTCTTGATCGCACGCATGGGTGTCGTTCCCTTCCTGTGTTCGATGCGCCCGGTCACGAAACGGTGACCGTGACGTTGTGCCATCCGCTCGCCCCGTCGGGGGCGATCGGTTCCCTTACTGGGGTCTGGGTGCGGCCGGTGCGGTCGGTGGCCCGCACCTGCAGCTGGTGGGTGCCCGGTGTCGACTCCCACGTCCAGCGCCACTGGCGCCAGGTGTCCCTGCTGTCCTCGACCGCGAGCGTGGCCTGCTGCCACGGGCCGTCGTCGGCGCGGACCTCGACGGAGTCGATGCCGCGGTGCTGGGACCAGGCCAGCCCGGCGACGGTGGTCGGGCCGCCGGCGGGGAGCTGAGCGAACGAGCGGGGTACGTCGATGCGTGACGAGGTCTTGATCGGAGCCTGCGCGGCGTAGCCGCGGTCGGTCCAGTAGGCGCTGAAGTCGGCGAACCGTGTCACCTCGAGGTCGACTAGCCACTTGGTGGCGGACACGTAGCCGTACAGCCCGGGCACGACCATCCGCGCCGGGAAGCCGTGCTCCAGCGGCAGCGGCTCGCCGCCCATGGCCACCGCGACCATCGCGTCCCGCCCGTCGGTCAGCGCGGACAGCGGCGTACCGATCGTCATGTCGTCGGCGCTGGTGGACTTGACCGCGTCGGCGCCGGAACGGACACCGGCCTCGGCGAGCAGGTCCGCGAGGGGTACGCCGATCCAGGTGGTGGTGTCCATCAGGTCGCCGCCGACCGGGTTGGACACGCAGGTGAGCGTGATGCGGCGTTCGACGAGCCGGCGCGACAGCAGGTCGGCGAACGTCAGCTCCAGCGGGCGCTCGACCATGCCGTGCACCCGCAGCCGCCACGTGTCCACGGGAACGTTCGGGACCACCAGTGCGGTGTCGACCCGGTAGAAGCCGCGGTTGGCCGACAGGTGCGGGGTGAGACCGTCGATGTCGAACGACGCACCGGCCGGAACAGGCGGGGCCGCGCTGCGCGGACGTGGGATGGAGACCCCGGCACGCGACTGCGACGCGGTCGTCGCCAGCGCCTGCGAGGCCAGACCGCCGCCGACGGCAACTGCGCCGACGGCGACCACGCGCGCCAGGAAGCGGCGCCGGTCGAACGCGGCGGGGAGGTCGTCACCGGCCACGTGTGCAGGCAGCGACCGGCCGGCCCGCGGGCGGCGGACGTTCAGCGGACGGAGCAGCAGCACCAGCGCGACGACGCTGACCAGGAGTCCGGCGGCCGGGGCCACCAGGCGCACCCAGCCGGGACCGACGGCGGCACGGTCGGTCACCGCCGCGAACGCTCCGACCAGGTTGAGGACGACGAGTCCCGCGACGGCGGCTCGGGGCCGGCGTACGCCGAGGACACCCAGCGCCACGAGTGCCACGGCGACCGTGGCCACGACACCGCAGAGGAGCACCGCCTTGTCGGCGCTGCCGAACGTCGAGACCGCCCATTCCTTGACCGGTCGTGGGGTGAGGTCCACGGCACGGTTGGACACGGCGAGCAGCGGCGAGGTGACGCCGGACAGGAGCGCGGCGACCGCCTCGGCCAGCGCCACGCCGGCGGCGCCCGCCAGCAGTCCTGCCGAGGCGCCGGCGAGAAGGCGCTTCCGGCCCCCTGCACTGCGCTGTTCGGTCATCACAGTGCGGGGTTCGGCGCCGCGGCCCTATCGGATTGGTCACCGCCTGGGGCTACGAGGCCCGGACACAGACGTGGGCGCCGCCGGACCGTGTCCGGCGACGCCCACAGGGATGGTTCAGTCTGACGCGAAGTACTCGTTCGCCGCGTGGTTCCACAACAGCGCGAGGACAACGGCCGCCAGGACGATGTTCAGCACGCTCTCCGAGAGCTGATGGGTACCGGCGGCGGCGATGGCCCAGACGCCCGCACCGATGTTCAGCACGGCCACGATCGAGACCAGGATCCGGGCGATGTTGGAGCCCATCTGCAGCCAGAGAACGAAAGCGGCGCCGATCAGGGCGAACACGATGCCGACGCCAGCGCCGATCCGGAGCTCGTCGGTGGTCGCGCCCACCGCGTTCACGACATCCTGGTTGCCGGCCATGAAGAAAAGGGCGACCGAGGCGATGAGGCTCATCGCGACCTGGATCCAGGCCACGACGAGGACGATCAGCACTGTCGTCGGACGCCGTGCAGCAGCAGCGGGTACCGCACCAGCGGGTACCGCTCCAGCAGAGCTAGACATGAAATCCCTCCCTATGAGCCCGCTGACCACAGCCGGGCATGCGCAAAAACAATGACGACCAGGCCGGAGACGTCAGGCGTTGGGCTCGGGTACCGCGCCCTGCCGGAGAGCCGATGTCAGGCGGGCAGACGGCTCGAGTCGCGAGCGCGCGACGCAGCCGATCTGGAGTTGTTACGAGCGTCGAAGGACAAACTGCCCCTTCGGTCGCAATGTCGACATCTGGTAAGAGCCTACTCTCGGTCTGCAAGGCAGTGGAGCGAAAAGCAGGGAAAGCCACCGTGGGCACGACGCCGGAGCACGTGACGCGAATCGAGCGGCATGCTGTCCAGGCGTGGCCGGCGCCGGTCAGTGAGCGTGTCGACGGATGGCTGCTGCGCCACACCCCGGGCATGACCCGGCTCCGCGCCAGCGGTGCGGCACTGCCCCTCGCGCCGGCGAGTCGTGTGTCGTGGTCGCTGGAGCTCGTCGAGGCCTTCTATGCCGACCGCAGCGCGCCGGTCGCGGTCCAGGTGAGCCCGGCCACGGAGCACCGCGAGCTGGACCGGCTGCTCGCCGCCCGGGGGTATCGGCTCACCGTCCCGATCCAGGTGCTCACCGCTTCGGCCGATGTCGCCGCGGCGAGCCGTCCGGGGCGCGTGTGGGACGTGGCGGTCAGTGATCGACCGACGGCGTCCTGGCTGGACGCATGGGCCGAGCTCGACGGGCACGACGACAGCGCGCAGGTCACCGAGCAGGTGGTCTCGAGGATCATGCTGCCGGCGGGCTACCTCGGCGTCCGCGTCGACGGCCGCCTCGTCGGTGTCGGCCTGGTCGTGGGCGGTGACGACCACTGGGTCGGCGTCTACTGCATGGCGACGCAACTGGACCATCGTGGCCAGGGGATCGGCAGGGCTGTCGTACGCGCGGGAGCACAGTGGGCCATCGACCGCGGCGCGTCCGGTCTCTATCTCCAGGTCGCACGCGACAACGAGGCGGCGCAGCGGACCTACTCCGGTGCCGGGTTCGCCGCTGCGTACGACTATCACTACCGGCTCGGTCCGGTTCGCGGACGCGACTAGCCGGCCCCACGGCAGAGCCGCGTCTGTACCATTTCTGACCGCTACTGTTGACACAGATGGTGAATACAGTAGACACTCTGGCCTCCAGCGGCAGTATGGCCAGCCGCGCGCTTGTCCACGTCCGCGAACCGGGCTCGGGAGGAACTCATGCCGAAGGCTCACACCTACACGCGACTCAGCAAGCCGATGGTCCGCGAGGCGGGCGAACTGCGAGAGGCGACGTGGGCCGAGGCTCTCGACCGGGCCGCGGACGGCTTTCGGCGCAACCGGACCGCGCACGGACCTGACGCGTTCGGGATGTTCTCATGCTCTCGCGCGACCAACGAGATGAACTTCGCCGCGCAGAAGTTCACCCGTGCGGTCATGGGCACCAACAACATCGACTCGTGCAACCGCACTTGACACGCTCCCAGCGTCGCCGGTCTGGCGGCGGTATTCGGTGCCGGCGGCGGCACGTCCTCCTACCAGGAGGTCGAGGAAGCGGACGTGATCATCCTGTGGGGCTCCAACGCGCGGGAGACACATCCGATCTTCTTCCACCATGTCCTCAAGGCCGTCCATCGTGGCGCCAGGATCTTCGTGGTCGACCCGCGTCGGACCAGCTCCGCGCAGTGGGCGGACCGGTGGCTCGGTCTCGACGTAGGCACCGACATCCCCCTCGCGCTGGCCGTGGCTCGGGAGATCATCCACGCCGGCCTCGCGCACGGGACCTTCGTCGAGCGTGCGACCTCCGGGTACGACGAGTTCGCCGACTGCGTCGAACCGTGGACGTTGGAGGCTGCCGAGCAGGAGACAGGTGTCCCCGCCGACGCGATCCGCGAGATGGCACACGCGTACGCGGGCGCCGAGCGCGCCCAGCTGTGCTGGACGCTGGGAATCACCGAGCACCACAACGCCACCGACAACGTGCGTGCGCTGATCAACCTCTCGCTGCTCACCGGCCATGTGGGCAGGTACGGCTCCGGCTTGAACCCGCTGCGCGGTCAGAACAACGTCCAGGGCGGCGGTGACATGGGCGCGATCCCGAACAAGCTGACCGGCTTCCAGGACATCACCGACGACGAGGCCCGGACGAAGTTCGAGCGGGCGTGGGGGGCGACGGTCCAGCCCCGGCACGGTCTGCACCTGTCGCAGATGATGGAGGCGATCGACGAGGGGGAGATGACCAGCCTCTACGTCGTCGGGGAGAACCCCGTGCAGTCCGACGCCGACTCCGGAGCCGTCATCCGGCGGTTGCGCTCACTCGACCACCTGGTGGTGCAGGACATCTTCCTGACGAGGACCGCCGAGCTCGCCGACGTGGTCCTGCCCGCCGCGGCCGCCTGGTGCGAGAGCGAGGGCACGGTCACGAACAGCGAGCGGCGTGTGCAGCGGACACGCAAGGCTCTCGACCCGCCTGGAGGCGCCAGAGACGACATCGCGATCATCGGCGAGATCGCTCGCCGGCTAGGGCATCCGTGGCCAACGGAGTCCGCCGAGCAGATCTGGGACGAGGTGCGGTCGCTGTCGCCGATGCACGCCGGCATGAGCTACCGGCAGCTCGAGCAGCGCGGCGGCATCCAGTGGCCGTTCCCCGACGAGGACGGCGAGGAGACACCGTTCCTCCACGGCCGGCTCTGGGAGTCGGATCCGGACGACCGCGGGGAGCCCGCGCCGTTCGCCGCGGTGGCACACGCGCTACCCGTCGACGTCCTCGACGAGGAGTTCAACCTGCGGTTGACGACGGGACGACGGCTGACCGACTACAACACCGGCGTACAGTCCGGCGGATTCAGCTCGCCGCTGCGGACCGGTGCCTCGATCGACATGTGCCCCGAGGACCTGGAGGCGCTGGGCTTCGAGGACGGCGAGGTCGTCCGGGTGAGCTCACGGCGTGGCTGGGTCGTCATCCGGACTCGGGCCGACAGGTCGCTCCGACGGGGACTGGTGTTCATGACCTGCAACTTCCCGGACGAGGTCGACACCAACCGCCTCACGATCGAGGCCAACGACCCCATCGCCGGCACGGCGGAGTTCAAGGCGACGGCGGTGAAGGTGGAGAAGGTGGGCGATCTCGACGAGGACGGGCTCGTCGCAGGCCCCGCGGTGTCCGAACTCACGCTCGCAGGTCAGGAGTCCTAGCCAGTGGACCTGAAGTTCACCGACGACGAGCCGACGACGGTCGAGCGCGAGGCGGTCGACCGCCTCCTCGGCGAGGCGCACAGCGGCTGGTACGGCGGCCCTCGCCTCGAGCAGGACAGTCGCTCCTCCGCAGGCGGCGAGCAGGCGCGGTCAGAGCGTCACCTGGTGCTCGAGGCCCTGCACGCCGTGAACGACCGGGTGGGTTGGATCAGCCCCGGCGCCCTCAACTACATCGGGCGCAGGCTCACGGTCGCACCTGCCGACGTCTACAGCGTGGCGACCTTCTACGCGTTGTTCTCCACGCATCCGCGGCCCGCCCGCGTGGTGCACGTCTGCACCGACATCGCGTGCGAGGCGCGGGGGTCCAAGGCGTTGTGCAGTGCACTCGAGGACCGGCTCGGCCCCCCGGGTGCCGCGTCGGGCTGGCAGCACAGCCCGTGCCTTGGTCTGTGCGAGCGTTCGCCGGCAGCCCTGGCCGTGGAAGCGGGCGACCCCTCGGTCGAGCGGGTTATCGCGCCGGCGACCGCCGAAGAGGTATGCCGCGCGGCCGAAGAGGGACCGCAGTCGCTACAGGCCGAGCCGCCCGTGGCGATGGCCGTGCCCCAGGCCGGAGACGACAGCCTCGTGCTCCTGCGCCGGGTGGGCCGAGTTGATCCGGAGGGCCTCGACGACTACCTGGTCCACGGCGGCTACCACGCGCTGCGGCGTGCGTTCGAGATCGGCCCGCAGGACGTCATCTCGGAGGTTCTCGACTCCGGGCTGATGGGGCGCGGGGGCGCCGCTTTCCCCACCGGCCGAAAGTGGGATGCGACCGCTGGACAGGCCGCGACGCCGCATTACCTGGTTTGCAACGCCGACGAGAGCGAGCCGGGGACCTTCAAGGACCGGGCGATCCTCGAGGGCGACCCGTTCGCGCTGGTCGAGTCGATGACCATCGCGGCGTACGCGACTGCGTGCTCTCGCGGCTACATCTACCTGCGTGGCGAGTATCCCCGTGCGTTACGGCTGCTGCGCAACGCCCTCGACGAGTGCCGTCGACGCGGCTTCCTCGGTGACGACGTGCTCGGACAGGGGTTCTCGTTCGACATCGAGATCCGTCGCGGCGCCGGCGCGTACATCTGCGGCGAGGAGACCGCGATCTTCAACTCCATCGAGGGATTCCGGGGAGAACCGCGCAGCAAGCCGCCGTTTCCGGTCGAGGCCGGACTGTTCGGTAAGCCCACGGTGGTCAACAACGTCGAGACCCTCGTCAACGTGCTGCCCATCGTCAGCCAGGGCGGGGCGGCGTACGCGCAGATCGGCACCGAGAAGTCGACGGGCACGAAGCTCTTCTGCGTGTCCGGCAACCTCGCCCGCCCAGGTGTCTACGAGGTGCCGTTCGGTGTCACCCTCGGCGACGTGCTCGAGATGGCCGGCGGTGTCCCGGATGGGAAGAGGCTTCGGGCGGTGCTGCTCGGCGGGGCCGCCGGTGGCTTCGTCCGGCCCGACGAGCTCGACATCCCGCTGACGTTCGAGGGCACGCGTGCCCACGACACCACGCTCGGGTCGGGTGTCATTCTCGCGTTCGACGACTCGGTCGAGCTGCCCAGCATCCTCCTGCGGATCGCCGGGTTCTTCCGTGACGAGTCGTGCGGACAGTGCGTCCCCTGTCGCGTCGGCACGGTGCGGCAGGAGGAGGCACTTCTACGGATCACCTCGAACGGCCACAAGCCGGGCTCGAACGACACCGACATGGCCCTGCTGCGTGACGTGGGGCAGGTCATGCGGGACGCCTCGATCTGCGGTCTGGGACAGACCGCGTGGAACGCGATCGAGTCCGCCATCGACCGCCTCGACAGCTTCTCGGAGGCCACATGACCGCGGTAGAGCTCGGCATGCCGACACGCCTCGTCGACCTGAGCATCGACGGGGAGACCGTCACCGTTCCGGAGGGCGCCACGATCCTCGACGCTTGTCGTGCCACGGGCAAGGACATCCCGACGCTGTGCTACGGCGACACGCTGACGCCTAAGAACGCCTGCCGTGTCTGCATGGTCGAGGTCGAGGGCTCGCGCACGCTCGTGCCGTCCTGCTCGCGCCGAGTGCAGGCGGACATGGTGGTCAACACGGGCAGCGAACGCGCCCGGCACAGTCGCCGGCTGGTGCTGGAGCTGCTCGGCTCATCGGTCGACCTGTCCACCACGCCGCAGGTGCCGGAGTGGATGCACGAGTACGCCGCCGTCCCTGAGCGGTTCGGTAAGCCCGAGGCAGCCGCCGCTCGCGAGCGAGCCGTCAGCGAGCCGGGTGAGCACCAGGCGGGTGACGGCAGCGTCGCGGCCACCGTGCACCAGCCGGACAAGGTCGACAACGACCTGTACGTCCGCGAGTACAGCAAGTGCATCCTGTGCTACAAGTGCGTCGACGCCTGCGGTGAGCAGTGGCAGAACACGTTCGCGATCAACGTCGCAGGCCGCGGGTTCGACTCGCAGATCTCCACCGAGTACGCCGTGGAGCTTCCCGACTCGGCCTGCGTCTACTGCGGCAACTGCGTCGAGGTCTGTCCTACGGGCGCGTTGTCCTTCAAGACCGAGTTCGACATGCGCCACGAAGGCACCTGGGACGAGTCCAAGCAGACCCAGACCACCACGGTGTGCACGTTCTGTGGCGTGGGCTGCAACCTCACCCTGCATGTGCAGGACAACAGCATCGTCAAGGTCAGCTCGCCGCACGACCACTCGGTCACGCACGGAAACCTTTGCATCAAAGGGCGTTTCGGGTTCCAGCATGTGCAGAACCGTGCCCAGGACGGGACCTAGCGTGCCCCGGAGGACCAGCAAGCGGCGCATCGACAGGCTCACCGACGGTGTGGCGAGCTCGCGCGGCGACACCCTGGTGGCCGAGGAGCCGCTGGAGATCCGGCTCGACGGTCGCTCGCTGGTCATCACGATGCGGACACCCGGGGACGACTTCGACCTCGCGGCCGGGTTCCTGGTCAGCGAAGGTGTGGTCACCCAACATGAGCAGGTGCGGGGCATCCGCTACTGCGCGGGGGCGACGGCCGACCAGGCCAACACCTACAACATCGTCGACGTGCAGCTCGACCCCGAAGTCGCGGTTCCGGAGTTCACCCTCGAGCGCAACTTCTACGCCACGTCCTCGTGCGGGTTGTGCGGCAAGGCGAGCCTCGACGCCGTGAGGACCACCGCGAGGTGGACGGTTCACGACGACGAGGTCGCGATCGATTCGGATCTGCTGGCGGCCTACCCGGACCGGCTGCGGAGTGCGCAGCGCGTCTTCGACCGGACCGGCGGGCTGCACGCTGCCGCCCTGTTCACGGCGCCGGGTGAGCTGGTGTACCTCCGGGAGGACGTCGGCAGGCACAACGCGGTCGACAAGCTCGTCGGACGAGCGTTGCTCGACGACAGGTTGCCGCTACGGCACACTGTGCTGCTGGTGTCCGGGCGGGCGTCGTTCGAGCTGGTGCAGAAGGCCGCCATGGCGGGCATTCCGTGCCTCGCCGCGGTGTCTGCTCCTTCGTCGCTCGCCGTGGACCTGGCCGAGGAGACAGGTATGACTCTCGTGGGCTTCCTTCGCGGCCGTTCGATGAACGTCTACGCCGGTCGTCACCGGGTCGACAGCCGACAGGCCGCTGTGGGCGGGTGAGCACGAATCGACGACGAGGTCGTGCGTGGCGTGAGGCGCTGCGTACATGCGAGGAGGAACAGGCCGTGAGCTACCAGGTCGCCAACCACCCGGGGGATCAGAACGGACCCGAAGCCCCCCGTGGTCTGGCGCCGGCGCCGGTAGGCGCCGCCGTCGTCGCGCTGACACTGGTGGCGGGCCTGGCCTGGGCGAAGTGGATGCCCTACACCGACAAGGTCGGGTCGATGCTCAGCACGCATGAGTGGGACGGCACCGCGGTGCTTGACGTAGGCGGCACCGCGCCGAGTCTTTCCGGTGCCTGGACCTTCCTGACCACCTACACCGAAGCGGTATGGCCTGCCCTGCTGGTCAGCCTGCTCGTGGCCGCAGGCATCGACGCACTGCTGTCCCGCCGCTGGCTGCAGCGCTTCCTGGGCAGTGGCAACCGGTGGCGTCAGGCGGGCACGGGTGCGCTCGCGTCCCTTCCCAGCATGATGTGCACCTGCTGCACAGCACCGATCACCGTCACCCTGCGGCGGGCCGGTGTGCCGCGTTCTGCGGTGCTGTCGCACTGGCTGGGAAACCCGTTGCTCAACCCCGCGGTGCTGGTCTTCCTCTTCCTCGTGGGGCCGTGGGAGTGGGGCGTCACCCGGCTGCTCGTCGGGCTGGTCGTCGTCCTCGGCGCGGGCGTGCTCATCGGTGCACCAGCGGACCGGAAGGCACCGGCTGTCGCCACGACGGACACCTCACCAGAGGAGATGGAGCCGCCGGCCACGCTCTCGCAGCTTCCCGGCCGGTTCGCCCGCTCACTGTGGCGGCTGAGCCGGATCCTCGTACCGGAGTACGCCTTGGTCGTGCTCCTGGTCGGTGCCTTCAGCGGTTGGCTGTCGCAGTTCGCCGAGATGAGCGACGGGCTCGGGCTGTTCGCAATACTCGTGGCAGCGGCCATCGGAGCTCTGCTGGTCGTCCCCACCGGTGGAGAGATCCCCGTCCTGGTGGCCCTGTCGGCTGTCGGCGCCGGCGCCGGCCTGCTCGGCGTCCTCCTCGTCACCCTCCCAGCGCTCAGTCTGCCGTCGATGGCGATGGTGGCGCGGGTGCTGTCCGTTCGCACCACCGTGCTGACAGCAGGGGCAGTCGTCGGCGGCGGACTGCTTGCAGGTGTCCTGTTGACCATCCTGGGCTGATGGCACGAATAGCGTCACAGCGACGACAATCGGCGGATGCACGACGAGCACCGAGGGGGTGCAATGGATCTGTCCACCTTCCCTGGGAAGAGGCCCGCAGCGTCGCGAGCGACGTTCCTGACGTCCTGAGCACGGTCGATGTCCCGCTCGCGGAGGCGCTGGGCGCCACTCTCGCGGCACCGCTGACCGCCCTGGTCTCCGTCCCTGGTTGCGACGTGTCCGCGATGGACGGTTACGCCGTGGCCGGACGTGGTCCCTGGACCGTGGTGGGACAGGTCCTGGCCGGGGTGCAGCCACCCGCTGACTCGCTGAGGGACGGCGAATGCCTCGAGGTCGCGACCGGTGCGCCAGTGCCTGCGCATGCAGATGCCGTGCTTCCATACGAGGCGGCCGACCGTGATGGAGAGATGGTGAGCGGGCCCGTGAGCGCGCCGGGCCGGCACATCCGACGCCGTGGCGAGGCATGTCCGAAAGGCACCGTCCTGATGCCAAGGGGCAGACGGGTCAGCCCGGCTGTGATCGGACTCGCGGCAGGTGCTGGCCATGACACGCTCGCGGTGACCGAGCCGCCCCGCGTACGTGTCGTCGTCACCGGTGACGAGGTCGTGCCTCGCGGCCTGCCGGGGTCAGCCCGTGTCCGAGACGCAGTCGGCCCGATGCTGCGCGGCCTCATCCCCACAGCCGGTGGGAACCACCTCGGCACCCAGGCGGTCGGCGACGACCCCGACCGGCTCACTGATGCTCTCTGCACGGGTGAGGCGGACGTCGTCGCCGTGTGCGGTGCCTCGTCATTCGGGCCGTCCGACCACCTGCACACCGTGCTCTCGCGCCTTGGTGCCGAGACGCTGGTTCGAGGCGTCGCCTGTCGTCCAGGGCATCCGCAGACTCTGGCCCGAATGCCCAGTGGTCGGTGGGTCGTCGGTCTGCCCGGGAATCCCTTCGCCGCACTTGCGGGGGCTCTGACCCTGCTCGACCCCCTGCTGGGGAAGTGTGCCGGGCGCCCCCCTGCTCGCAACCCCTCGGCGCGGATCGAAGGCGAGGTCAGGCCGCATTCGACCGACACCAGGCTCGTCGCGGTCGCGTGGCAGGGTTCATCCGCGCGGTCTGTCGGCCACGACCGTCCTGCGGCCCTGTGGGGAGCGGCGATCGCGGACGCGTTGGCGGTGGTGCCGCCGGGCTGGGCGGGAGGGCCCGTAGAGCTACTGCCTTTGCCGACCGGGCATCCACAGCATTCTTCTCACGACGCCGACGGTGGGTTCTCGCCCAGGAGGTAGTGGCGCCCGGGGCACTGGACGCTCCCCCGCTTGTCGGAGGCATACGCCGGGCAAGACCTCGAGTTCATGCTGCCGGGACGTTGGCGTCCTGGGCGTCCACTCGCAGGACGCCGGGAACATCAGCGAGCACCGCAGCGAGCGCGTTGACATCGCCTGATCCTCGAACCTGCAGGTGAACGGCGACCGAGGCCGGCTCGAGGCCGGTTTCGCGGCCGGTGGACAGGTGGTGGACGGCGAAGCCGCGCCGTGTGCACTCCGTCAACACCGAGCGCAGCACGCCCTGGCCGTCGCGATACGACAGCCACAGTCCAGACAGTGCAGATCGCGACCGTGGCAGCAGACGTACGAGTGCCGTGTAGCCCGGAACGGCAAGGAAGAAGGCGGCGGTCGCGGCCACTGCCAGCAGTGCGAGGCCACTGCCGGCCGCCATCCCGATGGCCGCGGTCAGCCAGATGGATGCGGCCGTGGTCAGCCCGCTCACGACGTCTCGTCGGACAAAGATCAGGCCACCGCCGATGAAGCCGATGCCAGACACGATCTGGGCGGCGACCCGCGAGGGGTCGAGCAGCACCTCGTCGGAGAGAACGTCGAAGAACCCGTACTTCGACACCAGCATGAACAGGGCGGCGCCGACACCGACCAGAGTATGCGTGCGAAGTCCGGCGCTCTTCTGGCGCAGCTCCCGTTCCAGGCCGATCAGCGAGGAGAGGACGAAAGCCAGCCCCAGTTCGGCCAGCTGCACCCAGGACTGGCCCTCGGAGAGCCACAACTCACGCATGGGAGTCGATTCTAGCGATTAACACCCTCAAGTCGATAGAGAAACGCCACTAACGGTGGCCGGAGACATCGACTGCGAGGGGATGCGGCTGATCCCCGCGTATCCCACCTGACGAGGCCCCTACGGGGCGAGGGCCTCAGAGCTTGGTGAGCTTCACAAACGGCGCCTGGACGCGTACGCGCGCGTCGCCGAAGTCCACGATCACTGCCGTGGCGCCTTCGACGCGCACGATCCGGCCCAGACCGTACCTATCGTGCGAGACCCGATCACGCTCCGTGAAGGCCTCGCCCTGCGAGGGCTGAGACGGGGGAGCGAAGGGGCTGGTTGCGAGATGACGTCGGGATCCCATGCGGCGCGTCTCCATACACGGGAGCATGCCCGTTGGAAGGGCGGTCAATCCTCCTGGTTTGGTCCGCTCCTGCCCAGGCCGGACCCCGACCGGCGCCACGCCTGAGACCGTGGGCCCACCGCCCCGGCGGAGGGCCCGGGCGACCGATCTGCGGCCGGGATCGGACCTGGAGTGTCTGCCGTGCGGGGGCGGAAATGTGCTGCGCTGGTCGCCGTCGGCGGGCAGGCTGTGTGGATGCCCGAGCTCGCCGATCCGCCCCGTCTGGTCTGGCCGACGGCTACTGTGCGCGACTCGTACTTGGCCGGTGAGCGCGCAGACTGCCTGGCGCGAGGTGAGGCGCTGGACTGGCTCGACGCGGCTGGTGATGACTTCGAGGCGTTCGTCGCCGGTGCGCGAGGCGTCCAGACTCGGTGGCTCGTGCCCTCGTCGTTGTTCTGGTACGTGTCCGGCGAGCACTACCTCGGCACCCTGGTCATCAGGCACCACCTCACACCACGCCTGGCTCAGGCCGGCGGCCATATCGGGTTCCACATCGTGGGGCCGTGGCGACGGCAAGGTCACGCGACGCGGATGTTGGCCGCGGGGCTTCGGGAGTGTGAAGGCCTGGGCCTTTCTCGGGTCTTGCTGACCTGCGTGCCGGAGAACGTGGCATCACGCCGGGTTATCCGTGCCAACGGGGGTGTGCCCGATGGTCGGCGAGGCGGCGAGGACCGGTACTGGATCAGTCTCGACGGCGGAATCTCCTGACGAGGTCGTGCGGTGGTCCTCCGAGAAGCCCCCACCAGCTCCCGGATGCCAGGACACCTGAGGTCCTTGGATGCTTAGGCGCTAGCGTGCTGCGATGCATCGCAGCCGGCTCCACGTTGTCCTGATCGACTCACCGCCCGACAGGGCCGACGCAGAGGTCGCGTTCTGGTCAGCGGCCTTGGGGCGGGCCCCGGTGCCCGAGGCGGGCACGCCCTTCACCCAGCTTTCACCGCTCGGCTCAGCCGGTCAGGTGCTCGCGCACCAACGGCTGCAGGACGGTGCCGCGCGGATCCACCTCGACATCGAGACCGACGACACGCAAGCAGAGGTAGGACGGCTCGAGCAGCTGGGGGCGGTCAGAGTCGGTGAACATGACGGCTGTGTCCACATGCGGGACCCTGCGCAGCTGGTCTTCTGCGTAGTCCCGGTGCAGAGCGAGGACTTCGAGCAGCACGCAAC
>DATMEB010000032.1:0-51601 GCA_035557095.1 Nocardioidaceae bacterium | reverse complement strand
CGCGCCGAGCAGGATGGAGTCGTAGCCGCGAAGGGTGTCCAGCCCGTCCTCGGGCATCATCGCGCCGGTGTCGGCGTACCGCTGGCACGACCAGTCGAACGTGTCGTAGTCGAACGACAGGTCGTAACGGCGGGCCGCCGCCTCGAGCACCTCGCGCGCGACCATGAGCACGTCGTGCCCGATGCCGTCTCCGGGGATGACCGCGATGCGCTGCCGACCGGACTGCTGCGGGCTGTGGCTCATCAGGCTCCTTCTGGGTCGCTAGGACGTGTTGGTAACGGTATGGCCTGCTGCGCGCCGCCCCACGGGCGCCTCGCTGCGTTGCAGCCGCTCGACGTACATCACCGGTATGCCTGCGCGCCTGCGCCTTGCGAGGCATCCCGTGGATGCGACGCTCGCGACGGCCAGCCGTCTGCGAACACGCCCTGGCGAACCAGGCGCGGTGCACGGGCGCGACCGGACACGGATCAGAAGTTCGCACCAAGTATGCGAAAGCCCGGCGCGGCGCGCGCCGAAGTGGTTGGCTGACCAGTAACCCTAAGAAGGATTCGTGACCGGGGACTTCCCCCCGCCCCCACTGCCTGCAGAAGGCGGGACGCGGCCCCCGACGCAACTCCTCGACCGTGGGGGTCGGAGATGCTGGTCGACGACCGGGCACAACCGCGACGTGGTCGCGGCGTAAGGCGCGCCCTCGTGGCGCCGCGGGTCCTGGGTTCCGTCGGTGTCCTGGGCATGATGGCGGCCAGCCTCGGCGTGCTCCTTCTCGGGGCGCCGGCCAGTGCGGTCCCCGTCGAACCCCCGCCGCAGGTGCCTACGCCCACCATCACCGAGACCGCGCCGGCGCCGACGGTGACCGTCACCCAGCGTCCGCCCACCGTGACCGCCACCGAGGCGCCCCCGACCGTCACCGAGACGGCACCGGCGCCGCCGACGGTGACCGTGACCGCCACCGCGACCGTGAGCGAGCCCGTGGTCGCGACCGCGGCCCCGAGACCGACTGCCACCGTGACCGCGACCGCGTCTCCAGCGGTGGCAAGAAGGCCGAGTCCGAGCGCGACGGCGACGCCCGACGGCCCCCAGCGCACCGTGCCGGCCGGGGCGACCTCCCCGGCTCCGCCGGGCACCCCTGCGGGTGCCTCGGTACTGGCCGGAGCGGCGGTGGCCCTGGTGGCGGTCGGCGGGGCCTATGCCGCCTGCCGCGCGGTGGTCTACCTCCGCTGACAGCGCGGGCGTGGGCGCAGGCGTCCACACTGCGGACGCCTGGGGGTACGACCGGACGGGCAAGGGAACATGAAGAGGTCGTTCGTGGTTGGCACGGATGAACCCGTGTTCCGTCGTTGAGGAGTCCCGTTGTCACTGCCAGCGCTCGTCGAGCCCGCTGCCGAGCTGACGATCGACGAGGTACGTCGTTACAGCCGCCACCTGATCATCCCGGACGTGGGCATGGTCGGGCAGAAGCGGCTGAAGAACTCCAGGGTGCTGGTGATCGGCGCCGGCGGGCTCGGCAGCCCCGCGCTGATGTACCTCGCGGCCGCAGGGGTCGGCACCCTGGGCGTCGTGGAGTTCGACGAGGTCGACGAGTCGAACCTGCAGCGCCAGGTGATCCACGGCCAGAGCGACATCGGCAAGCCCAAGGCCGAGTCGGCCCGCGAGACCATCGGTGAGATCAACCCGCTGGTCAACGTCGTCGTACACAACGAGCGGCTCGACAACGACAACGTGCTGCAGATCTTCGCCGACTACGACCTGATCGTGGACGGCACCGACAACTTCGCGACCCGCTACATGGTCAACGACGCCGCCGTGCTCCTCGGCAAGCCGTACGTGTGGGGGTCGATCTTCCGGTTCGACGGCCAGGCCAGCGTGTTCTGGGCAGAGCACGGCCCGTGCTACCGCTGCCTGTACCCCGAGCCGCCTCCGCCGGGGATGGTCCCGTCCTGCGCCGAAGGCGGCGTACTCGGGGTGCTGTGCGCCTCGATCGGCTCCATCCAGGTCAACGAGGCGATCAAGCTGCTCACCGGCATCGGCGAGCCGGCGCTGGGCAGCCTGGTGGTCTACGACGCGCTCGAGCTGGAGTACCGCAAGCTGGCCGTGCGCAAGGACCCCAACTGCGCGATCTGCGGCGAGAACCCCACGGTCACCGAGCTGATCGACTACGAGACCTTCTGCGGCGCGATCTCCGACGAGGCCGCGGACGCCGTCGCCGACTCCACCATCTCGGTGCTCCAGCTCGAGGAGTGGCTCAAGGAGCGGTCCGAGGGCGGCCGCGACTTCGTGCTGGTCGACGTACGCGAGCCGAACGAGCGGGAGATCAACGAGATCCCCGGGTCGGTGCTCATCCCCAAGGGCGACTTCCTCACCGGTGAGGCCCTGCAGCAGCTCCCGCAGGACAAGCAGGCGGTGTTCTACTGCAAGGTCGGCGGCCGTTCGGCCGAGGTGCTCGCGGTCGCCAAGGGCGCCGGCTTCTCCGACGCCGTCCACGTGGGCGGCGGCGTGGCCGCCTGGGTCAACCAGGTCGATCCCAGCCAGCCCGCATACTGACCGCCTCGACGCCGCTGCCGGGCCGGCTCCAGGAGCCGGTAGCCGGCGTGCGGCTGGTGCCCCTGGGGTGCCCTGGGCGTGACGTTTCCCGCAGAGGGTCGTTGGGCAGAGACAGGACCCATCGTCTCTGCGAGGGAGCTCGACCGATATGTCCGCTCGTTCCTGGCGCGTCGGCGCCGCCATCGCCGCCATCGCCACCTCGGCGGCCGCGGTGGCCGCCGCCGGCCTGCTGACCAGCCCGGCGGGTGCGGCCCCCACGTGGGCGCCGGCCGACACCGCGAAGATCCACCCAGGTGTCCAGATGTACACCAACGGTGCCCAGTGCACCGCGAACTTCGTCTACTCCGACTCCAGCGGCGCGGTCTACGTCGGCTACGCCGCGCACTGCGCCGGCACGGGGCAGGCCACCGACACCGACGGCTGCCTGGCCAAGTCGCTGCCGCTGGGCACGAAGGTCGACTTCGTGGAGGGCGGCAACCTCGCGGGCCCCGGCACGGTCGTGGGCAGCGGCACGCTCGCCTACAGCTCGTGGCGGACGATGCAGCAGCGGGGCGAACCCGACGTGGACGCCTGCGCCTTCAACGACCTGGCACTGGTCAAGGTCAACCCGGGATCGGTCGACAAGGTCAACCCGTCGGTCCCGTTCTGGGGCGGCCCGAACGCACTGAACACGGATGGGTCGGCTGCCGGCGAGAGCATCTACAGCTACGGCAACTCCTCGCTGCGCGCCGGGATCGAGCAGCTCTCCCCGAAGCAGGGCGCGAGCCTGGGCGTGCAGGGCAGGGGCTGGTCGCACTCGGTGTTCACGTTGACGCCCGGGGTGCCGGGTGACTCCGGCAGCGCGATCCTCGATGCCGACGGCAACGCCCTCGGCACGCTGTCGACGCTGGCGGTGGCGCCGCTCACCGGCTCCAACGGCGTCGGCGACCTCCAGCACGAGCTCGGTTACGCCCGGCAGCACTCCGGGATCGCCGGCCTCTCGCTGGTCCCCGGCACGAAGAAGTTCTCGCCGCTGCTCTGATCGATTGGGCCACGTCCGCCGGGGTGCCCGCTGCCCCCGGCGGGCGTTCCATGTCCGGACCGATCCGGGAGACTGTGGGGCATGGACCAGGAGGCGTACGTCGAGGCCGTCCTGCGCGTCGTCGAGTCCATACCCCCGGGTCGGGTGCTGAGCTACGGCGCGATCGCGGAGTACGTCGGCCAGGGCGGTCCGCGACAGGTCGGTGCGGTGATGGCGACGTACGGCGGGTCGGTGCCGTGGTGGCGGGTCGTGCGCGCGGACGGCAGACCGCCGCTGTGCGACACCGGCGAGGCACGCGCGCAGTACCTGCGCGAGGGCACGCCGCTGCGCGGCCGGCTCGACGACGGCCTGACCAGGATCGACATGGCCGCTGCTCTCTGGTCGCCCGTAAGCACCTGAGCGCGCCTCTGCGGCCGTGTCGTCGCGGTCTGGTGTGATGGCGCCCATGGCACGCAGCCCAGGCGGCACCGGCGTTGCGCCGGTCACCTATCGGCTGGTCCGTACCTGGAGCACCGCCGCGACAGCGCCGGCTCTCGACCCCAGTCAGCAACGGGTCGTCGACCACCCCGGCGGCCCGCTGCTCGTGCTGGCCGGTCCCGGCACCGGCAAGACCACCACGCTGGTCGAGGCGGTCGTCGACCGCATCGAGCGGCGGGGCGTCGACCCTCACCGGGTGCTTGCGCTGACGTTCAGCCGCAAGGCCGCGGAGGAGCTGCGTGACCGGATCACCGGCCGGCTGCAGCGCACCGTGACGACGCCGTTGAGCTCGACGTTCCACTCGTTCTGCTACGCCCTGGTGCGCCGATTCCAGCCGGCCGAGGCGTTCACCCACCCGCTGCAGCTGCTGTCGGCGCCCGAGCAGGACGTCCGGATCCGCGACCTGCTCGCCGGCAGCCGGGAGTCCGGCAAGGTCGCCTGGCCGGCCGGCCTCGGCGCCGCGCTGCGCACCCGGGGCTTCGCGCAGGAGGTTCGCGGCGTGCTCTCCCGTGCCCGCGAGCTGTCCCTCGACCCCGACGACCTGGGGGGCGTCTCCGAGGCCGCCGGGCGCCCGGAGTGGGCCGCGGTCGGCGAGTTCTTCGAGGAGTACCTCGACGTGCTCGACGCGCAGAACCTCATCGACTACTCCGAGCTGGTGCACCGGGCGATGCTGCTCGCGGAGACGCCCGAGGTGCAGCGGACCCTGCGCGAGGAGTTCGAGGTCGTGTTCGTCGACGAGTACCAAGACACCGACCCGGCGCAGGTGCGCCTGCTGCACGCGATCGCGGGCGACGGTCGTGACCTGGTGGTCGTGGGCGACCCCGACCAGTCGATCTACGGCTTCCGCGGTGCCGACGTCCGCGGCATCCTGCGCTTCCCCGACGAGTTCCGGCGCCGCGACGGTGCCGTGGCCGGCACGGTCGCGCTGCACACGACCCGGCGGTTCGGTTCCCGGTTGCTGCTCGCGTCGCGCCGCGTCGCCTCCGGGATGGGCGTGCCCGGCTCGCTCGACCGCGACGTGTTCGAGAGCTTCCGCGACCCCCAGGCAGGGGAGAGCGCGTACGGCGACGGCCGGGCCGAGGTCTGCACGTTCTCCTCGTCCGCGGCCGAGCTCGAGCACATCGCCGACAAGCTGCGCCGGGCCCGTCTCGAGGACGAGATCCCATGGTCGGACATGGCGGTGCTGGTGCGCTCGGGTCGCCGTTCGATCGCGCCGCTGCGACGTGCCCTGGTCGCGGCCGGCGTACCCGTCGAGGTCGCCAGCGACGAGGTCCCGCTGCGCCAGGAGCCCGCCATACAGCCGATGCTGCTGGCGCTGCGAGTGGCCGCGGCGCTGGCCGCCGAGGTCGAGACGGCCACTCCGGCGGAGCGTCGGTCGGCTGCGGTGCGCGACGTGCTCACTCCCGACTGCGCGCGGGTCCTGCTGATGTCGCCGCTCGGTGACATGGACGCCACCCGCGTACGCCGGCTGGCCCGCATGCTGCGCGACGAGGACCGGCCCGACGCCGCCGACGGTCCGCCGCCGCGCCCCTCCGGTGAGCTGCTCGCCGACACCCTCGCCGACCCGGGGGTGCTGGCCGCGTTCGGCGAGCACCCCGACCCCGCGGTGCGGCAGGCGCGGCACCTGGCCGCACTGCTCGACCGGGCACGCGCGCTGGTTGCCGACGGCGAGCCGCCGGAGCAGGCGCTCTGGGTGCTCTGGTCGGGCACGTCGTGGCCGCGCCGGCTGCGCGCCGCGGTCGACCGTGGGGGTGCCGCGGCTCGTGCAGCCCACCGCGACCTCGACGCGGTCTGCGCGCTGTTCGAGATGGCCGCTCGCGCCGAGGACCGCAGCCGGCACCGCGGGGTGAGCGTGTTCCTCGACGAGATCGAGGGTCAGCAGATCCCCGCCGACACGCTGGCCGACCGGGGGCAGCGGGGAGGTGCGGTGCGGCTGCTGACCGCGCACCGCTCGAAGGGGCTCGAGTGGCGCCTGGTCGTGGTCGCCGGCGTTCAGGAGGGCGTGTGGCCCGACCTGCGCCGGCGCGGCTCGCTGTTGCAGGCCGACCGCATCGGCGCGCAGGGCCTGCAGCCTCCGATCTCCGCGGCCGCGCTGCTCGCCGAGGAACGCCGGCTGTTCTACGTCGCAGTCACCCGGGCCCGCGAGCGGCTGGTCGTCACCGCCGTGCGCTCGCCCGATGCCGACGGCGACCAGCCGTCGCGACTGGTCGCCGAGCTCGGGGTGGCAGTGCAACACGTCCCGGGCCGGCCGCGTCGCCCGCTGTCGCTGTCCGGTCTCGTCGGAGAGCTGCGCCAGGTTGCGGCCGACCCGCAGGCCTCGCCGGGCCTGCGCGCCGCCGCGGCGAGCCGCCTGGCGCGCCTGGCCGACGAGCGCGTCGGCGACGAGCCGCTGGTGCCGCACGCCGACCCCGCCGGCTGGTGGGGCCTGCGACCCCTGAGCCGGTCCGAGGAGCCCGTGCGGCCCGTCGACCGAGCGGTCGCCCTCTCCGGTAGCGCCGTCTCGTCGATGCACGACTGCCCGCTGCGCTGGTTCCTCTCGCGCGAGGCGGGTGGCGACGCGGCCAGCTCGACGTCGCAGGGCTTCGGCCGGCTCGTGCACGTGCTCGCCGAAGGGGTCGCGGTCGGGCGGCTGCCCGAGGACGCGGCGGCGCTGCACGACTGCCTCGACCAGGTCTGGCAGCAGCTGCAGTTCTCCGCGCCCTGGATCGCGCGGCGCGAGCGGGCCGAGGCCGAGCTGGCGCTGGAGCGGTTCGTGGTGTGGCACCGCGGGCGTCCCGAGCGCGAGCTCCTCGCCGCCGAGCACGCCTTCGACGTGACCGTTCCGGTGACGCTTCCCGACGGCCGTGTCGACGAGGTCGTCGTACGCGGGTCACTGGACCGGGTCGAGCTCGACGAGCAGGGCAGGGTCGTGGTGGTCGACCTGAAGACCGGCAAGACCGCCGTCACCGGACCTCAGGTGCGCGAGCACGCCCAGCTCGGCATCTACCAGCTGTCCGTCGAGCACGGTGCCGTGGCGGACCTGCTGGCGGAGGCGACCGCGGCGAGCAGCGGCGGGGCCGAGCTCGTCCAGCTGCGCCAGGATGCCGCCGGTCATCCCAAGGTGCAGCGCCAGGAGCCGCCCGAGCCCGACGAGTCGGGTACCACCACGCCGGCCCGGTACCTGCAGGAGTCGCTGCGGGTCGTGCGCGACGAGACCTTCGCGGCGCAGCGCAACACCTACTGCGCCATGTGCGACTTCCAGCGGGTGTGCCCCGCCCAGCCCGGTGGCCTCACCGTGCTCTCATCGATGTCCGGCGACGAGGGGGGAGCCGCATGACGACACCGGTCGTCCGGATGGTCAGCACGCCCGGGCAGCTGTGCGACGTGATGGGCATGCCGTTCAGCGACCAGCAGCTCGAGGCGATCGTGGCCCCGCTGGAGCCGGGGGTGATCGTGGCCGGGGCCGGCTCGGGCAAGACCACGGTGATGGCGGCCCGGGTGGTGTGGCTCGTCCTGCGCGGCGAGGCGGCCCAGCACCAGGTGCTAGGCCTCACGTTCACCAACAAGGCGGCGGCCGAGCTCGGTGGGCGCGTCCGCCAGGCGCTGGCCGGTGCGTACGCCCGGGTCTCGCCGGGCGTGGCCGCCGAGCAGGACGACGAGCCGACGGTCGCGACCTACCACGCGTTCGCGGGCAGGCTGATCACCGAGCACGGTCTGCGCCTCGGCATCGAACCCGACACGCGGGTGATGGCCGACGCCACCCGCTTCCAGCTGGCCGCCTCGGTGATCCGCGGCTACCGCGGCGACCTGAGCCACCTCAACACCTACCTGCCCAACCTGGTCACCGACCTGCTCAACCTGGACGGCCAGATGTCGGAGCACCTGATCACGGCCGACGACGTGCGCAACATCGACTCGGTCGTACGCAAGTCGCTCGCCGACGTGAAGCAGGTGCAGGACGTCGTCAAGGCCGCCGACGCCACGCGGCGGCGCGACGAGCTGCTCGAGCTGGTGGCGTCCTACCGCGCGGCCAAGCGCGACCGCGGGGTCATGGACTTCTCCGACCAGATGGCGCTCGGCGCCACGATCGCCGAGCAGTGTCCCGAGGTCGGCGCGATGGAGCGCGACCGGTTCCGGGTGGTGTTGCTCGACGAGTACCAGGACACCTCGGTCGCGCAGCGGCGGATGCTGTCGGGCCTGTTCTCCGGTCCGGTCGGCGGCGACGGTCGTGGCCACCCCGTGACGGCCGTCGGCGACCCGTGCCAGGCGATCTACGGCTGGCGCGGCGCCTCGGTCGCCAACCTCGACGAGTTCCCGCGGCACTTCCCGCGCCGCGACGACACTGCCGCCCGTCGGCACACGCTCAGCGTCAACCGGCGCTGCGACGTCACCATCCTCGATGCCGCAAACCGGCTCGCCGACCCGCTGTACGCCGAGCACGCCGGAGTGGAGCCGCTCGCCGCCCGGCCAGAGGCGCAGCCGGGGCGCATCGACGTGGCGCTGCTCGACACGCACGCCGACGAGATGGCATGGGTGGCGGCGCGCGTGCGCGACATCAAGGGCGCGCAGCCCATCCGGTGGAGCGACATCGGGATCCTCGTCCACGACAACGCCGACGCGCGGCACCTGCAGGTCCAGCTCCGGCGGTTCGGGGTGCCGGCCGAGGTCGTCGGTCTCGGCGGGCTGCTGACCCGCCCCGAGGTTGCCGACGTCGTGGCCACGCTCGAGGTGATCCACGACCTGACCGCCAACGCCGCGATGCTGCGGCTGCTCACCGGTCCGCGCTGGCGCATCGGTCCGCGCGATCTCGCGCTGCTCGGACGCCGGGCGCGCAGTCTCGCCGCCGCGGGCCGGGACGCCGCACCCGACGACCTGGACAGCGCACTGGCCGACGCCGTCTCCGGCACCGATCCCACCGAGATCGTCTCCCTGGCCGACGCCCTGGAGGACCCCGGAGCACTCGGCTACTCCGCGCAGGCGCGCGACCGGTTCGCCCTGCTGGCCGAGGAGGTCCGGCGGCTGCGACGGCACGCCGGCGAGCCGCTGGTCGACCTCGTACGCCGGGTCGTCGACACGATCGGCCTCGACGTCGAGCTCACCGCCAGCGCGTCACCGGTCGCGGCGCAGGGCCGCGACAATCTCGCGTCGTTCGTCGACGCGGTCGCGTCGTACGCCGGGGTCGAGGCTGACGCGTCGCTGCCCGGGCTGCTGGCGTACCTCGAGGCCGAGGACGAGTTCGGCACCGGGCTCGCGGTCGCCGCCCCCACCGAGGCCGACTCGGTGAAGCTGATGACGGTGCACAAGGCCAAGGGGCTGGAGTGGGACGTCGTGTTCGTGCCGGCGCTGGTGCGCGACGTGTTCCCCAGCGCGCGGGGCCGGGCACGCTGGACCGGCAGCCACAAGGAGCTGCCGTGGCCGCTGCGCGGCGACGTCGACAGCCTGCCCGACGTCGTCGACTGGTCGTCCAAGGGACTCAAGGAGTTCGCCGCCGCGGCGCGCGACAAAGACCTGCTCGAGGAGCGGCGCCTCGCCTACGTCGCGCTCACCCGGGCACGACACCTGCTGGTGGCCAGCGGGCACTGGTGGGGGCGCACCCAGAAACGCGCCCGTGGCCCGTCGGACTACCTCCAGCACCTGGCCACCTGCGTACGCGCCGACGGGCGCGAGCCGATGACCTGGGCCGACGAGCCCGCCGACGGTGTCGACAACCCCATGCTCGAGGAGGTCAGGTCGGTGCCGTGGCCCGCCGAGCTCGACACCCGCGAGCTGGACAGCCGCCGCCAGGCCGCCGACCTCGTACGGCGGGCGCGCGAGTCCGCCGCCGACCCCGGCTCGGCCGACGACCGCGAGGCCGAGCTGCACCTGGACGAGCAGGCCAGGGTCGCGGAGTGGGACCGCGAGCTCGACCGGCTGCTCGGTGAGGCACGTGCCGCGCAGGATGCCGAACGACAGGTCGAGCTGCCTGCGAGCCTGTCGGCGACCGCGATCATGCGGCTGACCGCCGACCCCGAGGGTCTCGCCCGCGAGCTCGTCCGGCCGATGCCGCGGCGGCCGTCGTCCGCGGCCAGGTTCGGCACCCGGTTCCACGCCTGGGTCGAGGCCTACGTCGGGCAGCAGCAGCTCCTCGACCCGGCCGACATCCCCGGTGCCGCCGACGAGGGCATCGACAGCGACGCCGAGCTGAGTGAGCTCACCGACGCGTTCCGCACCGGTCCGTTCGGGTCGCGCGTGCCGCACAAAGTCGAGGCGCCGTTCGCGTTGGTGCTCGGCACTCAGGTGGTGCGCGGCCGCATCGACGCGGTCTACGCCACCGACCGCGGGTTCGAGGTCATCGACTGGAAGACCAACCAGGAGCAGAGCGCCGACCCGCTGCAGCTGGCGATCTACCGGCTGGCGTGGGCCGAGCTCACCGGGACGCCGCTCGAGGACGTCCGCGCGTCGTTCTACTACGTCCGCAGCGCGGACCTGGTGACGCCGGACGACCTGCCCGGCCGGGCCGAGCTCGAGGCGATGCTCGACCAGTACACCTGACGGCGTGCCCCCTTCGCGCCGAGATTGCACGAGTGGCCCGACGAGGACCCGCGGCGTGGGTCGTAGAGTCTGCCGCGTGACGCTGTCCGACGAGCTCGCCCTCTCCCGGCACGCCCACGACAGGCTGGGCAACCAGCGCGTCGACGACGACTGGGTCGAGGCCCGGTGGCGGGACCCCGGCACCCGCGTGCTGCTCCTGCACGACAGCACCGTCGGCGTCGACGACGAGGCGCGGGCGCCGCGCTACTTCGCCCCGCAGGACGCCGGGGACGGCGACCGGGTTCTGCTCGGATGGGAGAGCGGTACGACGTACTTCGCCGTCCTGCTGCGCGAGCCACCCGACGGCGTACGCATGGCCGGGCTGCGCGAGATCGGCGTGGTGTTCGACGACTTCGACGCGGCGCTGGTCACGCACGCGGTCGCGATGGCGAACTGGCACCGAGTGCACCCGCACTGCCCACGCTGCGGCGGTCGTCTCCGTTCGGAGCAGGCCGGGCACATCCGCCGCTGCGAGAGCTGCGAGCGCCAGCAGTTCCCGCGTACCGACCCCGCGGTGATCATGCTGGTCATCGACGGCGACGACCGGTGCCTGCTGGCGCACAACGCGCGGTACCCGCGTGCGCAGGGTTACTCCACGCTGGCCGGGTTCGTCGAGCCGGGAGAGTCGCTGGAGAACGCCGTGCGCCGCGAGATCCTCGAGGAGGTCGGCATCGTCACCGGCGAGGTCACCTACCAGGGCAGCCAGCCCTGGCCGCTGCCCGCCAGCCTGATGGTCGGGTTCTTCGCCGAGGCCGCCAGCACCGAGATCAGCGTGGACGGCGAGGAGATCTCCGCGGCCCGCTGGTTCACCCGCGCCGAGCTGCTCGAGGCCGCCGAGTCCGGCGAGATCCTGCTGCCCGGACGCATCTCGATCGCGCGACGGCTGGTCGAGACCTGGTACGGCGGCGAGCTGCCAGGCAGCTGGTAGACCGTGCCCTCAGCTGCCCTCAGCTGCCCTCAGCTGGCGAGCGTGTCGAGCTTCTCGCGCACCTGCGCGACCGAGGGGTTGGTCAGCGCCGAGCCGTCGTGGAACACCAGCGTCGGCACGGTCTGGTTGCCGTTGTTGGCGGTCTCCACGATCTCGGCGGCATCCGGCTGCCGCTCGATGTCCACGACGTGGAAGCCGATGCCCTCACGCTCCAGCTGCCCCTTCAACCGGTGGCAGTAGCCACACCAGGGAGTGGAGTACATCGTGAACTTCGCCGTCATCTAGGTGTCCTTCCGCCCATCTATCGTGTCCGAAGACATCACTCACAGCCGTCAACGCACGACCCGTCGTAGATCTTCCCCGCACTCGCCGTGCCGCAATCTCCCGGAGGGGGCCACCAGGTGCAGACCAGCCAGGCCGAGCAGCTTCTCGAGGGGCTCGACCCGGAGCAGCGGGAGGTCGCGACGTCGCTGTCCGGCCCGTTGTGCGTGCTCGCCGGAGCGGGGACCGGCAAGACCCGCGCGATCACCCACCGCATCGCCTACGCCGCCCGCACCGGCACGGTCGACCCCGCCCGGGTGCTCGCCGTGACGTTCACCACGCGCGCCGCCGGGGAGATGCGCGGCCGGCTCGGCCAGCTCGGCGTACCCAACGTGCAGGCGCGCACGTTCCACTCGGCTGCCCTGCGGCAGGCCCGCTTCTTCTGGCCCAAGGTCTACGGCGGCCGGCTGCCCGACCTGGTCCAGTCCAAGCTCGGTCTGCTCGCCGAGGCCGCCAGCCGCTGCCGGCTGCCGCGACACGTCGAGCTGAAGGACTTCGCGTCCGAGGTCGAGTGGGCGAAGGTGAGCAACGTCCGCCCCGACGACTACGCCGCGCTGGCCGACAAGGCGGGCCGGGCGCTGGCGGCCCACGACCTCGACACGGTGGCTCGGGTGTTCGGGGCCTACGAGCAGGTCAAGCGCGACCGCGGTCGGATCGACATGGAGGACGTCCTGCTCTGCGCGGCCGCGCTGCTCGCCGAGGACGACCGGGTGGCCGCCCAGGTCCGCCGCCAGTACGCGTGGTTCGTCGTCGACGAGTTCCAGGACGTCAACGCCATCCAGCGCGCCCTGCTCGACCTGTGGCTGGGCGAACGCGACCAGCTGTGCGTCGTCGGCGACCCGGCGCAGACGATCTACTCGTTCGCCGGCGCCTCTGCCGACCACCTGATGGGCTTCACCCGGCGGCACCCGGGCGCCAAGGTCGTACAGCTGGTGCGCAACTACCGCTCCAGCACGCAGATCGTCGAGGCCGCCAACCACGTGCTCGGCACGTCCCGCGACCGGGTGGTGCTGCAGGCCCAGCGCGGTCCCGGGCCCGAGGTGACCTACGCGGAGTACTCCGACGAGGTCGACGAGGCCGAGTCCGTCGCCGCCGAGATCGCGAAGGCGCGCGACCAGGGTGTCTCGCTGCGTGACGTCGCCGTGCTGTTCCGCATCAACGCGCAGTCCGAGGCGTTCGAGGAGGCGCTCGCAGCGCGCTCGGTGCCGTGTGTGCTGCGCGGTGCCGATCGGTTCTTCGAGCGTCCCGAGGTCCGGCAGGCGGTCACGCTGCTGCGGGGGGCGGCCCGTTCCGGCGACGTGCCGAGTGAGTCGACCGGTGCCGAACCCGATGAGGCGGGTGAGGCATCCGGGGGCAGCCTGGTCGCGGACGTGACCGCGGTGCTCTCCGGCCAGGGCTGGTCGCCGGAGCCGCCTACCGGCGGGGGGACGGGTCGCGCCCGGTGGGAGTCGCTGGACGCGCTGCGCGCACTCGCCGCAGACCTGGCGCACGCGCAGCCGGGCATGGGGCTCAACGCCTTCGTCGACGAGGTGGACCGTCGCGCCGCCGCCCAGCACGCACCGGTCGCCGACGGCGTGACGCTGGCGTCGATGCACTCCGCCAAGGGACTGGAGTGGTCGATGGTCTTCGTCGCCGGCGTTCACGAGGGCACGGTCCCGATCGTCTACGCCGACACCCCCGCCCAGGTCGAAGAGGAGCGTCGCCTGCTCTACGTAGCCACCACGCGTGCCCGCGACCGGCTGCAGGTCTCCTGGTCGCTGGCGCGCAACCCGGGCTCGCGACCGAGCCGCAAACCGTCCCGGTTCCTCGACGCCGCGCGGCCACGCACTCCCGCCGACGCCGCGCGTGCCGGCGGCCGCCCCGCCGGGCGCCGCCGGGTCCGCGGCGCGAAGGTGGCGCGCTGCCGGGTCTGCGACCGCGCGCTGCAGGACGCGGTCGAGCGCAAGACCGGACGGTGCGCGCAGTGCCCCGCCGACTACGACGAGCAGCTGTTCGACCAGCTGCGTGCCTGGCGTACCGAGCAGGCGCAGCGCGAGCAGGTGCCGGCGTACTGCGTGTTCACCGACGCCACGCTCACCGCGATCGCCGAGCGGCGCCCGGACGACCCCGACGCCCTGGTCAAGATTCCCGGCATCGGCCGGGTCAAGCTCGACAAGTACGCCGAGGCCGTCCTGCGGATCTGCGCTGACGCCTGATGATCGTCGGCGAGGGCGCGGAAAAAGTTCAAGAATTCTGCGTTTAATGGTTTGCGGCGCTCAAGTAACGGGGCGTAGTGTGCAACCACGCCTTCGGCCCGAAGTGGTCGTCGGCGGTCCCAGCAAGACAAGACCAGCTCGGTCCGAGGAATGTCGTGAGGAGGTGCCTTCGATGAAGAACATGATCAAGCCGACGCAGGACGCGACGCGCTTCCGCATGCCCGTGGGCACCGCCGGGCGCGATGCGATCGTCTGCGCCGATGTCGAGCTCTACGTCGCGGGGACCACTGTGTTCGCCGACAGCGCTCTCTCGGCCGCCGCCCGTCCGCACGTGCTCGACATCCCGGGTGTCCGTTCCTGGAGCCCACCGGTCTAGTCACCATCAGACCGGCGCCTCCAGGCCGCGGAACCCGAACCCCGGGATCCGCGGCCTTTTTGATTCCCCGTCCGATCGACGAGTCTCACAAGGAGGTGACAAACATGAGTCCCAGCGTCCTCGACGCGTACGCGGTCACCGCGGACGGGGAGATCGGGCAGGAGCTGCCGTGCCTGTCCAACGACCCCGAGCTGTTCTTCGCAGAGTCTCCCGCCGACGTGGAGATCGCCAAGCAGTTGTGCCGGACATGCCCGGTGCGGATGAGCTGTCTCGAAGCCGCACTCGAACGCCGTGAGCCCTGGGGAGTGTGGGGCGGCGAGCTCTTTCAGCAGGGCACCGTCATCCCGCGCAAGCGGCCCCGTGGCCGTCCACGCAAGTCCGAGGTGGCGGCCTGAGCTGGTCCGCGACTGCCACTGCCGCACGAGCCCCTCGCGCGGTAACCGACCCGAAAGTTGATCCCACTGCGATGAAGCCCCGAACCTTTCTGAACAGGAGCACGGAAATGAGTCTCATGCACGAAGACCTGGCGCGCGCGCATATCAGCGCGCGCCTCCAGGAGGCGCGCGCCGAGCGGCGCGCCACGCTGGTGGCCCGCGCGCAGCAGGCGGCCAAGCGCGCCGAGCGCAAGGCACTGAAGGCCCGCCTCCTGCTGGCCCGCGCACAGTAACGCGGCCGGTGCACGACGCCCGGCGACCCTGCTACCTGGGTCGCCGGGCGTCGTGGTGTATCCAGGATGGCTGTGATCACCTGCAGCTTCTGCGGCACCCAGGTGGAGGGGGACACCCCGCCGCTCACCTGGGTGACGTCGTTCGAGCACGGTCAGCAGCGCATGTTCTGCGACCGCTGCGCGCGCGACAACCTGCGCAGCATCGAGGGCAAGCTCGACAGCGACTGGTGGTGACCGCTACCCGGCGGTCTCCTCAGCGGTCTCGTCGAACCCGGGCAGCCACTCGCGCAGGAGCGCGTTGAACGGCGCCTCCGCCTCCAGCTGGGCGAGCACGCCGATCCCGCCCAGCCATACGCGATGGATCATCAGGTAGGCCGGAGGCAGGTTGATCTTCAACGTGGTCGTGTAGCCGGGCCGCCGCGGGTCGTTGACCCGCGAGAACTGCTCGCGCATCCACGCCCGGGTGAACCGGTAGCGCGATGTCCGTGCCGGTTCGACGAAAGGCTCGAGGTAGTCGCGCAGCGCCTCGATGTCGACCTGGATGTTCGGCTTGATGAAGCCCTCCGTGCGCAGCCCCTCCTCCACGGCGTCGTAGTCGTCGTTGGCGGCCAGGCCCAGGATCCGGCCGACCGACGCGGGCAGCCCGTCGGGAAGCCGCAGGACCGCGCCGTAGTCGACGACTCCGAGACGGCCGTCGTCGAGGATGCGGTAGTTGCCGGGATGCGGGTCGGTGTGCAGCAGGCCCGCCCGCGTCGGACCGGAGAACAGGAACCGGACGTACAGCTCGCCGTACCGGTCCCGGTCGGCCTGGTCGCCCTCGGCGATCAGCCGGGCCAACGACGCCTGGCTGTGCAGCCACTCGCTGACCAGCACCTTGTCGCTGTGCGCGACCACGGCCGGGACGACGTACTCGGGGTCGTCGGCGAACGCGTCGTGGAAGCCGCGCTGCGCCTCCGCCTCGAGCGCGTAGTCGACCTCCTCGCCGACGCGGGCCTGCAGCTCCTCGACCAGCGGCCGGATCTCCAGCCCGGGGATCCAGCCGGCGAACATCCGCGCGGCGCGGCCGATCTGCCGCAGGTCGGCCTGCAACGCCTCCGCGGCGCCGGGGTACTGCACCTTCACCGCGACCTCGCGGCCGTCGTGCCACACCGCGTGGTGCACCTGTCCGATCGACGCCGAGGCCGCCGGCTCGTCCTCGAACGACTCGAACCGCTGGCGCCAGTCGCGGCCGAGCTCGCGGGCCAGCACCTCGTGCACGGTGCTGGGCGGCATCGGCGGGGCGGCGTCCTGCAGCTGGGTCAGGGTGGCGCGGTACGGCGCCGCGATGTCCTCGGGCAGCGCAGACTCGAAGATCGACATCGCCTGGCCGAACTTCATCGCGCCGCCCTTGAGCTCGCCGAGCACGCGGAACATCTGCTCGGCCGTGCGCTGCTGCATGTCGCTGATGACGGCCTCGGCGGGGGCGCCGCCGATGCGCCGGCCCAGCCCGACGGTGGCGCGCCCGGCGAACCCCAGCGGGAGCGACGCCAGTCGCGCGGTGCGTGCTGCGGCCTTGCGGGGGAGATCCGTCATGCGCTCCATTGTCCCCGAGCCGCTGCGTGCGCATGCCAGGCGCACCCGCACGATGGCTGGACCGGCCAGGTCGTAGCCTCCGGCACCGGCCGGTGCAGGGACAGCGTCCACGTCGTACCCAGGGCCGACGCGGTCCGCCCCTCCACCTGCGCCAGCACCTCGGCGACCGCCAGCGCACCGGCGGCGGCGACCACGACGCCGCTCGCGGGGGTCGCCGTCAGCCGGGTCAGCGGGTCGGGCGTGGCGAGCTGGTCGCGCACGGCGCCCCAGGCCGGGTCGCGCATGCGGCGGCCGAGGTCGACGCAGCGCAGGCAGGGGGTCGTACCCGGCAGGACCAACGGGCCGACGAGCCCCTCGACGCCACGCAGCCCGGCCAGCAGGTGCGGGCGGCCCTCGCGCATCAGCCGCTCGACGACGTCCGACGCGGGCTCGTGGTCGTCGGTCAGCACCGTCAGATCAGCGGTGGCCGTTGCGTCATCGGTCTGTCGAACGCCGACACCGGCCTGTTCCAGCAGCTGTGCGACCGGACCGGCAAGAGCGCCGCGGCCGTGTACGGCGACCCGGGCGCGCCGGCGCCGGTGCCAGGCGCCTTCGGCCCCGGCGGGGTCGTAGGCGAGCAGCGTGGTGGCCTCGCGCAGCGCGTGCGGGCGGACGGGCTCGTCGAGGTCACGGGCCAGTCGTGCCGGCGTCTCGACGTCGACCACGACACCGGCACGCAGGAGGCGGGCCCACGCCGCGGCAGCGGCCTCCGGCTGCGGGTGCCGGGCCAGCAGCCCGGTGTCGTCGCGCAGCCCGTCGAGCGCGCCGAGCAGGTCGGCGGTGACGGGGTCGAGCCGGTAGACGGCGTGCCGCTCCACGAGGGCGGCGCCTCCGGAGGGCTGGCGGACCAGCCGCAGACCGGGACGGAGCACGGGACGCATGGGACCTCCTCGCCCCGACGGCCGCATCCGCCGGGCGGGGTGAGCCTGTCACGTCGGGTCGGGGGACGCCGGGCGTCGTCCACAGCGCCCCCAGCCGTCCGCCCAGCGATGCACCCTGCAAGACACCCAGAGACAAGCGGAGGCGGACACCATGGTGGGTGTCCGCCTCCGGCGATGTCGCTCCCGCCCCCGGCGTGGGGCGGGAGGTCGGTGGTCTGTGGGTCAGGCCTTGCCGAGGATGCGGTTGAGGTTGGTGCCGCACACGGGGCACTGAGCCTTGGCCATCCGGGTGCCCTTGTCGTTGACCCGGACCTCGCCGCTCGCCTCGCGCTTCTCCTTGCACTTGACGCAGTAGAACTCTCCGCTCCACGTCTCCGCCATGACGGCCTCCTAGCTTTGTCGTTCGGGTCCCTGCTCCCGCCAAGCCCCGAGTTGTCTCGATCTTCTTCGGTCGTCGCGACGGGAGTCTGGGGAAGACCCGCCGTTCGTGTGGGACACCGTCGCGCTGCGTGCGCGCCGAGGTCGCCCTGACACGGCGACCCTACGGCAGTCGTAGCGTTATTCCACGCCGCCACGCTCGCTGAGCGGGCGTTGCGCGACATTTGTCATACTTTGTACCGATTTGAGGAGCGCGCGTGAGCCTGTATTCGGACCTGTCCGTGGAGCGCCGGGACGACGGGGTGGTCGTGGTGACGCTGGACAACCCCGCCAAGCGCAACGCGATGTCCGACGAGATGACGCAGTCGTGGGCGCGGCTGATCGAGGAGCTGCGTACCGACCGCGATGCGCGGGCGCTGCTGGTGACCGGTGCGGGCAGGGCGTTCTGCTCCGGCGGTGACACCGGCTGGATCGGCAGCGAGCCGGACGCGCCGGTCGACCACCTGCGCACCCGGATGATCGCCTTCTACCGCCAGTGGCTGTCGGTGCGCGACCTGGAGATCCCGACGATCGCGGCGGTCAACGGCGCAGCCGTCGGCGCCGGTCTGTGCCTGGCCCTGGCCTGCGATCTGCGGTACGCCCCGCCGCAGGCGAGGCTGGGGGCGCCGTTCACCTCGCTGGGGATGCACCCCGGTATGGCCGCGACCTGGCTGCTCCCCGAGGTCGTCGGTCTGGCCACCGCCCGAGAGCTGCTGCTCACCGGTCGCATCGTGCAAGCCGAGGAGGCGTGCGAGCTCGGGCTCGTCAACCGCGTACTGCCCGAGGACGGCTTCCTGGAGGCCGCGACGGACATCGCCGCGACGATCGCCGCGGCAGCGCCCATCCCGACCCGCTACACCACGACCGCGCTGCGCCAGGGCGGGCACGCGAGCTTCGAGGCCGCGGTGCAGTGGGAGGCGCTGGCGCAGCCGATCACGCTGGCGACGGCCGACCTGCAGGAGGGCCTCGCGGCGGCCCGGGAGAAGCGGCGCCCGTCCTTCACCGGCCGCTGACCCGAACCGCTGACCCACCCACTGGCCGAGCGCTGCGGCCCCAGGCACAACGAGGCCCCCGCCACCGGATGGAGGTCATCCGCCTTCCCCTTGCGGACGTCCTCCCGCCGGAGCGGGGGCCTCACCAGGTCACGACGCTAAGCGGGCCACCAGGCAGAGTCAACGCGAGTTTGTCCACCCTTGTGGATAACGCTGGGGACAGTCTGGGGACGAATGCGGCGGGGCTGTGAAAACCGGGCCATGGACGGTGCATCACGCCTGTGGGCGAATCTGGCCCGACGGGCACGGTTGCGGCGCTGACCTGCACCCTTTGTTATCCACCGGCTGTGGACAACATTTTCCTGCGCGATTTCTTGCGCCGCGTCACCCTGGGGTTACCCGGGAAGGGGCCGTCTGAGGCTGGGAGTACCTTGTCCGGGTGGCCCACACAGATGCCCCCCTGCCGGCCGACGCGGCTCCGGCTGTGGAGGTGCGCCGCAGCGGCAGGCGTCGGCGGACCGTGGCCGCCTACCGTGACCAGGACCGCATCGTCGTCCTCATCCCCGCGCGGATGACACGGGCCGAGGAGAAGCACTGGGTCGCGGCGATGGTCGAGCGACTCGAACGCCAGGAGCGGCGCCGCCGGCCGAGCCAGACCTCGCTGGAACAGCGCGCCCGCGAGCTCTCCCGCCGCTACCTCGACGGCCGGGCGGTCCCGGTGTCGGTGCGCTGGGTCAGCAACCAGCGCTCGCGGTGGGGGTCGTGCACCCCGCTCGACCGCACGATCCGGCTGTCCTCACGGCTGCAGGGCATGCCGGAGTGGGTGATCGACTACGTCCTGATGCACGAGCTGGCGCACCTGATCGAGCCCGGTCACGGCAAGCGGTTCTGGGCACTGCTCGAGGCCTACCCCCGCACCGAGCGGGCGCGCGGCTACCTGGAGGGAGTGGCGTCGGCCTCGGGGCTCGACCTCTCCGGCGACGACGTCGACTGACCCAGCCGTTAAGCCACCCCGCCGTCAGCAACCGCGGGTCAGCTGCGTCAGCCGATCCGGCGCCCCTGGCGCAGCAGCGCCTGGCCGACCAGCGCCCGCACGGACGCGTCGGTGCCGGCGGGCAGGGCGTCCACGTCGAACCAGCACAGGTCGTGCGACTCCGCGCTGGCGACCGCGACGGCGTCGTCGGCGGCCCTGGCGACGTACTGCACGTCGAGGTGGTGCGCGGGACGCACCGGGCCGCACGGCACCTCGTGCCGTGACAGCAACACCGGCGACTCGTCGAGCACGAGGTCGGCGATCCCCGACTCCTCGACGGCCTCCCGGTGCGCGGCGGCGGCCAGGGTCTCGTCGCCCGGCTCGCAGTGCCCGCCGAGCTGCAGCCACCGGCCGAGCTTGGCGTGCAGCGTCAGCAGGATGCGCCGGCGGTCGGCCGACAGCACCAGCGCGCTGGCCGTGACGTGGTCGGGCCGGCACTCGCGCCACATGCCGTCGCCATGCCGCCCCAGATGCTCGAGGTAGAGGTCGCGCAGGCCCGACTGGTCGGTGTCCGGCGGCTCCCACCGCGTGAGTACGTCGGTGGCATCGGCGTGCAGGCTCACCGGTTCACCTTGTCATCGGGTCACCGGGTCACCGCGACGAGGGGCCGGAGTCTCCCTCACCGGGGTCGGCGCCCGGGGGCTCGTCGCCGGAGTCGCCTGTGTCGCCGGGGGAGTCCTGGCCGGGCTCGTTCGAGGCGTCGAGGAGCTCGGCCAGAGCGGCGTCGAATTCCGCGTCGGTGACCGCGGACGCCTCGTCGGAGCCCTCGTCGGCCGAGAAGCCGAGCGGGTCGTCGAGGTCGGCCGCGGTCGGCATCAGGTCGGGATGCGACCACACGTGGTCGCGCGCGGCCGCGCCCTTCGACGACCGGAGCGCGCCCCACAACGCGGTGGCGTCGCGCAACCGGCGCGGCCGGAGCTCGAGCCCGACCAGCGCGGCGAAGGTCTCCTCGGCCGGCCCGCCCGCGGCGCGGCGGCGGCGCACGGCCTCCTGCAGCTTGGTGGCCTGGGGCATCCGGCCGGAGGTCGCCTGCCCGACGACGTCGTCGACCCAGCCCTCGACCAGTGCGAGCGCGGTCTCCAGCCGGGCGAGCGCGGCCTTCTGCTCCGGAGTCTCCTCGGGCTCGAACAGCCCACCGCTGAGCGCCTCCTGGATGCCCTCCATGTTGGAGGGGTCGAGCGAGCCGAGCGAGCTCTCGATCTTCGACATGTCGATCGTCATCCCGCGGCCGTAGGCCTCGACGGCGCTCATGAGGTGTGCACGCAGCCACGGCACGTGGTGGAACAGCCGCTGGTGGGCGCACTCGCGCAGCGCGAGGTAGAGCAGGACGTCGGAGGGCTCCAGCCCCAGGCCCTCGCCGAACACCCGCGCGTTGGCCGGGACCAGCGCGGCCTCGTCGCCGTTGGTCAGCGGGATGCCGATGTCGGAGGACGACACCACCTCACCGGCGAGTGCGGCCAGCGCCTGTCCGACCTGCGCACCGAACATCGAGCCCCCGGCCTGGCTGAGCAGACCCATCATCGGGCCCGCCATCGCCTTGGCCTCGTCCGGCAGCGCCTTCTCCATCGCGGCGTTGACGTGGGTGGCGACCGGCTCGACGATCTTCTCCCACGCGGGGAACGTGGACTCGATCCACTGCGCACGGCTCCACGCCGCCGGCCGGTGCGCCCCGGCGGGGAACTCGCAGGCCTCGTCGAGCCAGTGCTCGGCCAGCCGCACGGCGTCCGCGACCGCGTCCTGGTCGGCCCGGGTGGGGGAGGGGTCCTCCTTGCTGGCGAGCTGGCCGCGCGCGGTGTCCTTGGCCAGCGGCCAGTTCACCGAGCCGGAGTACGGCGTCATCATCCGCTGGACCTGCGACATCAGCTGCGACAGGTCGGGCATGCCCGAGCCGCCGCCGGCCGACCCGGACGTGAACGCCGAGAACAGCTGCTCGAACGGCGTACCCGCGAACGGGTTCTGCGGCTGCGAAGAGTCGTCGTCGCCGTTGTCGGGGCGGTCAGCGGGTGGTTCTGCCATGGGTCCAACGTACTTCCCGCGGCAACCGGCGGCATCCCACGGCATCCCGCGGCATCGCAGGCCAGCAGGGCCCTGCAGGCCGTCCATGCGCCATCCGAGCACCCTCCGAGCAGAGGGCGCGGCTCCGTCCTCGCTATGGTCGCGGTGTGGGTGACGTGATCCGGCTGGTCGACATCCGCGACCACCCGCTGTCGGTCGACGAGGTTCGGGCCGCGGTGGCCGACCCGGCCGCCGGCGGCGAGGCGCTCTTCGTCGGCGCCGTGCGCGACCACGACGGCGACCGCAGCGTCGACCGCCTCGGCTACAGCGCCCACCCGACCGCCCTCGACCAGATGCGGCAGGTCGCGCAGCGGGTGGCCGAGCGGTATCCCGTGGCGGGACTGGCGGCGGTGCACCGCGTGGGCGACCTCGAGGTCGGTGATCTCGCGGTGGTGGTGGCCGTGTCGTGCGCGCACCGCGGCCAGGCCTTCGACGCCTGCCGCGAGCTGATCGACGACCTCAAGTCGACGGTTCCGATCTGGAAGCACCAGATCTTCCGCGACGGCACCGAGGAGTGGGTTGGCACACCCTAGGACGTGTTGGTAGACGGCATGGCCTGCTGCGCGCCGCCCCACGGGCGTCTCGCTGCGTTGCAGCCGCTCGACGTACAGCACCGGTATGCCTGCGCGCCTGCGCCTTGCGAGGCATCCCGTGGATGCGACGCTCGCGACGGCCCACCGTCTACCAACACGCCCTGAGCGGCGCTCGTCACGGCAGGTTGGCCAGCGGCCAGACCTCGGCGGTGCCGCTGTCGACCAGCGCGACGCGGTCGGCGTACGCCCGCAGCGGGAGCACGTCGTAGACCGCCGCCGCGAGGACCGGCAGCACCGCCAGCGGCACCCGCGGCGCGATCGTGCAGTGCGGCATCCACACCCCGGGCAGGTAGTGCCTGTGCAGGTCGGCGCCGGTTGCGGCGACGGCCGACACCACCCGTTCCTGACGTCGTGTGAGGTCGCTCGTGACCGCCGGCGCGAGCCAGGAACGCCCTCGACGGAACGTGCCCAGCGCGTCGAAGTGCAGCTCATACGGCGCACCGGAGGGGATCGACTCGACCTTCTCCCGCACGTCGTCGAGTCGCCACTCGCGCAGCACGGCAAAGGACAGGTGCGGCACGTGCCGGCCGTGCGTGTGCGACCGCAGGGTCGGTACCCCGACGTCCTCGAGACGGTCCCAGAGATGGCGCAGCGACCGGTTGGTGCGTTCGTCGAACAGCAGACACACCGCGAGCGCCATGCGGTCACGCTAAGACGTGTTCTCCACCGGGTGCGAGTGCGACGGGCTCGGGCGGCCGAGCGCACGGTAGCTCCACCCGGCCGCGCGCCACCGGTCGGCGTCGAGAGCGTTGCGGGCGTCGACGATCCGGGGCGTGGCGACCAGCGGCAGCAGCTCGGCCGGGTCGAGGTCGCAGAACTCCGGCCACTGAGTGAGGTGCAGAACGAGGTCCGCGTCCCGGACGGCCCCCGCTACGTCGTCGGCGTAGCCGAGCGTGGGATAGAGCGCGGCGGCGTTGACGTTCGCGCGAGGGTCGTACACCGTCACCTGCGCGCCCTCGAGGTTCAGCCGCGCCGCGACGTCCAGCGCGGGGGAGTCCCGCACGTCGTCGGTGCGCGGCTTGAACGCGGCACCGAGCACGCCGACCCGCCGGCCCAGGACGCTGCCCCCGCACTCGTCGACGGCCAGGTCGATCACACGCCGGCGCCGGTGGAGGTTGATCGCGTCGACCTCGCGCAGGAACGTCACCATGTGGAAGACACCGAGCTCCCCGGCCCGGGCCGTCATCGCCCGGATGTCCTTGGGCAGGCAGCCACCGCCGAACCCGAGGCCGGGGTTGAGGTAGCGGCTGCCGATCCGGCCGTCGTAGCCCATCGCCTCGGCCAGCGCGACCACGTCGCCGCCGGTGACCTCGCACAGCTCCGCGACCGCGTTGATGAACGAAACCTTGGTGGCCAGGAAGGCGTTCGCCGACGCCTTCACCAGCTCAGCGGTGATGACGTCGGTGACGACCAGCGGCACGCCCTGGTCGAGCTGGCGCGCGTAGACCGCACGCAGAAGCTTCTCGGCCTCCGCCGAACCGACGCCGAAGACGAGCCGGTCCGGACGCAGCGTGTCCTCGACGGCGCGCCCCTCGCGCAGGAACTCCGGGTTCCACGCCACCTCGACCTCGACACCGGGCCGGGCCAGCTCCGTCGCCCTCAACGCGACGCGGTGTGCGGTGCCCACCGGCACGGTGGACTTGCCCACGATGACCGCAGACCGCCGCAGGTGCGGCACGAGCTGCTCGACCGCCTGGACGACGTGACCGGTGTCGGCGGCCAGCCCGTCGGCGCGCTGCGGTGTACCGACGCAGAGGAAGAGCACGTCGGCGAACTGCGCGGCCTCGGCCGGCGAGGTCGTGAACCGCAGCCGGCCCGACGCCGTGTGCCGGGCGAGCAGGTCGGCCAGTCCGGGTTCGTAGAACGTCGGACGTCCGCGGCCGAGACGGTCGACCTTCACGGGGTCGGCGTCCACGCCGAGGACGTCGAAGCCCAGCTCGGCCAGACACGCGGCATGGGTGGCGCCCAGGTAGCCGGTACCGATCACGGCGATGTTCGGGTTCATCGACGCTCCCGGGTGTGACCCGGTGGGCCCGGGGCGTCGGTCAGCAGCGCGAGGCCGATGCCGGCGGAGCCGGGGCGGAACGCGTAGACCGCTCCGAGCCGCAAGCGGGTGGTGAGGGCGTACGCGGGTACCCGTCGCCAGGTGTCGAGCTCCGGGGCGTAGCCGTCCACCACGGCGTCGGCGCAGGCGCGTGCCCGCGCGGCGGGGCAGAGTCCCTGCAGCGACCGCAGCTCCAGGTGCACGAGCAGGTTCGCCAGGTCGAGTGCAGGCTCGCCGGTCGCAGCGAGGTCGAGGTCGAGGATGCCGACGGCATCGTCGCCGTCGACCACCACCTGCTTGTCGTGCAGGTCACGGTGCAGGAAGGCCGATTCACCCCCTGCGTCCGCGAGCAGTCCCCGCGCGGTCTCCAGCCGTTGCCGGACCAGCCCGGTGTCGTCGAGCAGCCCGTGGACCCACGCCTGTCGCAGCCAATGGCGGGTCACCGCCATCTCCTCGGTCGCCTCGTGCCTCCTGAGCGACGAGGGCGGGGGACAGGCGTGCAGCCGGGCGACAGCGCCGCCGACCGCGCGCCCGGCCGCGATCACCTCGGCGGTCGTCAGCGTCGGGTCGGCGAGGATGTCGTGCAGTGTCCGGCCGGGCAGCGCGTGGCAGTCCATCGTCCCGCCGTCGGGGTCGACGGCCGCCACCTTCGGCACCCGCACGCCGGCGACACGGACACGTGCGCCGGCCATGGTCGCGCTCAGGCGACCGGGCCGGACGACCTTGGTGTAGACGGCCTGCCCGTCGCGGTCGACGCGCCGCACGCTTCCGCGCTTCTCGGCACGGTGCGCGACGAGGGCGGCTCCGGGCGCGGACGCGACCCGGTGCAGTACCGGGATCCGGCGGTCGGCGCCGTCGGGCTGCAGCAGCAGCCGCCCGCCGTCGAGCACGGGCACATCCACGTCGTCACCGGTTCGCTTGCGGGTCTCGCGGGCGACCACACGGGCGCGTGAGCTGTCGGCGAACCACTGGCCTGCGAGCCTCGACCGGTCCGGCCGCGACATCTGCAGCAGCAGATGGCCGGCACCCTGCGGGAACGTCTTCTCCAGGTCGAGGCCGCACGAGCTGACGGCCTCGGTCACCCGGTCGATCACCTGTGTCACCGGGCACCACCTGCCACCGTCGTCCCGCTCAGGCGCTTGCGTGCGCGCTCGGCCAGGTCACGCGAGGCGCTCGGCCAGTCCGGGGTCGTCCGCAGCCGGAACGGCTCGATCGCACGGCGCAGCAGGTGCGCGGCTTCGTGGGTCGCCAGCCGTGCCTCGTCGGGCGTGTCCGCGACCAGCGCGTACCCGGCGTGCAGCGCACCCATCCGCTGCTCGGCGGTCGTGCAGCCGAGATGGCCGAGTACGACGTCCAGGGTGGTCGACGCCGAGGCGCAGGCCAGGTCGACAGCGGGGTCGGCGAGCCGAGCCGAGTCGAGGTCGAGCAGCCCCACACCGCGGTCGCCGATCACGACCTGGTCGGCGGAGAAGTCGCCGTGGATCGGCCGGCGTACCTGCTCCATCGCCACCAGCCGGTCCGTCAGCATGTCCGCCAGGTCGTCCAGGTCGTCGGCCATGTCCGGGAGCAGCACTGACAGCAGCCCCGCCGACGCGCGCACGGCGCGGGCCTCGGACACCGGCCCGCTGGTGCGCAGCAGGACCTCGGGGCGGGAGTGCAGGCGGGCGAGCGCCTCGCCCGCGGCCCGGAAGTCCGTGACGGTGCCCTGGGGCAGCAGGCGTCCCGGCAGGAAGTCGACCGCGGCGATGCCGCGACGTGGGTAGACACCGAGCAGCCGCGGTGTGCGCGGCTCACCGCCTGCCCAGGCGGCGATCGCCTCGGTGGCGGCATGGGCACGGCCCGGCCGGTAGCAGCGGAGCACCGCCTGCGGACCGTGTCGCGGTTGCATGATGCCGACCCACCGGCGGTGCGGCTTGTGCCGCAGTGTCTGCAACGTGGCGTGCCGCAGCCCGGTCCGGTCGCCCAGCAGCCGGCGTAGCAGCCGGCGGCGGCGCATGTCGTCGTCGAGGACGCCCAGCGCGGGGAGGTCACGGTCGGCGGCGGGGGTGGTCGCGAGCAGCCCTCGCGCGGGATCCACCCCCAGCACGGATCCCGCGGGAGCACGCGTAAGAGTTTTCGTCATCTTGACGGTGTCGGGATGGGCGTACGCCGAGACCAGGCACGCACTCCCACTCTGGGGCAGGTCGACGTCGCCGGCGAGGACGCAGCTGGTGGCGTGCTTGTAGCGCAGGTAGCGCACGCGCACCCGAACGGTCGTCTGCATCTGCTCGCTGAGCCAGCGACCCAGCGCCTCGTCGTCCAGAAGGACCGCGAGGCCGGGGATGGCCGGGTCGCGGACGACGAGGTCCTGGTCAGCGGCTCGCAGCACGGGGCACCCCCTCGACCCCCACGCGAGACAGCGACAGCGCCGAGCAGACCACCGAGGACCAGTCGTGCCGGGCGACGGCGCGCAGGCGAGCGGCCCGCCCGAGCGTCTCGCGGCGCGCGGGGTCTGCGCGCAGGTCGGCAACGGCCGTCGCCAGTCCGGCGGCGTCACCGGGCTCGACGAGGACGCCGATCCGGCCGTGGTCGAGGACGTCGGCGAGGCCGCCGACGCGGCTGGCGACCACCGGCAGGCCCGCCCCCAGGTACTCGTAGACCTTGAGGGGCGAGAAGTAGAAGTCGTCCATGGGCGGGTAGGGGGCGATCGCCACGTCGAAGCGGTGCAGCTGTGTGGGGACGTCGTGCGGGGACACCCCGCCCGTCGTCTCCAACTGTGCCGCGATGCCCGCGCCCGCCGCACGTTCCCGCAGGGTCGTGGCCAGCGGGCCGTCGCCCACCACGAGCAGCCGGTACGTCGGGTCCTCGACGACCAGCAGCGCCGTGCTGTCGACCAGGAGGTCGACCCCGTGCCACGGCTTCAGGGTGCCGACGAACCCGACCGTGAACGGCGTACCCACGGACGGCGTCACCCGCCTGCCCGACGGGCGTATCCGCAGGGTGTCCACCCCGTTGCCGAGGACGTGCGCGTTCGCGGGGTCGCGCATCCGGCACCGGGCCCACCGGGCGACGGCCTCGGTGACGCACAGCACGGCCCCGGCCGACGACAGCGCGTGTGTGGCGACCTGTTCGGCACGGTCGCGGTCGACGAGCACGCGATGGGTGGCCTGCTCGTCGACGAGCGGCGCGTTGACCTCGAGCAGGCTGGGTACACCGACGGCGGCCGCCCAGGCCATCGCCGTGCGACCCCACAGGGAGTACCGCTCGTACACGAGACCCAGCGGTGACTCCTGGTGCAGCCGGGTCAGCACGCCGCTCACGAGCGCGTCCGCCTCCTGACTGCGCACCTCGCGGCCTGCCCGGTCAGTCGACGGTCCGGTGGGCAGGTGGTGCACCCAGACCTGGGCGAGCTCGGGAGTAGGTGTGCCGACCGGCGCCGTCGTGAGCAGGTGCACCTCGTCTCCTCGTGCGACCAGGGTGCGCAGCACCGCCTGCACGTGCACCGACGAGCCCTTGCGACCGAACACCGGCACGCCGTGGTCGCAGCACACGAAGGCGACCCGCATCAGCCCACCCCCGCCGCCACCGGCGTCGGCGGTGTCAGGATCTCGCGCAGGCGGGCGCTGTTGCGCCGGATGTCGAACTCCCACTCGACGAGCGCGCGTGCGTTGGCCGCGAGCCGACGCCGCAGGGCACCGTCGTCGAGCAGCGTGGAAAGGGCGCCGGCGAGCGCGTGCCCGTCCGCCTCCGGCACGATGACGCCGGTCTCGCCATGGCGTATGGCCTCGGGAACCCCTGTGACGGGGGTGGCCACGCACGGCGTGCCGAGGGCCATGGCCTCGAGCAGCACCGTCGGCAGCCCGTCCCGGTTGCCGTCGGCTCCCACGACGCACGGTGCCGCCAGCACGGCCGCGCCGCGCACCACCTCGCGCGCCTGCGCCTGCGGCAGCGCGCCGAGGAAGCGAACCTCGTCGCCGAGCCCCAGCGCGTCGACCTGCGCGCGCAGTGCCGGCTGCTGGTCACCGGCGCCGACGATGTGGAGGCGCACCTCCCGGTCGGCACGGACCATCTCCGCGACCGCGTCGACCAGGTGGGTGAAGCCCTTCTTCTCCACCAGGCGCCCCACGGCGGCCACGACCGGCGGGCGATCGCGGGGCGGGTCGAAGCTGAACTGCTCGAGGTTGATCCCGTTGTAGATGCGCACCACGTGGTCGGCCGCATGACCGTAGGTCCGCTGCAGGTGCCTTCGGTTGTAGTCGCTGACCGTCACGACCGCCGATGCGTCGGCGAGCTTGCGGCGCATGCGGGCGGGCTCGACCGACTCGTGGTAGATGTCCTTGGCGTGCGCGGTGAAGCTGTAGCCGACCCCGGCGAGTCTGGCCGCGACGCGGGCGACGTCCGTCGCAACCGACGCGAAGTGCGCGTGCAGGTGCGTGATCCCGAGGTCGCGTACGAGCATGGCGAGCTGCACCGCGCACGCCGCGTCGTTGACACCGAGCGCGAGGACGTCGGGAAGGTCGACCGACAGCCGCGGCAGCGCATGGAGTCCGCGCTGCAGCACCTCCCAGAGCTCGGCGGGCTTGAGCTGGTGCGGCAGGTAGGTGACGGGAGCGCGGACGTCGGCGAGCTGCTCGTGGAAGCGTCCGTCCACCGGGAGCCGCAGGGAGAAGATGTCCAGGCGCTCTCCGGCGGCCTCCAGTGCCAGGATCTCGTTGACGATGAACGTCTCGGAGAACCGGGGGTACATCTTCAGCACGTAGCCGATGCGCCGGGCGGGGGTCTCAGACGGCGACATGTGGCACCTCCTCGGCGGTCCGCCCGAGTCGGCAGAGGCGGTCGGCGAGCTTCGGGACGGCCGTTGTCCCGCCGAGGTCGATGGCGCGGCGCGCTCGCCCTGGCGCTCGGGTCCGCCAGGCCAGCCAGTCACCGAGGCGCCCGGGCGTGGCGCCCGCGGGCGGGAGGACGTCCACGCAACCGGCTCGGGCCAGTCGGTCGGCTCGCAGCGCCTGCTCGGTGCGCGGTGTCACCCTCGGAACGATCAGCGCCGGGCAACCGGCGTCGAGCAGCTCGCACACCGAGTTGTAGCCGCCCATGGACACCACCGCCTCCGCGCGCCGCAGGAACTCGTGCGTGCCGGCGACGAACTCGTGCACGGTGACGTCGCAGCGGCGCTCGGCGTCCCGGATCAGCTCGGCACGCCGGTGCCCCGGCATGTACGGCCCGGTGAGGATCACACCGTGCAGGCCGCGCGGCAGCACCGCGTGCAGGAACGACCGGGCGAGCTCCAGCCCGTCCTGTCCGCCCCCGACCGTGCAGACCACGAACGGCTGCGCAGGCGGGTCGGGGCTGAGGCTGCCCGAGCCGCGGACCCGCAGTCCGGGAGGTCGCAGTCCGGCGAGATAGCCGGTGAAGGCGAGCTTGCGCGTGACCTCGCGCGGCAGGGCGTACTCCTGCACCGGGTCGTACACCGTGGGGTCGCCGTACACCCAGACCTCGTCGTAGAGGTCGCGGACGGCCTCGCTGGTGCGTGCCGCCTGCCACTCGCGTCGCGCGACCACGGGGGTGTCCAGCACGTCGCGCAGCCCCAGCACGGTGCGGGTGCGGCCGTGCTCGCGCAGCTCGATCAGGGCCGGGTCGAGCTCACCGTGCACGCCCCGCGCCACCTTGTCGACCACGAACAGGTCGGGGTCGAACGAGGTCAGGGCGGTGTCCAGCAGGAGCGACCGCATCCGGAGCACGTCGGCGAGTGGTCCGGAGAGCACGCGGGGGGAGTAGTGGCCGTCGGCGTGCTTGTGCAGCGTGGGCAGCGTGAGGACCTCGGTCGACGGCGGCAGCGGCAGCACCGTGGCCTCCGGGGCTCCGGTGAGCAGGAGCACGTCGGTCCCCGGACGGGCCGCCACCAGGGACGCCGCGATCACGATGTTGCGCCGGGTGTGCCCGAGCCCCTGAGTGTCGTGGGAGTACAGCGCGACGCGTCTGCGACCTGTCGGGCACGGCTCGGAGCGCGTGAACACAGACCCAGCTCCTTTGGCGAACGGATCACGTGTGTCGCTACGTTTGCTGCACCCCAACAGCCATTCTGGCGCGCTCGGACGGCGGTGGTCACCCTCCCTGCCGGCGGGCCGTGGCCGTCGCGCTGAGCGACCGAACGTGTCTCGTGCGTAATCGGGTGGCATTTCGCCACATGGCGGACCGGACGGTTTCGGAATGCCGCTCTTGTCCCGGAGCCGGTTGCCGGCCGTCAGCGAAAATTTTGCCTTCATACACCGGGCGAACCCGGCACGGGCCTCGCGTGCGCACTGCGAGAGGATGTTGGTCAGTGAAGAGAATCCCGCCGGCGACCGGCTCGGGCCCGGCGAAGGGTCCGGCCGCGGGTTCGGCGTCCGCGGCCGCCGATCGACCGGGCAGCGCCACCGTCGCGCCGACCGGTCGGCGCTACCTCCAATTGGTGCTGGTTCTCGGTGCCCTGATCTCGATCGGCCCGCTGACCGTCGACATGTACCTCCCGGCGCTGCCGGAGCTCGCGGAGGAGCTCGACGCCGGCGACGCCGCGGTGCAGGTGACGCTGACCGGGATGCTCGCCGGTCTCGCGTTCGGCCAGCTGGTCATCGGGCCGCTGTCCGACTCGCTCGGTCGCCGGCGTCCGCTGCTGGTCGGAGTTCTCGTGCACGCGGTCACGTCGTTGCTGTGCGCGCTCGCGCCGGACGTGGTCAGCCTCAGCGCCGTACGGGTCCTGCAGGGCTTCGCCGGAGCGGCGATCAGCGTGAACGCGATGGCGATCGTGCGCGACCTGTTCGTCGGGATCGCCGCGGCCCGGCTGCTCTCCCGGCTGATGCTGGTCATCGGCGCCGCGCCCGTCCTGGCGCCGAGCCTGGGTGGGCTGATCCTGCAGTACACCTCGTGGCGCGGGATCTTCGTGGTGCTGGCCGGGTTCGCGGTGCTCCTGGCAGTGGTGGCCGCGGTCGGGCTGCGCGAGACGTTGCCGCCGCAGCGCCGTCGCTCGGCCCGTCTGATGGCCACCCTGCGGACCTACCGGTCCCTGCTGCGCGACCGGACCTTCGTCGCGCTCGTGCTGGTAGCCGGTCTGATGATGTCGGCGCTGTTCAGCTACATCTCCGGCTCGCCGTTCGTGTTCCAGGACATCTACGGGCTCAGCCAGCGCACCTACGGACTCGTCTTCGGCGGCAACGCGCTGGGCATCGTGCTCGGTACGCAGCTCAACCCGCTGCTGTTGCGGCGGTACCTACCGAGCCAGGTGCTGACCGGTGCGGTGCTGGTGGCGACCGCCGGTGCCACGGTGCTCGTGGTCGTCACCGCGACCGGGTTCGGCGGGCTGGCCGGCGTACTCGCGCCCCTGGCGGTGATCGTCACCGCGTGCGGGCTGGCGCTGCCGAACACGCCGGCGCTGGCGCTGTCGCGGCACGGCGAGGCGGCAGGTACCGCGGCAGCCCTGCTTGGCTCTGTGCAGTTCGGCGTGGGCGCGTTCACCGCGCCGCTGGTGGGCCTGCTCGGAACGAGTACGGCGGTGCCGATGGCGGCGGTGATCCTCGGTGGTGCCGGCCTGGCCGCCGTGCTCCTGCTCACTGTCGTGCGGCGCGACGTCAACGTCGACACCGCGCAGAACGTGGACTAGTCGCCAGGTGACGCACCGGGCTGCATCCACACGGTCCAGCGCTCCACCGGCAGGTACCCCAGCCGCTCGTACACCGGACGACCGTCGTCGCTGGCGATGAGTACGGCCGGACGCGCGGGGTCGCAGGTCGTCGCGGCCCAGGCCACGGCGGCTCCGGCGCCCTTGCCGCGTGCGCCCGCCAGTGCCGCGACACCCTCGACGAGGGCGACCCCGGCGTGCAGGTGTGCGGCCGCGGTCGCGACCGGAGTGCCGTCGTCCCAGGCGACCCAGACGCGGGTCGTGCCGTCGAGCAGGCCGGGCCCGTACACGACGCCGGGGTGCAGCGGCTCGAGCTCGGGCAGCGGGTATCCCTCGACCAGCACGCGCTCGGCGACGGCGAGGCCGTCGTCGTCCTCGACCTCGCGCACCTCGACGTTGCTGACGTTGCTGGGCGCTCCGGCTGACGTGTCGGGCATGCGCAGCATCAGCGGCGGATGACCCACCAGTCCCAGGCCGAGCTCGCGCAGGTCGGGCGTGGGCCACGGGCTCACCAGCAGGTAGGGGACGTGCGGCGGGAACAGCGCCGCGACCTCGGCCAGGACGGCGTCCAGGTACTTGGTCGGGCGGGTGAGAACCACCCAGTTGGTGAGGGCGCCGCGGTCGCCGACCCGACCCCCCGCCCAGGCACCTTCGTCCCGCCAGGGCCGTCCGACCTTGCGGGCGAGCGTGATGGCCCACGATGCGTGCACGAGCACGGCCTGGCGCACCAGGGTGTCGTCCTCAGGCACGCCGGGCTCCCAGCCCGAGGTGAGGCGCTCGTGCTCCGGCGGTAACAGGGACTGGCCCACGAGACCCACGATGGCACCGGCGCCTCGAGATTGCACGAATGACCCAGTTCTTCAGGGCCGACAAGCGGGCTTGACTTAACGTTAACTTCAAGTTTCATGATCGGCGAGTACGAAGCAGCCATCCCCATGTCCCGATCGTGGAGTACCTCATGCCTCTCGCCGTTGTCACCGGAGCCTCCCGTGGTCTGGGACGCGCACTGACCCTCGCCCTGGCCGAACGTGGCTGGAGCCTCGTCGTCGACGGGCGCGACCCGTCCGCCCTCGCGGTGGCCTCCGACGCGCTGCACGCCGCCGGATCGCCGGCCGTGCACGCGGTGCCGGGGGACGTCGCGGACCCGGCACACCGCGACCGGCTGGTCGCCGGGGCCCAGAGCGCGGGCGACGTCGGCGTGCTGGTCAACAACGCCAGCCACCTCGGCCCGAGCCCGCAACCCGCGCTCGCGGACTATCCGCTGGCCGAGCTGCAGCGCGTCTATGCGGTGAACACGCTGGCACCGCTGGCGCTCACGCAGGCACTGCTGCCGCAGCTGCTCGCGGCCGGTGGCCGTGTGGTCAACGTGACCTCGGACGCCGCGGTCGAGGCGTACCCGGGGTGGGGCGGGTACGGCTCGGCCAAGGCCGCCCTCGAGCAGATCACCGCGATCATGGCCGCGGAGCAGCCGACGTTGCGTGTGTACGCGTTCGACCCGGGCGACATGCGTACGCAGATGCACCAGGACGCCTACCCCGGCGAGGACATCTCCGACCGGCCCGATCCCGGCACCGTCGTACCGGCGCTGCTGCGGGTCGTCGAGGGAGACCTGCCCAGCGGACGCGTGCGCGCCGCGGACCTGAACGACCCGGTGCGCGCATGACCGCGGCGACCGAGCCCCTGCGCTTCAGCGTCCCACCGGGCGGCGACGCGGACACGCCCCCGGAGGCACGCGGCCTGGAACGCGACCAGGTGCGGCTGCTGGCAGCCTCTCCGCGGGGAGTGCGCCACGGCACTTTCCGGGACCTGCCGGATGTCCTGTCACCCGGCGACCTCCTGGTCGTCAACACCTCGGCGACGCTGCCGGCCGCACTCGACGTGGTGCGCGGGGACGGTACGCAGGCGCTGTTGCACGTCTCCGGGTCGCTGGAGGACGGCGACTGGGTCGTCGAGGTGCGCCGGGTGGACAACCGCGGTCCGGTGAGCGACGTGTACGCGGGTGAGGGGCTGCGACTGCCGGGGCGGCTGCCGCTGCGCGTGCGGGAGCCCTACCCCGACCCCGCCGCCCCCGCCGGCCGGATGTGGCGAACGACGCCGAGCGCACCGACCGAGCCGCTCGAGTACCTGCCTCTGCACGGCCGGCCCATCCGCTACGGCTACGTCCGCGACCGCTGGCCGTTGGACTACCTGCAGAACGTGTACGCCGACGTGCCCGGCAGTGCCGAGATGCCCAGTGCCGGCCGGCCGTTCACCCATGCCCTGCTGGGCCGGCTCATGTCGCGCGGCGTCACGGTCGCCCCGCTGGTGCTGCACACCGGCGTGTCTAGCCAGGAGGCGCACGAGCCGCCGCTGCCCGAGTGGTTCGACGTGCCCGAGCACACCGCGCGGCTGGTCACCAGCGCGCGCTCGGCCGGGCACCGGGTGGTCGCGGTCGGCACCACCGTCGTACGCGCGCTGGAGTCGGTGGCCGACGAGACCGGGCTGGTGCGGCCGGCGCGCGGGTGGACCGATCTCGTTCTTGGTCCCGGCCGCCGTGCCCGGGCGGTCGACGGTCTGGTCACCGGGCTGCACGCCCCCGAGGCGAGCCACCTGCTGCTGCTCGACGCCGTGGTCGGATCCGACGTGGTGGCGGCGGCGTACGCCGAAGCGGTGGAGCGGCGCTATCTGTGGCACGAGTTCGGCGACTCGATGTATTTGTCAAAGGCGTGACGTCTCGGCCACAGTGGCGGCGGACTCGTCCGCCGAAGGGAGCCAGCGCCGATGCCGCCTCACGGCCAGCCGCAGCACGTCGTGGTGATGGGAGTCTCCGGCGTCGGCAAGACCACGATCGCGACCTCGCTGGCGTCGCGGGTCGGCTACGAGTTCGAGGAGGCCGACGAGTTCCACCCGCCGGCCAACATCGAGAAGATGTCGGCCGGCGTGCCCCTGGACGACGCTGACCGGATGCCCTGGCTGCGTGCGCTCGCCGACTGGATGCGCCGGCGACACGACGAGGGGCGGTCGACCGTCATGTCCTGCTCGGCGCTGCGGCGGAGCTACCGCGACATCCTGCGCGAGGGGGCGCCGGACGCGTTCTTCGTGCATCTGGTCGGCGACCAGGCCCTGCTGCTGGACCGGATGGACCACCGCAAGCACTTCATGCCCTCGGCGCTGCTGCAGTCACAGTTCGACACGCTGGAGCCGTTGGAGGACGACGAGAACGGTGTCGTGCTCGACGTCGCCGACCCGCCGGCGTCGGTCGTGGACCGCGCGGTGGCGGCGGTCGAGGGTGCTGCCCGCCCCGGCTGACCCAGCGGGTGACGGAGCGGGTGACGCAGCGGCTTACGTGGTCTACATCAGCCCGGCGGCGCCGGTGGCGCCCAGCACCCAGCAGGCCTCGAGGTCGGACTTTTCGGGCTGCCCGAGCACGGTGAGCGGATCCGCCACCTGCTGCCACTTCAGCCCCGTCGCGACCCCGTCGATCGCGCGCAGCGCCCCCTCCACGCCCTCGTTGCCGTGGACGTAGACCGCGTACGGGCGCTTCTGGGTCGCGTCGAGGACGGGGTAGTAGACCTGGTCGAAGAAGTGCTTCAGCGCGCCTGACATGTAGCCGAGGTTCGCCGGCGTGCCCAGCACGTAGCCGTCAGCCTCGAGGACGTCGACCGCCGTCGCAGACAGAGCCGGTCGTACGACGACGTCCACGCCCTCGATCTCCTCGTGGTTGGCGCCCGACACCACGGACTCGAGCATGGCCTGCATGAACGGCGAGGGCGTGTGGTGGACGATGAGTAGCGTCGACACGACCCCGACCCTGTCGACTGCACGTCCCTTGTGCAAGTTCGGAGGAGGCGATCATGCCCCGTGGGCTGCGGCCGCCGTCCGGTCTGCGACGGATCATGTTCCGCGTGCCGATCCTGGTCTTCCGTGCGCGGCTCGGGTGGCTGTTCGGTCACCGCCTGGTGCTGATCACCCACCAGGGCCGAAAGACCGGCCGGCAACGGCAGGTCGTGGTGGAGGTGGCGGCGCGCGACCGGGCCACCGGCGCGGTCACGGTCGCCTCCGGATACGGGTCGCGCTCGGACTGGTTCCGCAACCTCCTGGTCGCACCCGACACCACGATCGAGGTCGGCACCCGTCGCCTCGCCGTCCGCGCCGTGCCGTTGTCGCCCGAGGAGGGCGGCGAGGTCATGGTCGACTACGCCAGGCGCCATCGGCTGTCGGCCACGGTGCTGGCGTCGTACGTCCGCGTCGACGTCGACGGCGGCAGTGACGACGGCTACCGCGCGCTGGGCCGCGAGATCCCGTTCGTGCGCTTCGAGCCGGTGCCGGCGGGCGCCGGGGCATGAGTGGCGACCGCATCGGGTAGGGCAGAGGGCATGAGAGCCGCAGTCATCCGTGAGTTCGGTGAACCGTCCGTCGTCGAGATCGCCGAGGTCGACGACCCTCTGGTGGGTCCCGACACCGTCCTGGTGTCCGTGCGGGCGGCCGGCGTCAACCCGGTGGACTGGAAGGTCGTCGCCGGGGGACTGCGGTCGCGGATCCCGCATCACCTCCCGCTCGTCCCCGGCTGGGACGTGGCCGGCGTGGTCGAGGCGGTCGGGCCGGCGGTCACGGAGGTGGCACCGGGTGACCGGGTGCTGGCCTACGCGCGCAAGGACCACGTGCAGGACGGCACGTTCGCGGAGAAGGTGGCCGTGCCCATCCGAGCGGTCACGAGGATTCCCGACGGCATCGGCTTCGCACCGGCCGGGGCCCTGCCGCTTGCGGGGCTGACGGCCGAGCAGCTGCTGGAGGCCACCGAGACGACCAAGGCCGACACCGTGCTGGTGCACAACGCCGCCGGCGGCGTCGGCACCTTCGCCGTCCAGCTCGCTGCACTGCGTGGCGCCCGGGTGATCGGGACCGCCAGCCCGGGCCGGTTCGACTACGTGCGCTCGCTCGGCGCCGAGCCGGTGGAGTACGGCGACGGCCTGGCAGCCCGCGTCCGCGACCTGGCACCCGACGGCGTCGACGTGGTCCTCGACCTCATCGGCGGTGACGCGCTGGCCGCGACTCCTGAGCTGCTGGCGACCGAGGGCCGGGTCGCCTCGATCATCGACGCCGACACCGTGGCCGGGCTCGGCGGCCGCTACGTCTTCGTCCGCCCCGACGCCGAGATGCTCAGCCGGCTGGTCGGCTACGTCGCCGACGGGCAGGTGCGCATCGAGGTCGCGGAGACCTACCCGCTGGACCGTACGGCCGAGGCGCTCGAGCGCAACCGCGCAGGGCACACCCGGGGCAAAATCGTGGTCACCGTGGCCTGACCGGGTCATCCGGTGGCGACGTGAGTCCAGCCTGAAGTTCCGCTGAAAAGGCGCGTCGGGTGGAACTGCCCGGGTTACGCTTCGCACCAAACCCGACCCGGGGGGTTCTCCCATGCGCGCTGTCCGAGCGATGTCGGCTGCCGGCACCCTGACCCTGTTGCTCGGCCTGTGCGTCACGACACCGACCCCGGCGGCCACGGCGAACAGTGCAGAGCCCGACGCCGACGAGACGTCGGGAACGTCCGGATCGTCGGGCGAGGCGGCCGAGCGCCGACTGCGCGCCGACGCCGCCGACCCCGTCGTGGTCCGCACCGGCCCCGACGGCCAGGCCGAGTTCGTGGGAACCCTGGGTGCGCCCGTCGCCGCGCCCGCGGCCCTGCCGGCCGCATCCACGCCGACGCGAGCCGCCGAGGAGCACCTGGACCGCTACGGCGCGCTGTTCGGCGTACACCGTCCGGAGGCGCAGCTCGAACGCACCGAAGTGGTCGCGACCGGCGGCGGCAGCCACGTGGTGAGGTTCACCCAGACCGTCGACGGACTCCCGGTGATCGGCGGTGAGCTCGCGGTCTCGGTCGACTCCGACGGCGACCTCGAGTCGGTCAACGGCGAGACGACCGACCCCGGGGCCCTGCCGGCGCCTGCGGTGTCGGCGGAAGCAGCGGTGGGCACCGCCGTGGCGACGACCTCGCGCACCCACGGCGTGCCCGTGCGTGACCTGGCGGCCGGCCCGGCCAGCCGCTGGTACTACGACCCCGAGCTGGTCGGCAGCCCAGACCCCGTCGGCGCGCGACCGGTGTGGCGGGTCGAGGTCACGAACGGCTCCGACGTCCGCGAGATGGTGCTGGTCGACAGCGCCACCGGCGGCGTCGCCGCGCACGTCAACCAGACCACCGGCGCCAAGACCCGCGTGGTGTGCAACCGCGGGCAGCGCAACGACAACGAGAGGCCGTGCCGGCGAGGCGCGTACGCCCGCACCGAGACGTCCGGGCCGGCAGACGACCCCAACGTCGAGCGGGCCTTCCAGTACGCCGGAGACACCTGGGACCTGTACCGGCGGCTCGGACGCGACCTGACCCGGATGATCGGCCACAACGCGGGGGACGGACGCAAGCTCCGGCTGACCGCCAACCTCACCGGCGAGAACGCCTTCTGGAACGGCCGCGAGGTCTACTTCAGCCGCGGGTACTCGCTGGCCGACGACGTCGTGGCGCACGAGCTCTCCCACGGTGTCATCGAGCGCCGCTCCGGGCTCATGTACTGGTACCAGTCCGGGGCGATCAACGAGTCGATGGCCGACGTGTTCGGGGAGATCGTGGACCAGCGCAACGGCACCGACCGCGCGGGCCGTCCCAACCAGCGCAACTGGCTGCTCGGCGAGGACGTCCCCGGTGGGACCTTGCGCGACATGCGGGTGCCGACGCGCGTGGTGCAGCCCGGGACACCGCGACAGCCCGACCGGATGCGCAGCCGGTTCTACTTCCCCGACGCCAACCTGGTGGACAACGGCGGCGTGCACATCAACAGCGGCGTCGGCAACAAGGCCGCGGTGCTGATCGCCGCCGGTGGCCGGTTCAACGGCCTGCGGATCCGCGGCATCGACACGGGTCGGGCCACCCGGATCAAGACCGCGCGGATCTACCTGCGGGTGCTGCCGATGCTGACCTCGGGCAGCGACTACGCCGACCTCGGCAGACTGCTGCCGCAGGCGTGCCGCCGGCTCGTCGGTCGGGGGCGCCCGGCGATCCGCCGGGCGGACTGCGCGCAGGTACGGCGCGCGGTCCGTGCGACGCAGATGCAGCTGCAGCCGCGCCGCGCGAAGGCACCCGAGGCGCCCCGGTGCACGCCCCGCCGGTCGCGTACCCGGCGGCTGTTCTTCGACAGGATGGAGCGCAACCGGCCCGGCGTCTGGCGCTTCGGGCCGTTGTGGGGCCGCGTCCCCGGCGTCCAGCCGACCCAGTACGCCACCAGCGGCCGCCGCAGCGTCTTCGGCCGCGACCCGGACCCGAGCGCCCGCGGGCCCCGCGAAGGCAGCCTGACGCTGCGTCGCGGCATCCGGGTGCGTGACGGGCGCCGGACCTTCCTGCGCTTCGACCACGCCCGGCTGTTCGAGCACAACTTCCGTTCCGGGTCCGCGGCGCGCCACTTCGACGGCGGACGAGTGGAGTACTCCGTCGACCGCGGGCGCACCTGGAACAACACCGCAGGCCTGCGCTGGGTCAACGGACCCCGCCAGCTCATCAACCGGGCGGGTGACCGGTTCCGCGGATTCGGCGGGGACAGCCACGGCTACATGTCGAGCCGGGTGAACCTCTCGCGCTTCGCCGGACGCACGGTGCGCCTGCGCTGGACCGTCAGCGGGGACCGCACCGTCGCGTTCCTCGGCTGGTGGCTCGACGACATCGACGTCTACACCTGCCGTCGCCGCTCCTGACCCACCCTCGCGTCGAGATCGCGGGAGTGGCCCATCGCCGCGGGCGATCCGTCGGCGCTGACTCGGGCGAATTCGGGTGCACGGCCCGCGCGGATGCGTGATGCTCGATCGGTGACCCTCGCAGCGCTCGACCTGCCCGCGCCGTACACCGCCCGCCCCCTCACCACCGACGACGCGCAGGCGGTCACGGACCTGATGGCGGCGTGCGAGCTGCACGACATCGGCGAGGTGCAGATCGAGCTCGAGGACATCGTCGGGGACTGGCAGCGGCCCAGCTTCGACCTCGCCACGCAGAGCGCCGGGGTCCTCGACGAGCGCGGCCGGTTGGTGGCCTACGGCGAGGTGTACCAGGCGCGTCGCGCCGAGGTGTACGTCCTGCCGGAGGCGCGCGGTCGTGGCATCGGCAGCTCGCTGATGGCGTGGACCTGGGGGCTGGCACGCGAGCAGGGGGGCATGCGGGTGGGGCAGACGGTGCCCGAACGCGTGTCGGACGCGGTCGCGCTGTTCGAGACGCACGGCTACCGCCCGATCTGGACGTCGTGGATCCTCGAGCTGCCCGAAGGCGCCGAGATCGGCGAGGGCACGCTGCCGGCCGACACCGAGATCCGGACGATGGTGCCGGGCCAGGACGAGCGTGCGGCGTACCAGACGGTCGAGGACGCGTTCAACGAGTGGCCCGACCGCGACCCCGTCGCCTACGAGGACTGGGCGGCGGTCGTGCTGGACCGTCCCGGGTTCGAGCGCTGGCAGCTTCTGCTGGCAGTCGAGAAGGACGGGGCGGGGGAGCAGGTCGTCGGCGTGTGCTTCGTGATCGCCTCGGTCGACACCGGCTGGGTGCAGTACCTCGCGGTACGGCGGGACCGCCGCGGTCGCGGACTGGCACGGGCGTTGCTGCTGCGCGCGTTCACCGAGTCACGGGCACGGGGCATGGCGCGTGCCGAGCTCAACACCGACACGCGTACCGGCGCGCTCGACCTGTACCTGCACGTGGGCATGCGGGTGAAGGCGACGTTCGTGCACTGGGCGCGTGACCTCGAACCGGCCGCGCAGCCGAGCACGTCCCAGGCCTAGGGCGCCGCCTCACGCAACGCCGGCAGCAGCTCGGACTCGGCGAACCGCAGGAAGTCGCGCTGCCGCTCGTCGCCGACCTGCACCATCGCCACGTCGGTGAAGCCGCTCTTCCAGAACGCGCTGACCGTGTCGACGATCGGCTGCACGTCGGGTCCGCACGGGATCGAGGCCGACACGTCCTCCGGGCGTACGAACTGCGTCGCCCCGGCGAAGCCGGATGGTCCGGGGAGCTCGGCGTTGACCTTCCAGCCGCCGGCGAACCAGCGGAACTGCGCGTGTGCGCGGCGTACCGCCTCGTCCCGGTCGGGGTCCCAGCAGATGGGGATCTGCCCGATGCGTCGCTCGGCGTCGGGATTGGCCTGCTCCCACGAGTGGATGAGGTCGCTGTTGGGCTCCACCGCGATCATGGCGTGGGACTTGGGCGCGAACGACTGGATCGACTGCTCGCCCGAGACGGCGACGGCGATCGGCACCCGCTGCTCGGGGAGGTCCCAGATCTTGGCCGAGTCGACCCGGTAGTGGTCGCCGGTGTAGTTGACGTAGCCGCCGTCGAACAGCGCCGAGATGATGTCGACGGCCTCGCCGAGCATCTCGTGCCGCACGTTGGCCGGCGGCCAGCCCCGGCCGACGACGTGTTCGTTGAGGTTCTCTCCGGCGCCGAGGCCCAGGGTGAAGCGTCCGTTCGAGAGCAGGCCGATCGTGGCCGCCTTCTGCGCGACCACGGCCGGGTGGTAGCGCATGATCGGACACGTGACGTATGTCATCAGCTCCACGCGTTCGGTCACCTGCGTGACCGCGCCCAGCATGCTCCAGGCGTACGCCGAGTGACCCTGCTCCTCGAGCCACGGGAAGTAGTGGTCGCTCATCACCTCGAAGTCGAACCCCGCGCGCTCGGCCGCGCCGGCGTACTCCACGATCTCGCGCGGGCCCGACTGCTCGGTCATCAGCGTGTAGCCGAAGCGTGTGTCGCTCATGCCGATGCGGTGCCCGAGCGCGGTCTGCGCAAACCGCGCTCAGGCAAGGAAGCAGCCCTCAGGCCGTGAACAGGGCCGCGGCCTCCAGCAGCGTGTTGTAGACGCCGTAGACCAGCGGGATTCCGACCAGCGCCCAGCTGAGCGCGATCCTGGCCGGACTTGTGGTCGTGGTGCTCATGTCGCTCATCCTTTCGCGCCGAGTGTCTCGGGCGTCTGCTGGTACTCGGGCTCGTGGAACCGGTCTGCCACCGGACGGATCAGCAGGTTGGCGACGAAGCCGACCGCGAGGATGGCGACCATCGTCAGCAGCGCCGGACGGTACGCCTCCGCGGTCAGGGCGCCCGGTGTGCCCTGCGCGTCCAGGAACCCGTTGATGATCAGCGGGCCGGCCACGCCGGCGGCCGACCACGCCGTGAGCAGCCGTCCGTGCACCGCGCCCACCTGGAAGCTGCCGAAGAGGTCCTTCAGGTACGCCGGAACGGTCGCGAACCCGCCGCCGTAGAACGAGATGATCAGGATCGCGAGCAGCACGAACAGTGCGGTCGCGGTCGACCCGACCAGGGCGAGCGTCACGTAGGCCGCCATGCCGACACCGAGGTACATCATGTAGATCGGCTTGCGGCCGACGACGTCGGAGGTCGAGGACCACACGAAGCGTCCGCCCATGTTGGCCATCGACAGCACGCCGACGAAGCCGGCGGCGGCGCTGGCGCTGACCGCGGTCGTGTCGCCCTCGCGGAAGAAGTCCTGGATCATCGGAGCCGCCTGCTCCAGGATGCCGATGCCCGCCGTGACGTTGCAGAAGAGCACGGTCCACAGCAGCCAGAACTGCGGCGTCTTGATCGCGTTGTCGGCGGAGACGGCACCGGTGGTGACGAGCTTGCGCTCCTCCTCCTTGGCCGGCTCGTACCCGTCCGGCTTCCAGCCCTCGGGCGGGACCCGGACGGTGAAGGCGCCGAACAGCATGAACGCGAGGTAGATGACGCCGAGTGTCGCGAACATCATGGCGACCGCGGAGCCGCTGGCGACGGACTCGGTGTTGTCGGGGTTGAACCCGGGGTCGTAGAACGCCATCAGCTGCGCGGACAGGGGGCTCGCGATCATCGCGCCGCCGCCGAAGCCCATGATCGCCATGCCGGTCGCGAGACCGGGCCGGTCGGGGAACCACTTGATCAGCGTGGACACGGGGGAGATGTAGCCGATGCCCAGGCCGATACCGCCGATGACGCCGTAGCCGAGGTAGACCAGCCACAGCTGCCCCATGGCGATGCCGAGCGCTCCGATGAGGAAGCCGGTGGACCAGCAGACCGCCGAGACCACCATCGCCTTGCGCGGACCGTTTCTGTCGACCCACTTGCCGCACACCGCGGCGGAGAGCCCGAGCATCACGATCGCCACCGAGAAGATCACGCCGACCGCGGTCAAGCTGGCGCCGAAGTGCTCCACCAGCGACGTCTTGTACACGCTGGTGGCGTAAGCCTGGCCGATGCACAGATGCACCGCCAGAGCGGCCGGTGGGATCAGCCAGCGGCTGAAGCCGGGCCCGGCGATGGTGCGTTCACGGTCCAGTATCGAGGCCATCAGGAATCCTCCGAGTTCACTTCCCCGTAATGCTCCGTACCCAAGGGGTAGCTGGTTGAAAACCACACATTCCTAGTGGCGCAGCGGCCCCGTGTGCAATGGCGGCATATGTCGCGGCACACTGTCGCGATGGCTCCTCGACTCCCCGCCGCCTATCGTCCGGCCGATGACCGGTACGACACCATGACCTACCGCCGCTGCGGGCGCAGCGGGCTACACCTTCCGGCGCTGTCCCTCGGGTTGTGGCAGAACTTCGGTGACGACCGGCCACTGGAGGACCAGCGGCAGATCCTGCGCCGCGCGTTCGACCTCGGCGTCACCCATCTCGACCTGGCCAACAACTACGGCCCGCCGCCGGGGTCGGCCGAGGTCAACTTCGGGCGGATCCTCGCCCAGGACTTCGCGCGCTACCGCGACGAGCTGGTGATCTCGACGAAGGCCGGCTACGAGATGTGGCCCGGGCCGTACGGCGAGTGGGGCTCGCGCAAGTACCTCCTGGCCAGCCTCGACCAGTCGCTGCAGCGGATGGGTCTGGACTACGTCGACATCTTCTACAGCCACCGGTTCGACCCGGACACGCCGCTGGAAGAGACGATGGGAGCCCTGCACTCTGCCGTGCAGCAGGGCAAGGCGCTGTACGCCGGCATCTCGTCGTACTCCGCGCGACGCACCGAGCAGGCCGCGCGGATCCTGCGCGAGATGGGCACGCCGATGCTGATCCACCAGCCGTCGTACTCCCTGCTCAACCGGTGGGTCGAGGACGGGCTGCTGGACGCGGTCGAGTCGACCGGCCTGGGCTGCATCGCCTTCTCGCCGCTGGCACAGGGCCTGCTGACCGGTAAGTACCTCGACGGCGTCCCGGAGGGGTCGCGTGCCGCGCAGGGCGGTTCGCTGGGCTCGGAGATGCTCAGCGAGGACAACCTCGCTCGCATCCGCGCCCTCGACGAGATCGCCCGCGGGCGCGGGCAGTCGCTCGCGCAGATGGCCCTTGCCTGGGTGCTTCGCGACGAGCGGGTCACCTCGGTGCTGGTCGGGGCGAGCAGCGTCGCTCAGCTCGAGCACAACGTGGCCGCACTCGACCACGCCCCGTTCACCGACGACGAGCTCGCGGAGATCGACCGGCACGCGGTCGAGGGCGACGTGAACATCTGGGCGAGGTCGAGCCGTTCCTAGTGCCCCGGCCCTGGCCACGTTGCGGCCGGTGACCGGGGAGGGGACGATCGAGACATGAGCCAACACAAGCCGGTCGAGTGCTGGTTGATCGACATGGACGGCGTGCTCGTCCACGAGGAGCGCGCGATACCGGGCGCGGCCGACTTCATCAGCGCGCTGAGCCGCTCGGACCGGCGCTTCCAGGTGTTGACCAACAACTCGATCTACACCCCGCGGGACCTGCGCGCCCGGCTGCTGGCCTCGGGGATCGACATCCCGGAGGGGTCGATCTGGACCTCGGCGATGGCGACCGCGCAGTTCCTGGACAGCCAGCGGCAGAACGGCTCTGCGTACGTCATCGGCGAGGCGGGCCTCACCACGGCCATGCACGAGATCGGCTACGTACTGACCGACCGCAACCCCGACTACGTCGTGCTGGGGGAGACGCGGACGTACTCCTTCGAGGCGATCACGACGGCGATCCGGCTACTCGACGACGGTGCGCGGTTCATCGCGACCAACCCCGACCCGACCGGGCCCTCTCGCGAGGGCTCGCTGCCGGCGACGGGGGCGGTTGCGGCGCTGATCACCCGCGCGAGCGGCGTGGTGCCGTACTTCGTCGGCAAGCCGAACCCGTTGATGATGCGCAGTGCGCTCAACCGGATCGAGGCGCACTCCGAGACCACCGTGATCGTCGGCGACCGGATGGAGACCGACGTGATCTCAGGCCTGGAGGCCGGGCTGCGCACCGTGCTCGTCCTCAGCGGCTCGACGAAGTCGGAGCAGGTGGGCCGATTCCCCTATCTGCCCACGAAGGTGGTCGACTCCGTCGCCGACCTCGTCGAGCTCGTCAGCGAGGACGACCCGACGAGCTGACCCGCGCGAGCTGACCCGCGCCGCCCGCGTGGTCACAACGGGGTCGGCGCGGGTCGGACTTCGTCGGTGTAGCGCGACGTATGGCGCCGCATCGGGTCAGGACCGGTGCCTGCCCTCGGCGATCTCCTCGACCATCTTTGCGCAGAACGCCTTGAGGTCGTCGGGGTTGCGGCTGGTGACCAGCCCGTTGTCGACCACGACCTCCTCGTCGACCCAGGTGGCCCCGGCGTTGCGCAGGTCGGTCTGCAGGCTCGGCCAGGACGTCATGGTGCGGCCGCGCACGACATCGGCCTCGATCAGCGTCCAGGGCGCGTGGCAGATCGCGGCGACCGGTGTGTCCGCGTCGAAGAAGCCGCGGATGAACCGCACAGCGCTGTTGTCCATGCGCAGCGCGTCGGGGTTCGCGACGCCGCCGGGCAGCACGAGGCCGTCGTAGTCGCCCGGGTCAGCGGCGGCGGAGGTCTCATCGACCGGGAACGTGTCCGCCTTGTCCAGGTGGTTGAAGGCCTGGATCTTTCCGGGCTGAGGCGAGACCAGCTTCGGGGTCCCTCCGGCCTCCTCGACGGCGCTCCAGGGCTCGGTGAGCTCCACCTGCTCGATGCCCTCATGGGCAACGAGGAACGCGACTGTCCTACCGGAAAGTTCCTTTGGCCATGCTGATGTCTCACTCCTCCTGTCGACCTGTTTGGTGCCGTACCCCGAGCCCCGACGGCGGCATTCACGGTCGCGGGCCACGCTCACATGGGTCACGTCACATCTCACATCGGTCTATTTCGTCACTGCGACGACACTGACGGGGGGCCCTCACGCGGATACAGTGGATACATGGCCCCCGACCTGCGCTTATCCGCGGCGGTCACCGTCGACCTCGTCGTCCTCGCTGTCCGTGACGACGCGCTGCAGGTGCTCATGGTGCGGCGCGGCACCGCGCCGTACGCTGGTCGTCGCGCGCTCCCCGGAGGCTTCGTCGAGGCGGACGAGGACCTTCTGCAGGCAGCCCGGCGCGAGCTTCTCGAGGAGACCGGTGTCCGTCTCGGCCGCGCACACATCGAGCAGCTGCGGGCGTACGGGTCACCCCGCCGCGACCCTCGGGGCAGAGTCGTGTCCGTGGCCCACCTCGTGGTGCTCCCGGAGGCGTCGGCACCCTCGGCCGGCAGCGACGCCGAGGCCGCGCAGTGGCACCCGGTGCACGAGCTGCTCGCCGCGCCGCGCAAGCTCGCCTTCGACCACGCCACGATCCTGCGCGACGCCGCGCAGCGCGTGGAGGACGCGTTGGAGGACAGCGCGCTGGCGACGCGGCTGTGCCGTGCGCCGTTCACCGTGGCCGAGCTGCGCGCGGTCTACGAGGTGGTGTGGGACCAGGAGCTCGACGCCCGCAACTTCCACCGCAAGATGACCGGCACACCCGGCCTGCTCGTGGACACGGGCAGGGTCACGACCCGAAACGGCGGCCGCCCGGCCGCGCTGTTCCGGCCCGGGAGGACCACGCGGCTCAACCCGCCGCTGGTGCGCGGCTGAGGGTGAGCGGCCGAAGGCAGCTAGCCGAGGGATTAGGTGCGTCGGGCCGGGAGCGCCTCACGGCGCGTGGCCGCTCGTAGCGGCTTATTTTGGGACCCGGGGCTACCGCGGCCCGACGCGCGCACCACCCTACCAACACGCCCTAGACCAGGAGACCAGCACGTTCGGCCCGCGCGGCGGCCTCGAGATGGTCGGCCAGCGTGACGAGGCGCGCCGCGGCATCGGCGTCGGAGTCCGGCATCTCCGCGCGTCCCGAGGCGACGATCCGGGTGAACGCGGCGGCCCGGTCCAGCGTCGTGGACAGGTCTCCCGCGGCCACCCCACGCAGCACGGTGTCGGCGAGGTCACTCACCTCGGCCGGCCCCGGCGGGTCGACGACGCCCGCGACGACCTCGTGGACGGGTGCGAAGCGCCGGCCGGCCGCGAACTCCCGGGCGGCGGCGACCGGGTCGGCCTGAACCCACGACCGCAGCAGGTAGAGCCGCCACAGCGCTCCCGGGAGCGAGTCGGGGGGCGCGCTCGCCCACAGGTCGGCCACGGTGTCCAGACCGTGGTCGTCGGCCAGCCGGACGATCCGCTGGGTGACGGCCTCGTCCTCCATCGACCGCGCACCCCTGACCAGCAGGCTCGCCGTGCGGTGCGCGACCTCGGCGCGCAGCGCAGGGTCGTCTCCACCCGGCAGGTCGTCGAAGACGGCGTCGCCGGGCATCGCTGGTCGTCGGGGCCGGTGTTCGGGCACCACACCATCCTGCCCGATCGGCGACGGCAGCCAAGGCGAGGCCGAAGGTAAAACCGTGCGCGCGTCAGGCCCTAGTCGCCCAGGTCGCCCCGGTCGCGACGCAGCCGCTTGACCTGGCCGCGGCGGCGCTTGGTGTCGACCCGCCGGCGCTGCGAGGCCTTCGTGGGCCGGGTGGGCCGGCGCGGTCTGGCGGCCGGCCGGGTCGCGTCGCGCAGCAGCGAGGCCAGGCGCTGCTCGGCCACGACCCGGTTGCGCCACTGCGAGCGGTGCTCGGCGGCGGTGACGGTGAGTACGCCGTCGACGAGGCGGTCGCCGAGCCGGCGCACCGCCCGCGCGCGCTGCGGCTCGTCGAGCGACGGGGAGCCGGCGACGTCGAAGCTGAGCTGTACGCGGCTGTCGGTGGTGTTGACCGACTGCCCACCCGGGCCGCCGGAGCGACTGAACCGCCACGTCAGCTCGTGCGGCTGGACCCAGAGGTCACCGCGCACGTGGATCGGTCCGGGCATGCTCTCCGTCCCCTGGTCTCGACGCGGTCGTCCACCATGAGAACGCTCTCACGGTTGCCTCATCGGTGTCTCAGGCAGCGGCTGCATGCTTCTTGGTATCGACAACGAACCCGCAGCTCCCGGCGGGATATGACAAGGCAGGTGACCTGCAGAATGAACACCCTCCTCAAAGGCATCATCGTGACCGTCGCCACGATCTTCGGATTCGCCCTGATCGCCGCCGGCGTGAGCATCGCCGCATCGCCGTCCGCCGACAATTCAGCAGTCGCCAAGCGCGACAACGTCGTGGCCAAGCGCGACGACGACTCTGCCCCCGTGCTCGCGGTCGCGCAGGACGACGACAACGACGACGGTGTGGGCGACGACAACGGCGGGCAGACCCGCACGCGTACCCGCACCGGGCACCAGGCGAACGCGCAGGCCGGTGTGGCCGACGACGACGGTGTGGCCGACGACAACGGCGGGCAGACCCGCACGCGTACCCGCACCGGGCACCAGGCGAACGCCCAGGCCGGTGTGGCCGACGACGACGGCGTGGCCGACGACAACGGCGGGCAGACCCGCACGCGTACCGGTCACCGCGGCGGCGACGACAACGGCAACAGTGGCCCGGGTGGCGGCGACGACCACAGCCGCGACTTCTCCCGCGACCTGACCAACACCAACTAACCCCCCAGCCGGGTGGGTGGCGCTGCCCCTGCCGCCCACCCGGCGCCTTCTTTGCGTCTCCGCCGACGCATCCCGAACATCCGTTCACGGCAGGAGTGGTGAGGACATGACACCGAGCTGGAACCTCGTCGAGGGCGACGAGATCGTGCCGGGACTGACCGCGATCAAGCTGCTCGGCGGCGGACGCGCGTACGAGGCCTACCTCGGCTGGGACGACCGGCTCTTCGCCCCGGTCGTGGTGAAGATCGTGCGTCCCGACCAGGTCGACGACCCGGTGGCGCTGCGCGGTCTGGCGCGCGAGACCGACATGATCGGCAGGCTCAACCACCCGGTCGTCGTGCGCGGGTTCCGCGCCGTGCTCGACGGTCCGCGGCCGCACCTGGTGCTCGAGCACCTCGACGGTCCGCGGCTGTCCAGCCTGATTCGCCGCAACGGCCACCTCCCCGTTCACCAGCTGCTCCCGCTGGGCCTGGAGATGACCTCGGCGCTGCACTACCTGCGCGCGGTCGGGGTCGTGCACCTCGACGTCAAGCCCAGCAACATCATCATGGGTTCGCCCCCGCGTCTCATCGACCTGAGCATCGCCCGGTCCGCCGAGTCGGCGGCCGGCCTCACCCACGTCGTGGGAACCGACGCCTATATGCCGCCCGAGCAGGCCGACCCGCAACGGGTCGGCATCCCCGGCCCGGCGGCGGACATGTGGGGTCTGGGCGCGACGTTGTTCGAGGCCGCCGCCGGCTACCGGCCGTTCGCCGACGGCGTGGCCGACGAGGAGGCGCCGCTGGCGGAGCGCTTCCCGCAGCTGGTGCACCCGCCGGCCGAGCTGCCCCCGAGCGTGCCGGAGCCGATGGCCAAGCCGATCCTGGCGTGCCTGGAGTACGCCCCCGCGGACCGGCCCACGCCGGCGGAGCTGGCCGACGTGCTCGAGCCGCTGGTCGACCTGCTGCCCAAGCCGCTGCTGGGCGGTTTCAAGCCCCGGATCTGACGGGGCTGACCGGCGAGCGAGCTACGGCGGCTACTCCGCGGTGAGCCGGTAGCCCATCCCGCGCACGGTCTGGATACGCGCGGCGCCGAGCTTCTTGCGCAGGTAGCGGACGTAGACGTCGACGACGTTGGACGACGGGTCGAAGTCGTACCCCCACACGTGTGACAGCAGCTGCTCGCGGGACAGCACCTGGCCCGGGTTGCGCAGGAACACCTCGGTCAGTGCGAACTCCCGGGCCGACAGGTCCACGACCCTGCCGTCGACCGAGGCGCGGCGGGTGCGCAGGTCCAGCGAGAGCGGGCCCTGCTGCAGCACGGTGACCTCGGGCGCGCGGTCGCTGCGCAGCCGCAGCCGGATCCGCGCCAGCAGCTCGTCGAAACGGAACGGCTTCGGCATGTAGTCGTCCGCTCCGCCCTCCAGCCCGGCGACCGTGTCGGTGACGGAGTCACGGGCGGTGAGGATGATCACCGGGATCGAGCCACGCGACTCCCGGAGCCGACGCAGCACGGTGAAGCCGTCCATGCCCGGCAGGCCGATGTCGAGCACGAGCAGGTCGAAGTCGCCGGACAGGGCGTGACCGAGCGCGGACGCGCCGTCGTCGACGACGGTCGGCGTGAACCCGTTGGCGCGCAGCCCCTTCTCGACGAACGACGCGATCCGCGCCTCGTCCTCTGCCAGCAGGATCCGGTTCATCAGGCCTCAGACCTCCGTGTGCTCCGGCCGGTCGGCCGATGGGACGACAAGGGTGAACGTCGCGCCCTCCTCTGGGGAGGAGTCCAGGACCACATTGCCGCGGTGCGCGGTGGCGATCGCCCGCACGATCGACAGCCCCAGCCCGGAGCCGTCCATGCCGCGGGCGCGGTCGCCGCGCTGGAAGCGCTCGAAGATGCGCTCGGCGTCCTCCGGCGACACCCCCGGGCCGGTGTCGCGTACCCACCAGCGAACGGAGTCCGCGTCGCGGCGGCTGCCGATGGCGATGACGTCGCCGGGACCCGTGTGCTGCACCGCGTTCTTGGCCAGCTGCACCAGCGCCTGGGTGATCCGCTGCGGGTCGACGAGCACCGAACCCTCGGCGCGCTCGTCGAGCTTCCACTCGCGCTCGCCGAGTGCCCGGACCTTGTCGAGCACCTCGTCGGTGAGGATGCCGGCGTCGGCCTCGGACAGCTGCAGGAAGTCGGGCCGGCCCGCCTTCGCGAGCACGATCATGTCGTCGACCAGGCGGCCCATCCGGTCGACCTCGTCGAGCACCAGGCCGCGGGTCGCCTCGGTCTCGTCGCTGTGCTCGGGGTCGAGCAGCTCGAGGTGGCCGCGCACGATCGTGATCGGGGTACGCAGCTCGTGGCCCGCGTCGTCGAGGAAGCGACGCTGGTGCGCGAACGAGTGCTCCAGCCGGTCGAGCATCGCGTTGAACGTCTCGCCGAGGTCGGTGATGTCGTCGTTGCCGGTCGTGTCGAGCCGGCGGCTCAGGTCGGTGTCGCTGATCTCG
>DATMEB010000031.1:0-12982 GCA_035557095.1 Nocardioidaceae bacterium | reverse complement strand
GGTGCCGACGGCGAGGTCGACGCCGGGACCGGTGGCAGCTACGGTGCCGGCGAAGCCCCAGCCCAGACCCGTGTGCTCCGGTTGGTCGATCAGCTTCATGGCATGGAAGAGGCCGTCCGCGACCGCGAGGTCGACGGGGTTGACCGGCGCTGCGGCGATCCCCACCCTGACCTCGCCCGGCCCGGGGTCGGCCACGGGAACGGCGATGATCTCGATCGAGTCAGGTCCGCCCGGGATACGGACAACGGCGGTGCGGAAGGTGCGGGTGCTCATGGCTGGCTCCTGTTTGCTTGTCTTCGACGGCTGTTCTGCTCCACTCTGGATGGGTAACTCTCCAACAGGAAGTACGCACTTCGAGGTGCGTAGGTCACCCGCGGAGGAAGGAGCGGCCGATGCCGACGATGACGGCGGCACAGAAGCGGGCCCAGGCGAAGGCGGACTACAACGCGTTCCTGGCGGGCTGCCCGAGCCGCCAGCTGCTCGACCGGATCTCCGACAAGTGGGTCGCGCTGACGTTGGCCGCGCTCGGCAACGAGGGCCCGCGCGACTCAAGGGGCGACGGCGTTGGCGAGCCGCGGTCTATGCGCTACTCCGAGCTGTCCCGCCGGCTGGCCGGTGTCAGCCAGAAGATGCTCACGCAGACGCTGCGCTCCCTCGAGCGCGACGGCCTGATCACCCGCACCGTCACGCCCACCGTGCCGGTCACCGTCACCTACGCGCTGACCGACCTCGGACTCTCGCTCCAACAGATGATGCGCGACATCAAACAGTGGGCCGAAACGAACATGGACAAGGTGCTCGCAAACCGCCAGGAGTACGACATCCGCGCCTGAACGCTTACCCACAGCACAGCAGAGCGCCGTCGTCATTGACCACGCCGATCTCGGGGGGCAACGTGTGTCCGAGACGCCGGGGAACGTCCTCGACGCGCATGCCTTCGAGGAGCGAGATGAACCGCACCGACCGGCCTCCCCAGATCGTGCGCTGGACTCTGAAGCTCGAGGAGGCACGCGCGCTCGACCGGCCGGTCCGTGCGCTGGAGCCGTCGATCCGGAGCCTGTTCGGCACCGGGGCGCGCGGGTCGGTGCTGCGCGGCGAGTGGCTCGGCCATGCGATCCACCCGGCCCTCACCGACCTGGTACTCGGCACCTGGACCTCCGCCAGTCTGCTGGACCTGCTCGGAGGCCCTGGCTCGTCTGCCGCCTCCCAACGGCTCATCGGCACCGGTCTGCTCGCCGTCGGTCCCACGGCCTGGACCGGTTGGGCCGAGTGGTCCGCCGCCGGGTCGCGCGACAAACGGGTGGGTCTCGTCCACGCGGTGACCAACGCCGCCGCGATCGGCGTCTACGCTGCGTCGTGGTTCGCCCGGCGACGGGGCCGGCACGGCACCGGGGCCCGGCTCGCCCTTGCCGGAGCGGCCGTCTCAGCAGCCGGCGCCTACCTGGGCGGCCATCTCGTCGAGTCACGCAAGGTGGCGAGCCACGACTCCGCGTACGCCGACGGGGCGTTGGGGGTTCCAGCGGCCGGACATTAGCGCACGTTTCGCCTGGCCGGGGCGAGGCCTTGGGGTCCAGTCGACAGCGGCTGACAGCCCCTCGGATACGGACGTACCCTCGAATATGGCTGTCGCTCAGCGGGGTCGGCCCGCCGACCTGGTGGGCAGAGGCCGTGAGCTTCGCGCTCTCGATGATGTCCTGGATGCGCCACGTGCGGGCCACAGCGCCGTGCTGCTCGTCCGCGGTGAGAGCGGCAGCGGCAAGACTGCGCTCCTGGACCACCTGGAAGCCCAGGCCTCGGGGTTTCGAGTCGTTCGAATAACGGGTGTCCAGTCGGAGATGGAGCTGGCCTTCGCCAGTCTCCACCAGCTGTGCCTGCCTCTGCTGGACTTCGCCGACCAGTTGCCGGAGCCGCAGAAGACAGCCCTGCACTCTGCGTTCGGGATGTCGCGGGGTGGGCCTCCCCAACGCTTCCTGGTGGCCTTGGCCACACTGAACCTGTTGGCGCTCGCCGCCGAGGACCGACCGCTTGTCTGTCTCGTGGACGACATGCAGTGGATCGACCAGGCATCGGTGCAGACGCTGACGTTTGTCACTCGGCGTCTTCTCGCTGAGCCGATCGCCGTGGTGTTCGCCGTGCGAGGGCTGCACAACGAGACGGCACTACCTGGGCTGCCGGAGATGGTGCTGCAGCCACTGGAGGACCGCGCGGCCCGGCATTTGCTGGCTTCGACCTTGCCGAGGCGACTCGACCCACAGGTCGGCGACCGGATCATCGCGGAAGCGCGGGGCAATCCACTCGCCCTCCTGGAGCTGTCGAGAGCGACATCGAAAGCGGGCCTCGCAGGGGGCTTCGAGGTCCCCGGTGCGTTGCCGATGCAGAGTCGGCTCGAGGCCACGTTCGTTCGTCGGCTGGAGATGCTGCCCGGTCACCTGCAGAAGCTGCTCCTGGTTGCCGCGGCCGAGCCGGTGGGCGATGTCACGCTCCTCAGCCGGGCCACCGAGAACCTCGGCATCGCGGACGAAGCGACTTCGGCCGTCGAGATCGCAGTGTTCCTCGAGGTCGGGTCGCGGGTGCGGTTCGCCCACCCACTGGTGCGTTCAGCCGCCTATCGGATGGCCTCTCCGACCGAGCGACGCGCAGCGCATGGAGCGCTGGCGGCGGCGACGGATCCGGACGTGGACCCGGACCGTTGTGCCTGGCACCGCGCCAAGGCTGTCGCAGGCCTAGACGACGCCGTGGCTGACGAGCTGGAACGTTCTGCGGGTCGTGCACAGGCGCGCGGGGGCGTCGCCGCCGCTGCCGCGTTTCTCGTACGTGCGACCGAGCTGACCTCCGATCCCAGCCGACGGTGTGAGCGTGCCATCGACGCCGCCGAGGCCAAGTTCGCTTCGGGGGCACTGGACGCCGCCGAAGAGCTCGTGGCCTTGGCCGACGAGGGCCCGCTCGACACGCGGCAACGGGCATTGCTGTCCAGGCTGCGAGCGCAGCTGACCCTCGCCCGGCAGCGCGGCGTGGAGGCTCCCCCGTTGTTTCTCGACGCCGCTCGTCGACTGGCCGGCGTTGATCCCGAGCTGTCCCGTGAGACCTACCTGGATGCGTTCGGTGCCGCACTGTATGTCGGCCGCCTCGGTGGAGGCCGCGTCGGTGCAGACGTCGCGGCTGCCGCCCGGGACGCACCAGGCTCACCCGACCCGCCACGAGCGTTGGATCTTCTCCTGGACGCGCTCGTCGTGCGCTTCACCGAAGGCGCCGCTGCGGGTGCGCGGCCACTGCAAGAGGCGGTCTGGGCATACCGGGACAGCGACGCAGGCCGCGAGGAACATCTCCCCGGTACGTCGCTGGCCTGCCGGGCCGCAGCAGCGATCTGGGACGACGACTCCTGGCACGCACTCACCACTCGGGACGTCGGGCTGGCCCGCGAGGCGGGTGCGCTGGCCATCCTCCCGATTGCGGACACCTATCGCGCGGGAGTCCACGTGCACGCCGGGGAGTTCTCCGAGGCGGCCGTGCTCATCTCAGAAGCCGAGGCGATCACCCGGGCCACTGGCGCTCCGCCGCTCATGTACACGGCGCTGGTTCTGGCAGCCTGGCGCGGACATGAGGCCGAGGTGCTGGACATGGTCCGGGAGGCCCTCCCAGCCGCGACGGAGCGCGGTGAGGGCAGGGTCGTCGCATTGATCGACTACGCGACCGCCGTCTTGTACAACGCATTGGGTCGCTACCCCGAAGCCATGGCGGCCGCCCGGGCAGGATGTGACTTCGACGATCTCGGTCTGAGTGCCTGGTCGCTGACGGAGCTGGTGGAGGCGTCGGCACGATCCGGAGACCTCGAGGCAGCAACGGCTGCGCTGCAACAGCTGCGTTCGTGCACTCGCGCATGCGACACGCACTGGTCCCGAGGCATCGAAGCACGTTCCGCTGCACTGGTCAGCGACAGCGACGATGCGGAGTCCAAGTACCGTGACGCCGTCGAGCACCTGACCCGGTCCCGCATCAGCGTGCACGCTGCTCGGGCGCACCTCCTGTACGGCGAATGGCTGCGGCGCGAGAAGCGGCGCTCGGAGGCCCGTGACCAGCTCCGGCAGGCCCACACCATGTTCCGCCAGATGGGAGCGGCAGCGTTCGCCGAGCGGGCCCGTCGCGAGCTCCTTGCCACCGGTGAAAAAGTCCGTAAGCGCACGGGGGACGCAGGCATCCAGCTCACCACCCGGGAGGCGCAGATCGCCCGTCTGGCCAACGAGGGGTTCTCCAACCCCGAGATCGGGACCCGCTTGTTCCTCAGCCCACGCACCGTCGAGTACCACCTGCGCAAGGTCTTCATGAAGGCCGACATCACCTCGCGCACCGAGCTGAGCCGCGCGCTCGGGGGGGCACAAGGACCTCCGCTGCCTGACGATCCTGCGCAACCGTAGTCACCCGGTCGCCCTGGCCGCGGTTTGCAGCGCCGCGGACGGCTCCGCGCACCTGCCGCGACCCGGTTTCCTCACACAGTGACGGTGCTGGCCGCCATGGCGAGCTCAGCAGTGATGGGGAGCTGACGGATCCGGCGGCCGGTCGCGTGGAAGACGGCGTTGGTGATCGCCGCTGCCACACCGACCTGTCCGATCTCGCCGACGCCCTTGGCGCCCAGCGGACCCACCACGTCGTCGCGCGTGTCGACGAAGTCGATGGTCACGTCCGGTGCGTCGGCGTTGACGGGCACGAGATACTCCGCCAGGTTGCTGGCGCTCCAGCGTCCGAACCGGGGGTCCATGTGATTGCCTTCGAGGAGCGCCTGGCCCAGGCCCCAGAGCATTCCGCCCATCAGCTGGCTGCGCGCGAGAAGCGGGTTGAGCACTCGCCCAGGTGCGAAGGCCCCCGCCAGCCGTCTGACGCGCACCAGGCCCAGCTCGGGATCGACCGCGACCTCGGCGAACTGGGCGCCGAACGTCATCAGCCCGTGCGGGGTGTCGAGTGGCGGAGGACGCCACGTCCCGATGGCCTCAGCGTCGGACATGTGGTTGCGAGCAAGAACGTCCACGTAGCTGTCCGATGACCCGCGCCGCTCGGTCGAGGTCATCCGGCCAGCAGCCACCGTGACCGACCCGTGGCTGAGGCCGTGCAGGGGTGATTGCTCGTCTGCGATCGCCGTCGCCACCAGCTGGTACCGCAGTGCGGCTCCGGCGGCGTGGACAGCGGAGCTCACCATCCCCGCTCCGGCCGATCCGACCGCCGCCGTGCTGTTGGGCAGATCCGAGTCGCCGGCCTGCACCTCCATCGCGTGCAGGGAGACGCCGAGCGCGTCGGCGCCGACCTGCGTCGCCATCGTCAGCACGCCCGTGCCGATCTCCTGCGTCGAGGTCTGCACGACGGCGCTGCCGTCGGCGTAGACGCGTGCCCGGGCCCGCTGCGGGGGCATGAAGAACGCCACGGGATAGGCCGCGACCGCCATGCCCGTGCCGACCAGCCAGTCGCCGTCACGTGCCGTACGCGGCGCGGGATCCCGGTCGGCCCAGCCGAACCGCTCGGCGCCGAGCCTCAGACACTCCTCGAGTCCATCACTGCTCCAGGGGTGACCCTGGGGATCCACCGGTGCCCGAGTGCGGAGACGCAGATCGACAGGGTCGACGCCGAGCTCATACGCGAGCTCGTCCATTGCGGTCTCGAGGACGTACATGCCGACCGTCTCGCCCGGGCCGCGGGTGAACGTCGGGGTCATCGTGTTGCCTTTGATGAGGCGATGCACACCCTCGAAGTTGTCGCACGCGTAGAGCTGCGAGGAGACACCGGTAGCCGGCTCGGCCCAGTCGTCGAACGGCGAGGTGACGGAGAGCTTCTCGTGCCGGATCGCGGTCAGCCGGCCCGACCGGGTCGCGCCCAGCACCACACGTTGCTCCTGTTGCTCGCGGTGCCCCGTTGCCGAGAACATCTGCGGCCGGGTGAGCATCAGCTTCACCGGACGACCTACGTGCCGGGCGGCCATCGCGGTCAGGGTCACATGCGGCCACACCATCGCCTTCGACCCGAACCCGCCGCCGACCGCCTGCGTGAGGACACGCACGTGGGAGACCGGCAGGCCGAGCAAGGCAGCCACCGTCTGCTGAGTGGCACGGACACCCATCGTCGAGTCGTGGAGGGTCAGCATGCCGTCGCCATCCCAACAGGCGATCGTGGACGGGGCCTCCAACGCGTTGTGATGGTTCGCGGCCATACTGCACGTCACGTCGACCCGCACATCCGCCTGCGCGAGGCCGGCCTCGACATCGCCGCGCCCGGCGCGCCCCGGCATCAGCCCACCGAACAGGCGCTCAGCCTCGTAAGCCGCGCTGCGCCCCTGAGCGATCGTCGTCACCGACGGCGCTGCGTCGTAGGTGACGTCGACCAGCGACACGGCGTGCTGCGCCTGCTCGTGCGAGTCGGCGACGACGAGCGCGACGGGCTGCCCCGTGTAGTGCACGGTCTCGTCCTGCATCGGGAAGAAGCTCTCGCCCGGTGCAGCCCCGCCGAGCAGCGACGGGAGCAGGTGCGGCGGAGCGGCGATCCGTGGCATCTCCTGATGGGTGAGGACCGCGAGTACGCCCTCCGCCATCAGCGCGTCTTGGGTGTCGATCGCGACGATGCGGCCACTGGGTATCGTCGCACCGACGATTGCAAGGTGGGCGATGTCAGGGTAGGCGACCTCGGCGGAGTAGCGGGTCGCGCCCGTCACCTTCGCGCGACCCTCGACCCGCGTGACTGGTGTTCCGACAGCGGCCATCACTGCACCCCGTTCATGCTCTGGGTCAGCGCGCGCACCGTCGCCCGTTGGGCCAGCTCGACCTTGAAGGCGTTGTGCTCGCGTACGACTGCGTCCTCGAGCTCGAGGGCTGCAGCCTGTTGGAACGCATCGTGGTCGGCCCGACCACCGATGAGCGCAGCCTCTGCTCGCCGGGCGCGCCAGGGCTTGGTGCCGATGCCTCCCCAGGCAAGGCGCACGTCGGTGACGATTCCGTCGGTGACGGCGACCGCGGCTGCGACCGAGACGAGGGCGAACTCGTACGACTGCCGGTCGCGAACCTTGAGGTAGGTCGATCGGCGGGCGACGGCCGCGCCCGGGATGTCGATGCTGACGATCAGCTCGCCGTGCACGAGTGGATGCTCGAGCTCGGGCGTGTCGCCGGGCAGCAGGAAGAAGTCGTCGATCGGGATCGACCGGTCACTGCCTGAGCCGGTGGTCTGTACGACGGCGTCGAAGGCGACGAGAGGGACGGCGACATCGGACGGGTGCGTGGCGATGCAGTGCTCGCTCGTTCCGAGTATCGCGTGGCCGCGGTTCAGTCCCTCGAGTGCGGCGCAGCCCGATCCGGGCTCGCGCTTGTTGCACGGGGAGATGCCGTCTCGCAGGTAGGGGCAGCGTGTGCGCTGACACATGTTGCCGCCCATCGAGGCCATGTTCCGCAGTTGCTCGGAGGCGCTGAGCAGAAGTGACTGCGAGATGGCCGGAAAGCGCTCGACCACAGCAGGCATACGCGCGACGTCGCTCATGCGGGCGAGAGCGCCGATCTGGAGGCCACCGTCTGGCAGGTGGGCGACACCCGCCAGCGGCAGCGCGTTGATGTCCACGAGGTGGTCCGTGCGCGAGACTCCGGCGCGGATCAGGTCCACCTCGGTCGTGCCCCCCGCGAGGAACGCGCCCGCGGGGGCGGCCGCCAGCAGCGAAACCGCGTCGTCGACCCCTGCGGCCCGCTGGTACGTCAGCGGCCTCATGTCGACCGCCTCCCGTCGTCGCGAACATGCCGGATCGCAGCGCGGATGTTCGGGTAGGCCGCGCAGCGACAGATGTTGCCGCTCATGAACTCCTTGATGTCCTCGTCTGTGGAGGCGTGGCCCTCCTCGAGGAGCTTGACGGCGGACATGATCTGTCCGGACGTGCAGTACCCGCACTGAAAGGCATCATGGTCGATGAAGGCCCGCTGCATCGGGTGCAGCTCGTCTCCGTCGGCGAGCCCCTCGATCGTGACGACCTCATGGCCCGAGGCTGCGGCCGCCAGCGTGAGGCATGCGAGCACCCGCCGTCCGTCGACCCACACGGTGCAGGACCCGCAGGTGCCCTGGTCGCACCCCTTCTTGCTGCCGGTGAGGTCGAGGTGCTCCCGCAGAGCGTCGAGCAGGCTGACGCGCGGTTCGAGCTCGACCACATGGTGCTCGCCGTTGATCTCGAGTCCAACCGGCACCCTTGCCGTCGCGTCCGTCGGGTGATGTCCTGCTGATCCTGGCCTGGTGACAGTCACGTCCGCCCCCCTTGTCTGGCTGATACATCCACGTTTGCCCGGCCTGCTCTTGTTCGCAACCGTCAGGCACTGGCGAGCTGCTGGGAACCGGCAAATCGGCCACGACTTTGCCGAACAGGCAGAGATCTCCGCCGTCAGGCGACCATCGCCTGGAACATCCAGGACTGCTCCTCCAGGTCGTGGAGGACGTCGTTGAGGAGGTCCTGGCTGGGCGGGTCGGGCTCCTCGGTGGCACGCATGTCGTGGCGGACCCTGTCGATTGCCGCATCGAGGCGGTCGACGATGATCCGAACCGCCACCTGGTCCTGGAGGTAGCCACCTGGGAGCGCGGCGCCTGTCCGCTCCACGACCACGGTCTCCGGGCGGCCATCGGGGTTTCCACCCAACGCGGAGACCCTCTCCGCCACGGTGTCTGCGTGGTTTCGGGAGGTGGCCACCAGGGCGTCGAGCTGGCGATGCACGCTTCGAAAGTGTGGCCCGACGACATTCCAGTGCGCCTGTTTGCCGGCAAGCGAGAGGTCCACCAGCTCGATGAGCGTGGACTGCAACGCCTCCAGGGTTGGCTTGCGGTCGTCCACCGACAGCGGACTGCGTATCTTCTGCATGATTCTCCTCCTTTGGTTCGGCCGTATCGGCCGGTTACTCTCCACCGCCGAAAACGCGGTTCACCTTCTTCGACGTCGCGCGGACCCGGGCGAGGGCATGGCGAAGCGCCACGGTCCCCGGCCGGGACAGTCGATGCGTCCTGAGCGCTGCGGCGATCGTGCGACGCTCCTGGTCGTACGTGCCGAGCGTGTCGGCCATGCCGTCCTCGTAGTCGGCGCGGGCACCCTCCACAGGGAGCGCGATGAGCCGGTCCAGGATGGTGTCGCGACGGTGATGGGTGCTCGACAGGGTCTGGCGCAGTGCACGGATGACGGCGTCCCTGCGTACCCCCTGGAACGCGCCGGTCAGGCGCATCCCGATCCGGTGGTCGAGGCTCAGGGTCGCGAGGACCGCCGGCGGCCCGGGCGGCTCATCGCTCTCGGGATCGGTGGGCGGGGCACCGATCAGTGCCGTCGCCGTCACGTGCGCCTTCGCGCTCTGGGTCCCGACCGTGCGCAACGACGCACGTGCCCTGTCGTAGTGGTGCGCGTGCAGAGACGAGACCGCCTGTCGCAGGGCGGTGTCGGCACGCCCGATCGGTCCCACAGGGCGGGCCAGGACGGGTTTGGTCCATACGCTGTGGCTGGCAGCGGGGCTCTGGGTGGAGCCGAAAGCCTGGCTGCCCGCTCCAGGGGCTGCGACCGGCGTAACGGTTGTCACCAGTGCGAGGACCAGCGCGGCTACCGGCCCGCTCGCCCTGCCGATCGTCGCGACGCCGGGCTGGGGCGCCGGCTGCTCGTAGAACTCGTTTCGTCGTGGCATCGACATGGCGCTCCTCCGGTGTGTGGGTTGGACAGCGATCTCGGTTCGCGACCGCGGTGTGCGGACTACAGAGACCGTCCCGTGACAGCCGGGTCCGTCGCATCCGTGAGGTCCCTAGGCAGACCCCCGGGGTCCCGATCGCGCAGTGCTCGCCAGGGACAGGCCAGGGATGTGGCCAGGGAGTCCACGGAAGCGAAGGGGCCGGCGAAACGGCGAATCTCGTAGAGCGAGGCATTACCCAGACCGCAATTGCGGCTCAGGCGCATCGCGACCGTCATATTCCTTTGGAGGGGACTGCAATGCATGCATACCGAAACAGAACCTGTGTTCTGGCCGTTGCACTGGTCGGGCTCGGTGGATGGGTTCTCCACGACGCGGTGGGCGCGTCGACGCCTTCGGCCGTCGCGTCGGGGACGGAACTGCCCGCCGGCGAGTCGCAGGCTGACGCACAACCGCTCAGCTTCGCGGTCACCGGGCCAGGCGCAGCACCGACCAGGCTGCTGCTCGTTCCCACCTCGTCCCGTCAGGGTGCTCCGTCGCTGAGCGACGAACGCAGCCAGGCGGACCCGCGGGTCACCATGCTCGTTCTCCCGGGTGGGCAGGCCGCCGGTTCGACCACGACAGAGGACGGTCAACCCCTCGAGACGCAGTGGTCGGGTGCGACGGTCACACATCCTGTGTTCGTCAATCAGGGCGCTGAGGACGAGGACAGCCCGAGTGCTCCGCCGGCGGTGGCGTCTGGCCATCAGGTGCTTGCCGCAGATGGTGCGATCGTCTACATCGGCGAGAACGGCCGGCTGACGGCCAACACCGGGCCGACCGCATCCAGTGGCGTTGTCGCGCTGGGCGTGCGGCGCTCGACCCTGCGCTCGGGTCGCTCCTCGAACCCCGCGCCCGCCCCGGTGGCCGACGACACGGACGACACCGACACCCCGGCGCCCGGCCTGCCCCCCACCGCCGACGACGACCAGTCAGACGACGGTGAGACACTCTCCGATGACCTCTCCGGCTTCTGGCGAAACGCTCCGCTGGTAGACGACTCGGATGATGTGGAGAACCCCGCACCGTCCGACGAGGCCGACTCGAGGGATCCGGAGAACCCCGCCCCGACCGACCAGGTCGACGCGAACGATGTTCAGTCCCCGCACGCGAACCAGTCGTTCCTCTCGCTGCTCCCGCCGCCCGGGCAGGATGGTCGCAGCATCGCCCTGAGTGGGTTCGAGGACCATTCGGTCAGCGTTCTGGGTAACGACCAGATCGTCACCTACGACGACTCCAACGTCTTCGTCAATCGCAACGGCACGATCAACGCCAACACCGGTGACACCGACTCCAGCGGGCTCAACGCCGTTGATGTCATCGACTCGCTCGTCAGGGCGGGGAACTCCGGTGACGGCGAGGGCAACGACGACGAGGTCGAGGAAGAGGAAGAGCTTGCCTCTCCCGCTCCCCGGCTCCGTAGGCCACGGCGGATCCAGGCCGCGGCAGCGCCCGCGACCAAGGCAGCGACCAGGGCGCCGCGGGCAACCGCCGCGTCGACTGCGAGCTCGGACGACGAGGACGAGGCGGGCAACGACGAGGCGGCAGAGGACGCCGGCTTCCTGGCCGACCTGGCCTCGGCCGGTCCGCTCTCGACCGTGACCGACGAGGGGGCCTCGGCAGCGACCGGGCCCAACAACCTCGTGGTCGGTGCCGACGGCTTCGACGACGTCTCCATCCGTAGTCAGGGTGACCGTAACGTCGTCTCCTACGACGACTCCAACGTCGTCATCGGGGGTACCGGCAAGGTCAACGCCCAGATCGGCGACAGCGACACCGGTGGCGCAGTCGTGATGGGCATCCGGCGGTCCGACGTACGCGCCGGCTGCGAGGGCGACCTGTGCTACTCGCCGCGGCCCCGTCGACGCTGACCCCTTCGGGCCCCCGCGCCACCGCGCGGGGGCCGGTTGCCACCGCCCGCAGACCCCGCGCTACCAGGGCCCCACGGCCGATGACGGCGCACCCCTCGTGCTTGCTCCCACTGAGGACGACGAGGTGGTGCTGCCCAGCCGGCTCTCGGCTGCGATCCAACGGACGACCGCGTCTGTAAAGAGGGCGCGCAGGCGGCGATCGACGACCGAAGGATGCCGGCCGCACGAGCCTCGCTTCGCGCGACCGCGGAGAATGTTCGCCGCGCGCACCCAGCCGGCATGCGCCAGCTGACGGGGCCCACGCATCGTGGCCGGCATCGACACGGCGCTCAACGCCGGGCTGAAGACCCGCAGCACGATGCTCACCGCCGTCACCGGGCTCGCCCCCGAGGGCGCCGGTGCTGACTACGCCGACGGCATGGCCGACACCGTCGAGGACTACGCCGACGAGATCGCGACCCTGACCGAAACGATCAAGTTCGACCTGCTCACCCCGCCCGCGCGCACGACGCTGACCAAGGCCCGGGCGTTGTCCCGGACGGCGCAGGCCAAGGTCAACACCGGCTTCGGCGGCGGCGAGTAGGGCACCCGGCCAGGCACCCGGGGCCGGCGACCAGGCAGTACCCCAGTGACTCCCCGGATGCCACCCACGGACCAGCAGCCACACAGTGGTTTCAACAGCACAGTCAGAGCCCGAACCCAGGAGGACACCATGGCCGCCAACATCCCGGTCGAGGAGGAGTGGGGCACCGGCCTCACGCGTGTCCATCCGCACAACGGTTACTACGCGGGCGACTTCCCCTCGACACCGACAACCGTCCGAAGGTTCAAGCGTGCGCAGTCTCCGCGGCGACAGGCCAGCTCACCTGAGACGGCCATGGCCCGCCGAGGCCCGCACAGCGTCCATCCATACGCATCCTGACCCTGAGGAGAACGAGAATGAGCTCTCTACGACCCATCCCCCGGTGCCGTGTCGACACCCGCCAGGTCGGCAGCGACCAACGTGGGATCGGCGCTGTCGCAGCTGCCGTCCTGTCGGCCCTGGTCATGCTGACCGCCCTGTCCGCGTGGCCGGCCCCCGTCGCGCAAGCCGCGAAGTCAGGCAGCTGCGCCGGCTTCACCGTCCGCCTGGGCGGCCAGTCCTACAGCGGGAACCAGCACCGGGTCATCCAGCCTCGACGGGTGGGCAAGGCGATCAGCGTCACCGGCCGCTATGTCCGGTTCCGCGTCGTGCCCTCCACCTTCGAGGTACGCGACTACACCCTCACCGGCGCGGACTCCCCGGATGCAGGCAAGAACCTGCCGCTGAACCGGCCGAGCGTCGTGTTCACCCGCAAGGTGCCGCTCCACGGCAAGACACTGACGAGCGGGCTCACTCTCGACATCAGCAATGAGGGCATGGTGCTCGAGCGCAGC
>DATMEB010000030.1:0-26008 GCA_035557095.1 Nocardioidaceae bacterium | reverse complement strand
CCTCGCCGCCCTGCTGCTCCAGCGCGGTCACCATCGCGTCGGCGAGATTCTGCGACCCGCCCTCGATGAGCGGCCAGCCGACGTGGTGGCCGAGCATCGTCAGCAGCATCCCGAGTGCCGAGGTGAGCGGTTGGCTCAGGTCGAGCATCCCGTGCGCGGCGGCTCCGCCGAGCAGGGCGCGGGCCTCCTCGGTCTCGAAGTAGCGGTGCGCCAGCCAGCGCACGTTGGGCAGCCCGTTGAGCCCGAAGTGCACGATCTGCGGCACGCTGCGGGTCGGGAGCCGGCGCAGCCGGCTGGTCAGGAAGAAGTCGACGACGTCCTGCCCGTGTGCCACGAGCGGCTCGAACAGGCGGCGGTAGGCCGCCGCGTCGGGCCCGAGACCGGCGGCGGTCGCCTCCAGCGAGCGGTAGGCGACCGCGGCATGCCCGCCGTCGAGGGGGTGGGCGTAGTTGATCTCCGGCTGCACCAGGCGGACGCCCCGGCTGGCCAGGTCGAACTCGCGGAAGAACGGAGCCGCGGCGGCCATCGGCTGCACGATCGAGCAGACGTCGTGCCGGTACCCCGGCCGCATGAGCTCCTCGGTGCGCATCCCGCCGCCCGGGCGCTCGGCCGCCTCGACGACCTGCACCCGCAATCCCGCGGCGGCCATCCGGAGGGCGGCAGCCAGCCCGTTGGGCCCGCTCCCGATGACGACGGCGTCCGGCTTCCCGTTCACCCCGTCATCGTGCCCTCAGCGGCTCACAGCTGCGCGAGCAGCGCGTCGGCGGCGCGGAACGGGTCGCTCTCCCCCGCCACCACCTGCTCGGCCAGGGTGCCGAGCGCCGCCGAGCCGCGGACGTCGCCCATCCGCTCCCGCAGCGCGGCCACGGCGATCGCCTCGATCTCGCGTGCCGCGCGGACCGCCCGGCGGCGGTGCCCCTCGCCCGAGGACCCCAGCCACCCACGGTGCTTCCCGATCGTCTCGACGAGCTCGTCGATCCCGGTGCCCGATGCGGCCACGGTGCGGTGGATCGGCGGGCGCCAGGCGCCGGAGAGGTCGTGCCGGCCGCCGAGGGAGATCGTGTAGCGCAGGTCGCGAACGGTCTGGTCGACGCCGTCCCGGTCGGCCTTGTTCACCACCAGGACGTCGGCGACCTCGAGGATCCCGGCCTTCGCCGCCTGGATGCCGTCGCCCATCCCCGGTGCCAGCAGCACCAGCGTCGTGTCGGCCAGCCCGGCGACCTCCACCTCGGACTGCCCGACACCGACGGTCTCGATGAGCACGATGTCGCAGCCGGCGGCATCGAGCACCCGCAGCGCCTGCGGTGTGGCCCATGACAGGCCGCCGAGATGACCCCGCGTGGCCATCGAGCGGATGTAGACCTCACGGTCGGTGGCGTGGTCCTGCATGCGCACCCGGTCGCCGAGCAGTGCGCCGCCGGAGAACGGCGACGACGGGTCGACGGCCAGGATGCCGACGCGCTTGCCGGTCTTGCGCAGTGCGGTGACCATCGCCGACGTCGACGTCGACTTGCCCACGCCCGGCGACCCGGTGACACCCACGATCTGCGCGTTGCCGGTGTGCGGCGCCAGCTTGGCGCTGACCTCGCGCAGGCTCGGCGACGCGTCCTCGACCAGCGAGATCAGCCGGGCCACCGCGCGTGCATCGCCGTCGCGTGCGCGCCCGACGAGGTCGTCGACCGAGAGCTGACGCCGGGGGGTCCCCTTGGTCGCGCTCGAAGGCGTCACGCCGAGGGAACGCGCACGATCAGCGCGTCGCCCTGGCCCCCGCCACCGCACAGCGCGGCCGCGCCGACCCCGCCGCCGCGTCGACGAAGCTCCAGCGCCAGGTGCAGCACGATGCGGGCGCCGGACGCGCCGATCGGGTGGCCGAGAGCGATCGCGCCGCCGTTGACGTTGACCTTCTCCTCGTCGACGCCGAGCTCGCGCGCGCTGGCGATCCCGACGGCGGCGAACGCCTCGTTGATCTCCACCAGGTCGAGGTCGGTGGGCTCGATGCCGGCCTTGCGGCAGGCCTGGGCGATGGCGTTGGCCGGCTGCATCTGCAGCGTGGAGTCGGGTCCGGCGACGCTGCCCGCGGCGCCGACCTCGGCGAGCCACGACAGCCCGAGCTCCTCGGCCTTGGCCTTGCTCATCACCACGACCGCACAGCCGCCGTCGGAGATCTGCGATGCCGAGCCTGCGGTGATCGTGCCGTCCTTGGCGAACGCCGGCCGCAGCTTGCCCAGCGACTCGATGCTGGTGTCGCCACGGACACCCTCGTCGGTGTCGAACACCAGCGGGTCGCCCCTGCGCTGCGGCACCTCGACCTTGACGACCTCGTCGTCGAAGATGCCGTTCTTCCATCCCTCGGCGGCGCGCTGGTGGGAGCGGGCGGAGAACGCGTCCTGCTCCTCGCGCGAGAGGCCGAGGCCGTCGGCGTTGCACTGTTCGGTCAGCGCGCCCATGGCCTGGTCGGTGAACGCGTCCCACAGGCCGTCGTAGGCCATGTGGTCGACCATCTTCACGTCGCCGTACTTGAAGCCCTCGCGCGACTTCGGCAGCAGGTGGGGAGCGTTGGTCATCGACTCCATGCCGCCGGCCACGATGATGTCGTACTCCCCTGCCTGCACCAGCTGGTCGGCGAGCACGATCGCGTTCATGCCCGACAGGCAGACCTTGTTGATGGTGAGGGCCGGGACCGACATCGGCACCCCGGCCTTGGTTGCGGCCTGGCGGGCCGTGATCTGGCCGGTACCGGCCTGCAGAACCTGGCCCATGATGACGTAGTCGACCTGGTCGGCCCCGACTCCGGCGCGCTCCAGCGCCGCCTTCATCGCGAAGCCGCCGAGGTCGGCGCCGGAGAAGCCCTTCAGCCCGCCGAGCAGACGGCCGATCGGGGTGCGAGCACCCGCGACGATGACGGATCCAGCCATGGTGTCCTCCTTGGAGGTGGGCGCGGAAGGCGCGGCACAACGTCGGGTTGTCTCGACCCTACCCACGCGCAACGGCGATGCCGAGAGGGGTGTGGCCCGCTGTCGCAATGGTCACACGGGGTCGCGCCGGGCCCTGCCGGCGTACCACCATGATCGGCATGGTTCCCGAGCACCTGCTGACCGCCATCGACCACGTGGGCATCGCCGTGCCCGACCTCGACGAGGCCGTCTCGTTCTACGGCGAGAAGTTCGGCCTGCGGGTGGTGCACGAGGAGACCAACGAGGAGCAGGGCGTCCGCGAGGCCATGCTCGCCGTGGGCGACTCGGGCTCGTGCATCCAGCTGCTCGCTCCGCTCACGCCCGACTCGACGATCGCGAAGTTCCTGGATCGCAACGGCCAGGGTGTGCAGCAGATCGCCTACCGGGTGTCCGACATGGACGAGGCCTGCACGACGCTGCGGGATGCCGGCCTGCGACTGCTGTACGACGAGCCGCGCCGCGGCACGGCAGGTTCCCGGGTCAACTTCGTGCACCCGAAGGACGCCGGCGGCGTGCTCGTCGAGCTGGTGGAGCCCGCCGGCGAGTAGAGCCTCTACTGGTCCTGCTGCTGGGCGAGCCAGCCCAGCGCGGCCACGTAGCCGTACACCCCGAGGCCCACGACCACGCCGTCGGCGACGCCGGAGAGGTAGGAGTGGTGCCGGAACGTCTCCCGCGCGTGGATGTTGCTGATATGCACCTCCACCAGCGGTGCGTTCAGCTGCGCGCAGGCGTCGCGCACGGCGACCGAGGTGTGCGTCCAGGCCCCCGCGTTGAGCACCACCGCCCGGCCGGCGTCGGCCGCCTCGTGCAGCCAGTCGATCATCTCGTGCTCGGCGTTGGTCTGGCGGACCTCGACGTCGAGGCCGAGGTCGCGACCGGTGGTCTCGCACAGCTTGACGAGGTCGGTGTAGGTCGTGGAGCCGTACACCGCGGGCTCGCGGGTGCCGAGGCGGTTGAGGTTGGGGCCGTTGAGCACCGAGACCTGCACGAAGAACCTCCCACCGACAGCGTCCAGGGGCAGCCCGAGCCTACAGATCCCGGGCAGTCCTGGAGCCAGTGCGAACTAAGTCACAACCGGATGCAGGCGTCGTTACGCGCCGGTAGATTCCGAGACGAGGACAGCGCCGTCCGATTCGCCAGATCGCATGACCCCCTCGAACGCACGTGCGCCTGCCCGGCGCACCTGGAGGACCCACGTGAAGCAGATTCTCGATGCCATCCTCGCCGACGACACCACCTCGGACGACTTCGCGAACATCCCGGTACCGGAGACGTACCGCGGTGTGACCGTGCGCAAGGACGAGGCGACGATGTTCGAGGGGCTCGAGTCGCACGACAAGGACCCGCGCAAGAGTCTGCACGTGGACGAGGTCGACGTACCCGACCTGGGTCCGGGCGAGGCGCTGGTCGCCGTGATGGCGAGCGCGATCAACTACAACACCGTCTGGACGAGCATCTTCGAGCCGCTGCCGACGTTCGGGTTCCTGGAGCGGTACGGCCGGATGTCGCCGCTGTCGAAGCGGCACGACCTCCCCTACCACGTCGTCGGCTCCGACCTGGCCGGCGTCGTGCTGCGCACCGGGCCCGGCATCAACACCTGGAAACCAGGCGACGAGGTCGTCGCCCACTGTCTGTCGGTCGAGCTGGAGGGCCCCGACGGGCACAACGACACGATGCTCGACCCGGAGCAGCGGATCTGGGGCTTCGAGACCAACTTCGGCGGGCTCGCCGAGGTCGCACTGGTGAAGGCCAACCAGCTGATGCCCAAGCCCGACCACCTCAGCTGGGAGGAGGCCGCCTGCCCCGGACTGGTCAACTCCACCGCCTACCGGCAGCTGGTCTCGCGCAACGGCGCGGACATGAAGCAGGGCGACACCGTCCTGATCTGGGGCGCCTCGGGCGGGCTGGGCTCGTACGCCACCCAGTTCGCGCTCAACGGCGGCGCCACCCCGGTGTGCGTGGTGAGCTCGGACGAGAAGGCGGAGCAGTGCCGCCGGATGGGCGCCGAGCTGGTCATCGATCGCAAGGCCGAGGACTACCGGTTCTGGAAGGACGAGCACACCCAGGACCAGCGGGAGTGGAAGCGGTTCGGCAAGCAGATCCGCGAGCTCACCGGCGGCGACGACCCCGACATCGTGTTCGAGCACCCTGGCCGGGAGACCTTCGGGGCGAGCACCTACGTCGCCCGCAAGGGCGGCACCATCGTCAGCTGCGCGGCCACGAGTGGCTACATGCTGGAGTACGACCACCGCTACCTGTGGATGAACCTCAAGCGGATCGTCGGCTCGCACTTCGCCAACTACCGCGAGGCGTGGGAGGCCAACCGGCTCATCGACAAGGGCCAGGTCCACCCGACGCTGTCCAGGGCGTACCCGCTCGACCAGACGGGTCAGGCCGCCTACGAGGTGCACCGCAACCTGCACCAGGGCAAGGTCGGGGTACTCTGCCTTTCACCGGAGGAGGGGCTCGGCGTCCGCGACGAGGCGAAGAGGGCGAAACATCTCGAGGCCATCAATCGGTTCCGGGGAGCATAGGTTGGCCAGGGCCTCTAGGCTGGGGCAAGGCCTGACCGGTCGATTCAGCGAGGTGAAGCGCGCGACATGAGTGACTACCGTGGACTGTCAATCTTCGACGACACCGAATCGACCGACGGCGAATCCGCGTACTTCCCGGTAACCCGGCGCGGAGGCTACGACAAGGCCGCCGTCGACAAGTTCGTCTCGGCCAACGAGTCCGGTCGGCAGGAGGCCGCCGCCGCGCTGAAGAAGGAGCGCCAGCGGGTCACCGACCTCGAGGCCGAGCTCGCGAGCACGCGTGACCGGCTCTCCGAGGCCTCGGAGCCGACGTACTCCGGCCTCGGCGGCCGGGCGTCCCAGCTGCTCGCACTCGCCGAGGAGCAGGCCGCGGAGGTCACCTCACACGCCCGCAACGAGGCGATCCAGCTGCGCCAGCAGGCTGAGCGGGACGCCGCCGCCCTGCGGGCCGACGCGGCGACGGAGGCCGACGACATCCGCTCGGTGGCGCTCAAGGAGATCGAGGAGATCCGCGAGCACGCCACCAGCGACGCCGAGGTCGCACGCAAGAACGCCCAGGCGGAGGCGGCCGACTTCCTCGCCTCGGCTCGGCGCGAGGCCGAGCAGATCCGGCTGGCCGCCCAGCAGGAGGCCAACGGGCTGCGTACGACCGCCCGCCGCGAGGCGGAGCAGGCCAAGGCCGCGGCCGACCGCGAGGTGCAGGAGGCCCGCCGGACCCTGGCGGTGGAGAAGGAGCGGCTGACCAAGGAGGCCGCCGAGCGGCACACCCTGGCCATCGACGAGACCGAGCGTCTCATCAGCGACGCCGAGGAGCGGGCGGCTGCCGCCGAGGAGCGCGTCTCCCAGGCCGCCGCGCAGGCGACGCGGGTGCGCGAGGACGCAACGGCCCAGGCGGAGCGCGCGCTGTCCAGGGCGCGCCGCGAGGCCGAGCAGCTCGTCACCGGCGCCCGCCGGCAGGCCGAGCAGATCACCGCGCACGGTCAGGCCGACGCCGAGCGCTCGATCGAGTCGACCCGCCAGCAGCTCGAGGCGCTGCAGCGCCGGCGCGACGGCATCGTCGCCCAGCTCGCGGCCCTGCGGGACGTCGTGGCCGGCTTCGCGGGCCTGCAGGAGGACGCCGCCCAGCCCGCGCAGGAGGCGCCTCAGCGGCAGAACAACGACCGGCCGAGCCGGCCCAGCCGCAACGACGACCCCGAGTCGACCCAGGCGATGGGCGCCGTCCCGTCCCGCGACAACCGCCGCTGACCCGCACGACCCGCTGCTGAGAGCCCGGCGGCTTCAGCCGCGCGCACCCGCCGTCAGTGCAGGAGCGAGTTGAGCGTCACCATGAGTCCGCCGACAAAGAATGCGAACGCGGTCTCTCCGACCAGCCGCCACCGGGTGATGCCTGCCAGGTGCGCGGCGAGGTAGCCGGCCCCCGTGAGCATGAGCAGGGTGAGCCACAGCGCCGCGTCGATGGCGTCGACGAAGCTCGCGCCGAAGCCCATGAACAGCGCGAACGTCAGTAGGGCCGGCAGGCCGCCCAGGAGCACGGCGGTCTCGTGCCGTGCCGACCGAACCAGCCGCTTGGTCAGATGACGCCGGTCTCCGGTGATGCCACGGCTCAGCGCATCGGCGTAGGCGTGCGTGAGCCAGTAGACGACCAGGATGGTGGCGGCCGTACCGGTCACCGAGATCATCGGCTCCTCGTGGTCGCTGACCAGGGCGAGGACGGCTCCCATCACCACCGCGCCGTGCATCAGCCCCGCGGGGTGCGCCTGCGCGAGCCAGTCGGCCGCTGCCAGCCGGACGCCGCGGCGCTGGCGGTCGCCGGCGGTCGTAGCCATCGACGGTTCCATGGAGTTCACCTTCTCGTTTCGGCACTGATGCGACCGGCCGCGACGGCGTCGACGAGCCGGCTGTAGTCGCTTGCGTTCTGTTCGGCGTAGGCGCTGGCGAACGTGGCCACCGCGCGGTCGAACGTGTCCCCGGCACCGAGATAGCCGGCGATCGCGATCCGGTCACCCGAGCGTGCGTGCCCGCGCGCGAGCGTCCACGCGCAGAGCTCGCCGTAGCGCAGCAGCCAGTCCGGTCGCAGCGACTCGACCTCGACTCCGCCCTTCCAGTCCGCGAGCTGGCGGACGTAGAAGTCGCGGCCGACCCCGTCGAGCCCCTCGCTGCGATGCCAGCCCAGCAGGATGTCGGTCACCGACTGCATGAGCTGCTGGCCGAGGACGACGCGCTCGCCCTGGTTCGGGTGCCGGCGGTCCCCGGCGTGCTCAGCGACCGCGGAAGGCGGCGCCTCCTTCACCTGCAGGAAGAGCAGGTCGCGGTCGTCCCGGCCGACCAGCAGCACCACCCAGCAGCGCGTGCCGACACTGCCCACACCGCCGACCCGGCGGGCCACGTCGACGTAGCGGTACTGCTCCAGCAGGCGGCGCCGGTCCGGCGGGAGGCTGTGCAGGTAGTCGCGGTAGATCCCGTACACGCGCTGCTCGACCTCTGCCGCGCCCGTCTCGGGCAGCAGCCGCCTGATGGGCTCGAGCAGCGGCGGCGCGGCCACGATGCGCCGTTCGCCGTCGCGGATCTCGGTCAGCTTGGCCACTGACCGGTCGCTCTGCCGGGTGCGGGCCTTGGACACGGCGCGAGCGGCCCGCGCCCGGGCCGTTGCGTCCAGGTGGTAGCCGGCGAGCGTGCTCGGGTCATCGAGGTCGGTGCGCTGGTACCAGAGGTCGAGGTGGCGCATCGCGGCGAAGGCGTGCATCGACTCGCGGTAGCTGCGCACGGTCGCGAGCACGCTGTCTCGTCGCTGTGCCGCCGCGTGCCCGTTGCCCTGGCCCGCGATCTCGACACTCGTCGCCAACCGCTTGACGTCCCACTCCCACGGACCGGTCGTGGTGTCGTCGAAGTCGTTGACGTCGAAGACCAGATGCCGCTCGGGGGAGCCGTACAGGCCGAAGTTGGCGAGGTGCGCGTCACCGCAGATCTGGGTCTCGAACCCCGAGGTCGGGCACGCCGCCAGGTCGGCGGCCATGATCGCCGCCGCACCACGGAAGAACGCGAACGGCGTGGCCAGCATCCGCCCGTACCGGATCGGCAGCAGCCCGGGCTCACGCAACGCGCCCTGCTCCTGCAGCACGTCGACGGGATCCGGACGGCTCACCCTCGGTGTGTACTCCGCGTGCGCGCTCCGGGGCGTCGCCGAGCGAGCGGCCTTGCCGGCGAGCCGGCGCTCCTCGGCGCCGTCGCGCGCGCCTGCTCGCCCGGAGGTGACCGGCCCGGGCACGGATGCCTCGGTCGTGGCCATCGCACGCTCCCTCCCCCGGCCTTCGCCCGATCTCTCGCTAGGCCCTGGACGACATTCTCGGGCGTTCGGGGGCGCTCGTCCTCATACCGGGCGGGTGACCTCGCCAAGGTCACCTGACGCGGGTGAGGCGCGGTCCGCACGGCAGGACGACCATGGAGACACGAGGGACCCAGAACCCTGTCCTGCCCCGTCACGGGGCCCGAAAGAGGAGCCGCACATGGCACAAGTACATCGGGATATCGCCCAGCCGTCCGGCTGGGTCGGGATGGTCGTATTCGGCGGACTGATGATGATCGTCGCCGGTACCTTCCACGCCATGGCCGGCCTGGTCGGCCTGTTCAACGACTCGTACTGGCTCGTACCCAGCCAGGACCTCGTGGTCACCGTCGACTACACCACCTGGGGCTTCGTGCACCTCGTCATCGGAGTGCTCGCCATCGCCGCCGGCGCCGGCATCCTCGCCGGGCAGGCGTGGGCCCGGGCCACCGGTGTCGTGCTGGCCGTCATCAGTGCACTGGTGAACATCGCCTTCCTGGCGGCGTTCCCGCTGTGGGCGATGCTGATCATCGCGCTCGACGTCCTGGTCATCTACGCGCTCGTCGCGCACGGCAAAGAGGTCACCACCTGAGTCCGGCCGAAAACGGCAACCCGCCCCAACGGCCCAAACCGCCTCACCCGATTAGGGTGACGCAGGTGTTGCGGACAGCCCGGCTCCGGCCGGGCTGTCCGTCGTTCACGCCGTCACCCCAGCCTGAGCACGAACTCGCAGACGACGTCGTTGAAGTGGTCGGGCGCCTCCACCGCGCTGAGGTGGCCGGCGCGCTCGAGCACGGCGAGCTCGGCGCCGGACACCGCGTCGGCCATCGCCTCGGCGTCAGAGCGTGGCGTCAGCGCGTCCTCGTCGCCGACCACCACCAGGGTGGGTACGCGAACCGCGCGCAGTGCTTCGAACGAGTCGCGACGGGCCGCCATCGCGCGCTGGGCCCACGCCGCTCCGAGCGGGTCGGTCTCCTCGACGAGCTCGCGCAGCCACGTGACCGTCTCCGGGTGCTCCTCGCGGGTGGTGTCACCGACCACGGTCGGGAGCACGTCGTGCACGAGCACGCGCGAGTTGCGGCCGTCCTCGAGCACGTCGGCCATCCGTCGGCGGTTGGCCGCTGCCGCGTCGGCGTCGACCGAGGCCCTGGTGTCGGCGAGGACCAGCGCGCGAACGCGGTCGGGGCGGCGCCGCAGGATCTCCATCACGACGTAGCCACCCATGGACAGGCCCCCGAGTACGACGTCGTCCAGCTCCAGCCGGTCGAGCAGGTGGAGCACGCCGTCGGCCATCACGCCGAGGTCGGGCGCGTCGGCGGACATCGAGGACTGCCCGAACCCGGGGAGGTCGGGCGTGACCAAACGCATCTGCGTGGTCAGGCCGTCGTACTGGAACTGCCACATCCGCCGCGACAGCGGAAAGGCGTGCAGCAGCACGACGGGCGTGCCCTCCCCCAGCTCGGCGTACGCGAGCTCGCTCATGTGTCCTCCGGGCCCGCAACCGGCACATCGGCGAACGCGGCCACCGTGCGGTCGGCGTACGCCGAGGAGTCGGCGGACTCCATCGGGCCGTCCCACTCACGCGGCAGCGGTGCACGCGCGGGCGCCACCGTGGACACCACCAGGTCGAGAACGGTCTCCGCGTCGCCGACCCAGAGGTGCTTGGCGCCGTCGACACCGATCACCTCGGCCTGGGGAACGCGCGCGAACCGCTTCCTCGCCTCCGGCGGCTGGAGGTAGTCGTCGTGCTCTGGCACCAGCGCGACCAGCGGCTTGCCGGACGCCGCCCACACGTCGAGGTCGTCGTCGGTCGCGAACCGCAGCGGAGGTGACAGCAGCACCGCGCCGGTGACCGACGGGTCGCAGCCGTGCATCAGCGCGAGGTCGGTGCCGAACGACCAACCCAGGAGCCAGATGTCCGGCAGCTCGGCGAAGTCGGCGTACTCGATCGCCGCCGCCACGTCGAAGTGTTCGCCCTGCGCGTTGTCGAACGCACCCTCGCTCACGCCCTGCACGCTCTCGGTGCCGCGGGTGTTGAAGCGGAGGACCGCGATGTCGGCCAACGCCGGCAGCCGGTAGGCGGCCTTGCGGATGACGTGGCTGTCCATCATCCCGCCGTGCGTGGGCAGCGGATGCAGGCAGACGAGCGTCGCGACCGGCTCGCTCTTCTCGGGCAGCGCGAGCTCGCCGACCAGGGTGAGACCGTCGGCCGTCCTGAGCTGCAACGGCTCCCGACGGGCGGGCAGCACGGAGTTGGCTCGGATCACAGGCATCGCCTGGAAGCCTAGTCGGCTGGGTCTCCGCCCCGACGTGGGCCGCGGGTTTTGCCCCATCCGAACGGATTGCCCGAGATCATTGCCCCACGGTGGATGAGAGTGGTTACATTGCCCGCGCCGAGAGTCCAGGCACCGCGAGCCACCCCTTCGCCCTTAGCCCTCGGCCTGTCCCGCCGGCGGACCCTGGCGGGCCCGCCCGTGGCGATCGCGAACCCCCGCGCCAAGCTCCCTGCAAGCTCCTTCGCGTCACAGTGACGTCTGGGTGACGTCTGGTTCGTCGCGAAGGCCGGCGCGCAGCGGATCTAGGACTCCAGGCGGTGCAGTTCTGCCGCCAGCGGCTTGCAGACCCCCGCTGGCGCCGGCGCGTCGGTGCGTGGACGCGGCGGCGTCAGCGGGTCCTTCCGTCTCCGGGGACGGAGCGCGGGAGCGTCAGCGCGCGGAGTAGTCCCGGAAGCCCCGTCCGGTCTTGCGGCCGAGATAGCCCGCGGTCACCAGGTGCTCCAGCAGTGGCGCCGGGGCGTAGCCGGGCTCGCGGAACTCGAGGTACAGCTCCCGCTCGATCGCCAGCGACACGTCGTTGCCGACGACGTCGAGGAGCTCGAACGGGCCCATCGGCAGCGCGCAGCCCTTCTTCATCGCGGTGTCGATGTCGTCGGCGGTGGCGTAGTGCGCCTCGAGCATCTTGACCGCGTCGTTGAGATACGGGAACAGCAGGGCGTTGACGACGAACCCCGCGCGGTCGGCGCACGAGACCGGCGCCTTGCCGATCCGGGCGCACAGGGCGCGGACGGTCTCGGCGACCTCGTCGGAGGTCGACACGGTGCTGACCACCTCGACCAGCTTCATCGCGGGGGCGGGGTTGAAGAAGTGCATGCCGACGACGTCACCCGGACGGTTCGTCACCGCGGCGCACTCGATCACCGGAAGCGACGACGTGGTGGTGGCCAGGATGGCCCCGGGCTTGCAGATCTCGTCGAGGTTCTCGAACAGCGCGCGCTTGACCGGCAGCTCCTCCGAGATCGCCTCGACCACCAGCCCGACCTGGGCGAGGTCCTCCAGCGAGGTGGACCCGGTCAGGCAGGCCAGCGCGGCGTCACGCCCCTCCTCGTCGAGCTTGCCGCGCTGCACGGCCTTCTCCAGGGAACGCCCGACCGTCTCCTTGACCTTGTCGACCTTGCCCTGGCTGCGGCCGACGTACACGACGTCGACGCCGGCGCGGGCGAACACCTGGACGATCCCGGTGGCCATCGTGCCGGTGCCCACGACGCCGACCGTCTCGATCTCGCGTCGGAGCGTCGGAGCGTCGTCCGCACCCGGCGTGAGCGCGTCGGCGACGACGTTCGGGGAGTCCGCCTCCTCGTAGGTGTAGAAGCCCCGGCCGGTCTTGCGGCCGAGCAGCCCCGCGGTGACCATCTGCTTGAGCACCGGCGTCGGCGCGTGCAGGCGGTTGCGGCCTTGGCGGTACATCGTGTCGAGGATCTCGTACGCCGTGTCCAGCCCGATCAGGTCCAGCAGGGCCAGCGGACCCATCGGATAACCGCAGCCGTAGCGCATGGCCGCGTCGATGTCCTCGCGGGTGGCGTAACTGCCCTCGAACATCGCAGCCGCGTGGTTGAGGTAGCCGAACAGCAGCGCGTTGGCGATGAACCCGGCCTTGTCGCCGCAGGTGACGGGGTCCTTGCCGAGCCGGCTGGCCAGCGCCAGCACGTCGGTGACGACCTCGTCCTCGGTGACGACGGTGCGAACCACCTCGACGAACTGCTGCACCGGGGCGGGGTTGAAGAAGTGCATGCCCACGACCCTGCCGGGGTGCTGGGTGGCCGCGGAGATCTCGGTCACCGAGAGCGAGGAGGTGTTCGTGGCGAGTACGGCATCGGCACCGACGATGCCGTCGAGGGTCTGGAAGATCTCCCGCTTGACGTCGAGGTGCTCCACGACCGCCTCGACCACTAGGTCGCAGTCCTTCACGTCGGCCAGCGACGTCGTGAACGCGATCCGGTCGAACAGCGCCTGCTGGTCCTCCTCGGTCAGCTTGGACCGCTTCACCGCCCGGTTGGTGGAGTGCTCGATGTGCTGGCGACCGCGTTCGAGAGCGTGGTCGTTTTTCTCGACCCCGACGACCGAGATTCCGTTGCGGGCGAAGACCTCGGCGATCCCGGCACCCATCGTGCCGAGCCCGACGACTCCGACGGTGGTGAATTCGCGGCCCATGTGCAGCGTGGCTCCTCGTTGCTCGCCGGCGTACGCAGGCGAAGGTGGACGGTACTGGCTGGGCGCAGTTTGACACGGCTCGCGGTGACGACGCCGTGAGACACCTCACCCGTACCCGAGACGGTAGCCTCCGTGCTCGTGCGTCTCGTGATTGCCCGCTGCCAGGTCGACTACGCCGGTCGGCTGACCGCGCACCTGCCGATGGCGCTGCGCCTGATCCTGGTCAAGGCCGACGGCTCGGTCTCCATCCACGCCGACGACCGCGCGTACAAGCCGCTGAACTGGATGTCCCCGCCCTGCACGCTGCAGGAGGACCGCGCCGAGTCCGGTGCGCAGGAGTGGACCGTCACCGGCAAGGACGGCGACACGCTGCGCATCCTGATCGAGGACGTCGTCGAGGACTCGTCGTTCGAGCTCGGCGCCGACCCCGGCCTGCAGAAGGACGGCGTCGAGCGGCACCTGCAGGAGCTGCTCGCGGAGCATCCGGGCTCGCTCGGCGACGGCTTCTCGCTCGTACGCCGGGAGTACCCCACCGCGATCGGACCGGTCGACCTGCTCTGCCGCGACGCCGAGGGCGGGTCGGTCGCGGTAGAGGTCAAGCGACGCGGCGAGATCGACGGGGTTGAGCAGCTGACGCGCTACCTCGACCTGCTCAACCGCGACCCGCTGCTGGCCCCGGTCCACGGGCTGTTCGCGGCCCAGGAGATCAGGCCGCAGGCGCGCGTGCTGGCCGGCGACCGTGGCATCCGGTGCGTGGTCGTCGACTACGACGCGCTGCGCGGGATCGACGACCCCAGCAACCGGCTGTTCTAGTGTCGGGGCACTGGGCCGGGCACTGACGAGCTAGAAGTACCAGCCTGACGGCAGCCACGGTCCGGGCGGCCGCTCCCGGCCGTCGACGAACAGCGGGCCTGCCCCGGTCACCCTCATCCGTGCGGCCAGTGCGACCTTGACCGCCCAGTCCTGCCCGGCGGTCATCCCCCAGATCTCTGCCTTGCCCTCCGTCTGCGCGAGCACCCGCCAGAGCAGCAGGGCGGCCGTGGCGTCGTCGGTGGCGCCCAGCATGGTGAGGCGGTTGCGGCGATGGACGGCGTAGCCCCGACCGCCGGCGTGGTCGACCACCTCCAGGCCGGCGCTGTCGTCGACGAGGAACCCCACGTCCTCGGCGCGTGACCCCCGCAGCCCGGTGTCGACCTCGGCCACGAGGTCGAGGTCGGACGTGTCACCGCTGCGGCCGGGCAGCCCGGTCGGGATCTGTGTCCGGTCGACGACGCCCTCGGCCTCGACCGCCGGGTGGATCGCCAGCCCGGCCCCTGAGTAGCGGCGCAGCGCACGCGGGTCCGGGGAGGTGAGGATCATCCGCACGTCAGCGCCGTCGGCGTACGCCATGCTCGCGTCGAGCAGCCGCCGGCCCAGACCCTTGCTCTGCTGAGCGGGGTGGACGAACAGCATGCTCAGGCCCCAGAACGCGTCGCGGCGGATGGCCTCGGCCATCCCGACGACCGTGCCGCCGTCGACCGCGACCCAGGCGCCGTCGGGGTCACGGTCGACGAAACGCTGCATCCCGCGACGGAAGGCCTGCCGCTGCTCCGGCGTCCGTTCCTCCGCAGCACGGCCGGCCCGCCGGTCGGCGTCCTGGCCGGCCGCCTCGACCACCGCGGCGACACCGTCGATGTCGGGGTGCTTCATGGGTCGTACGTCGATTGCGCTCACAGTCCCAGGATCCTAGGCGGCGCGGAACGCCCGTTTCACGCGCATTTCACGACATGCACCGAAACTGGCCCGGACGCTTGTACGACGGTCCGCCATGTCCGACGCAGTCGGTGGCGGTCCGTCGCATCTCTCGCCGGCTCGCCAGTTTCACCAAGGGGGCAAACCCATGACACGCACGCTCTTCACCACGTCCGTCGCCACGTCGGTCGCCACGCTCGCCGCGGCGGGTCTGCTGACGCCGGCGACGGCGCTCGCCAACGACGGCGACGTCGAGCGCACCGGTCCGTGCAGCAGCTTCGGGCGCTACGACCTGAAGCTCTCACCGGAGAACCGCGGCATCGAGGTGGAGTTCGAGGTCGACGTGAACCGGAGCGGACAGCGCTACCGCGTCAAGATGTTCCACAACGGCCGCCGGTTCGAGGACGGCGTCTACCGCACCCGCGGTCGCAGCGGCTCGTTCACGGTCCGCGACGTCGAGCCCTACCGGGCCGGACGTGACCGGTTCCGGGTACGCGCGGTGCGCCTCGGAGGCGGGCAGCGCTGCGTCGGCCGCGCGCAGTTCTGAGGGACCGGTCCGGCTCAGGCGATCCGGCGGGCCGCGGTCGCCATCCCGAGCCAGGTGTGCGGGTTGCCGCCCCAGCACCAGCCGAGGCGCGGCGCGCCCTTGCTGACCCAGATCCCGGTCACGCGCTTGTCACCGGCGCGTGAGCCGAGCATCTCGAAGCAGTTGCGCTCGCGCAGCCACTGCGGGTGCTGCGCCGCGACGGCGAGACCCTCGTCGAGGGTCAGCGGGGTCCGGCCCGCCTCGTGGATGTGCGGGAGCGCGTCGTCGGGTCGGACGTTCAGCGTCTCCCGTCCGGTGTCGACGTCGGCGATGAGGTAGACGGGTGAGTCGGGCAGGTCGAGGTCGGCGGTCGGCCGGAAGGCCCGGACGTCGGCCTCCTGCATGGACGTGAAACCAGGCTTGCCGTTGAGCGCGGTCCGTTCGATCAGCCGGTCGAGCGGCACGAGGTGGCCACTGACCACGAGCACGAACGGCTCGGCGGGGACGACGTGCTCCAGCGCCTCGACGAGCGCGCGGAACTCCTTCTCGGTGACGCCGGCGAGCGCGGCATAGCCCTGCTCCACGAGGACGTCGGTCTGGCGGTCGAGCTCGATGATCTGGTCTGCGGAGGTGTCCTGGACGGCGACGGCCACGCGGTGCTCCTCTCGTCGGCGCGCCCATCGAACGGTCGCGCCACGCGGAGGCACAACGGTCGCCGGGCAGAGATTGTTCCCCTGGCCCTGCCGCGATCTCGGCGCGGAAGGCAGGCAGGACTCAGGAGCGACCCTCGAACAGGGCGAGGACCTCGTCGGCGCACCCCCACGACAGAGTCACACCGGCGCCGCCGTGGCCATAGCAGTGGATGACCCGCGCGCCCCCGGCGTGCCGCTCCTCCTCCAGCCGCACCGACGGCCTCGCCGGCCGCAGCCCGACCCGGTGCCCGACGACGCGCGCGTCGGCCAGGCCGGGCACCAGCCGCGCCCCGCGCTCGAGGATCCGCCGGGCGACCTCCGGGTCGGGGCTGCGGTCCCACGACCCCTGGTCGTCGGTGCCGCCGACGACCACGTCCTGCGATCGGGGCACGACGTACGTCGGCCCGTCCGCGCTCAGCCACCACCGGTCGAGCCCGAACTGCTCGACGTACACCACCTGGCCGCGCACCGGCGTCAGGGAGCCGTCGTCGGCCAGCGAGCGGCCGGCCAGGCCGCTGGCGTTGACGACCACGGCGCCGGATTCGCCGTCGGGCAGCGCGCCGAGCGCCAGCCTCGTGAGCGTCCCGCCCAGGGCCTCGAGGCGCTGCTGCAGCCACGCCAGGTAGACCGGCATCTCCACCACCGGCGCGGTGAAGCTCCAACCGTCGCGGTAGCCGTCGGGCAGCCCACCGCCCGCGGGGGCGACCCGGTCCAGCCGGGGTACGGCGTGACTCCACCATGGGTCGGCCGTGCTCTCCCGGAACACCTCGGTTCCCACGACCGAGGTCACGCCGGCCTTGGGGTGGGTCTCGGCGATCCGCGCCAGCTCGGCGTACGTCGTCTGCGCCCAGCCGCTCACCCGCTCGAACGGGTAGGCCAGGTAGGGGTACCACAGGGCCGCCGCGACCGACGACGTGGTCTCCAGCGGCAGGTCTCGTGCCACCACGTCGACCTGATGCCCCGACTCGGCCAGCCGCACCGCGCAGCTCAGGCCGATCACCCCTGCACCCACGACGATCGCGCGCATGGGCCCAGTCTGCCGTGTCGGCGCAGGGGTCGTCACCGCCCGGCGGGCTCGGCGCAGCGACCGGCCCCGTGCCGCAGCGCGGCGCGGTCAGGACTCCTCGGTGTGGCCCATCCACGCGTCGAGAGCCCAGCCGTCGTCGTCGACGCGCATCTCGACGGTTCCACCGGCCACGAGCGGCCGGCCCTTGGCCAGCGGCAGCGCCGGGTTGCCGGCCAGCCGGGGCAGCGTGAGCGCGAGTATGCGGGGGGTCGCCACGACCACGACGGTCTCGCCGCGGTGCTGGTCGGCGATCTCCGACAGCGCCGCCCCGACCTTCATCGCAGTCTCGGTCTCCTTGTCGGCGGCGGTGGCGACCTCCGGGACCGTCCCGGTGGCGGCGTACACCTCGGTGGGAGTTGCGCTCTCCCGCAGCCCGGTGCTCTCACGCGTGGGCACCGCGAGCTCCTCGGCGACCACATCGGCGGTCCGGGTCAGCGACGGGAGGTCTCCGGCGTACACGACCGCGACCCTCCGCTCCCGCAGCGACTCCGCCAAGGCGCGTGCCCGCTCCGGCATCGCCGGAACGGTGAACACGAACCCCGCAGGGCACTGCAGGTCGGTCAAGAGTCGAGCTCCTCCAGGCCATTCGCGCGGCGTACCTCGTTCAGGACCCGCCACATGATCTCGGTCAGGCCGAAGTCCTTGGGGGTGAACACCGCGGCCACCCCGAGATCGCGCAGTCTAGCGGCGTCGGCTGCCGGAATGATGCCGCCGACCACGACGGGGACGTCGGCGAGCCCCTCAGCACGCAGTCCGCGCAGCACGTCGGGGACCAGCTCCATGTGTGATCCGGACAGGATCGAGATGCCGATGCAGTGCACGTCCTCGGCGACCGCAGCGGACACGATCTGGTTCGGAGTGAGGCGGATGCCCTGGTAGATGACCTCGAACCCGGCGTCGCGGGCACGCACCGCGACCTGCTCGGCCCCGTTGGAGTGCCCGTCCAGCCCCGGCTTGCCGACGAGCAGTCGCAGCCGCGACCCCAGCGCGTCGCCGGTGCTGCGGACGGCATCCCGTACTGCGGCGAGCTCGGCGCCGGCTTCGGCGACGCCGACGGCACCGCCGACGCCTGTCGGCGCGCGGAACTCCCCGAACACCTCCCGCAGCGCACCGGCCCACTCCCCCGTCGTCACCCCCGCGCGGGCGGCCTCGCGGGTGGCCTCCATCAGGTTGACGTTCGACTTGGCGTCGGCGCGCAGCCGCTCCAGCGCGGTGTCGACCGCCTCGACGTCGCGCGAGGCACGCCAGCCCTGCACCGCGGAGACCGCCGAGGCCTCCGCCTCCGGGTCGGCGGCCTGGATCGCGGTGTCCAGGTCGGCGGTCAGCGGCGACTCCTCGGTCTCCAGGTAGCAGTTGACGCCCACGACCTTGTCGTCGCCCGACTCGATCCGGGCCCGCCGGGCGGTGTGCGAGGCGACCAGTGCCTGCTTCATGTACCCAGACTCCACCGCGGCGACCGCGCCGCCCATCGCCTGCACGCGATCCATCTCGTCGAGCGCGCCCTCGACCAGCTCGGCGACCTTGGCCTCGACGACCCGCGACCCCTCGAACAGGTCGTCGTACTCCAGCAGGTCGGACTCGAACGCCAGCACCTGCTGCAGCCGCAGCGACCACTGCTGGTCCCACGGCCGCGGCAGCCCCAGCGCCTCGTTCCAGGCCGGCAGCTGCACCGCACGCGCCCGGGCGTCCTTGGACAGGGTCACGCCGAGCATCTCGAGGACGATCCGCTGCACGTTGTTCTCCGGCTGCGACTCGGTCAGCCCGAGCGAGTTGACCTGTACGCCGAACCGGAACCGGCGCATCTTCTCGTCGGTCACGCCGTAACGCTCGCGGGTGATCTGGTCCCACAGCGCAACGAACGCCCGCATCTTGCACAGCTCCTCGACGAAGCGGACCCCCGCGTTGACGAAGAACGAGATCCGGCCGACGACCTTCTCGAAGTCCTCGGGCTCGACCTGGCCGGAGTCGCGGACCGCGTCGAGGACGGTGATCGCCGTGCAGAGCGCGAACGCGAGCTCCTGCTTGGGCGTGGCCCCGGCCTCCTGCAGGTGGTAGCTGCAGATGTTGATCGGGTTCCACTTCGGGATGTGGTTGACGGTGTAGGTGATCAGGTCGCTGGTCAGCCGCAGCGAGTGCTCCGGCGGGAACACGTACGTCCCGCGGGAGAGATACTCCTTGATGATGTCGTTCTGGGTCGTGCCGGCGAGCTCGTCCAGCGACGCACCCTGCTCCTCGGCCACCACCTGGTACATCGCCAGGAGCCACATCGCGGTGGCGTTGATGGTCATCGAGGTGTTCATCTGGGCGAGCGGGATGTCCTCGAACAGCCGTCGCATCTCGCCGATGTGCGGGATCGGCACGCCGACCTTGCCGACCTCGCCGCGGGCGAGCTCGGAGTCGGGGTCGTAACCGGTCTGGGTAGGCAGGTCGAAGGCCACGGATAGCCCGGTCTGGCCCTTGGCGAGGTTACGCCGGTACAGCGCGTTGGACTCGCCGGCGGAGCTGTGGCCGGCGTACGTTCGCATGACCCAGGGCTTGTCGCGCATGGTGGGAGCGTACGGCGAAATGACGCGCGGGTAACCACGTCGTGAGGCGTTTCACGCCGTCAGACAGACACCTGCCGCGGCACGCGCTCGACGTGCATCACCCGCGCCAGTCTGGTGACCGCGAGCACCCGGCGGACGTGGTCGGCGCAGCCGCGCAGGATCAGCTGGCGGCCCACCCGCTCGAGCCGCCGATGCGCGCCCGCGAGCATGCCCAGGCCGGTGACGTCTATGAGGTCGACCCGCGAGAGGTCGACCACGACGTCGTCGGCGGTGGTCTCGATGTACTGGTTGAGCGAGGCGCGCGCCTCGCCCACATTGCTCGCATCGAGACGTCCGCTCAGTGCGAGTGGGTCGTGCTCCGTGGCGCCGTGCATGCCGAAACTCCCCGTCGGTGTGGGGCGGCCCCGAATCCGCCCCTCCCTGGTTCAGACGGCGCGACGGGCTGGCTGGTTCCGTCGCACCTGGCGCCGGCGTGGGGGCACCGGCCCGCGAAGTACGCGGGATCACCGTAGTCACCCCTGGTGACGGGTATCCCTCCAGGGGGTCGGGCGTCGGCGTGTCGCGGCTCGCCGCGGGCTCTAGGGTGAGGGCATGGCAGTCCACCTCACCCGCATCTACACGCGCACCGGCGACGACGGCAGCACCCGGCTCGGCGACATGAGCAAGACGCACAAGACCGACGGCAGGGTCATGGCCTACGGCGACGTCAACGAAGCCAACGCCCACCTCGGTGTGGCCGTGGCGACCGGTGGCCTCGACGACCGCGTCGTACGCGTGCTGACGCAGGTGCAGAACGACATGTTCGACGTCGGGGCGGACTTCGCGACGCCGGTGGTCGACGACCCGGAGTTCCCGCCGCTGAGGGTGACCCAGGAGTACATCGACCGGCTCGAGGGCTGGTGCGACGAGTACAACGAGCAGCTGGAGAAGCTCCGGTCGTTCATCCTGCCCGGCGGTACGCCCGGTGCGGCCCTGCTGCACGTGGCCTGCACGACCGCGCGCCGCGCCGAGAGGTCGGCCTGGGCGGCGTACGGCGAACACGGCGAGGCCATGAACATGCTGGCGATCAAGTACCTCAACCGGCTCAGCGACCTGTTGTTCATCCTCGCCCGGCACGCCAACCTCGAACGCGGCGACGTCCTCTGGCGGCCCGGCGGCGACCACGTCGGCTGACCTCCCCTCGCGCCCACATTGCGCCACTGGCCCAACCCTCGCGCCCACATTGCGCCAGCGGCCCACACCCTCGCACCCACATTGCGCCACTGGCCCACACCCTCGCGCCCACATTGCGCCACTGGCTCACGCAGCCAGCAGGCGCTCCAGGGGCAGCCACTGCCAGCGCCGACCGGTCGTGGCCTCGTAGCGTGCCGCCTGTGCGATCTGATCGAGGACGAGCGAGTTGGGCGGCGTCCATCCGCGGGCAAGCAGCAGCTCAGACGTCCTGGCGACCAGTGCGGCCGGACGTCCCCACAGCTCCTGCTTGCGAACGACGTCCACGCTCCAGCCGCCCTCGCCGGTGATGCGGTCGCGACGCAGCGTGTCGGCGACGCGGTCCGCGTCGGAGTCGTGATGCTCCTCGCCGTCGTACTCCGATCCGAGCCGGTAGCGCAGCCAGCCCATGTCGAGGAAGCCGAGCAGCTCACCCGCCAAGGTGTAGACCGGGATCTGCGTCGTCGGTCGGGGCATGCCCGCGTCGACGTAGAGCACGCGCTGCACGCTCTCGGCGTAGGACTGGGCACCGGCGTCAGCGACCGCGAGGTTGGCCCGCAGCCGCCGGCAGTTGCGGACCTTCGTGAGCGGTCTGGTTCGGGCCCAGAGATCGGCGAGCGTGACTCGATCGTCGTTGAGGAAGGCGTCGACGGAGGCCACGGCCTGCGCTCGGGGTGCGAAGCGGGCCAGGTCGAGCGCCGTGCGCGCGTCACCGGTACGGACTACGCCGTACTCCTCGACCAGGTCCGACTCCGGCAGGTCTGCCTGCGAGGCGCGGCAGCCGGATATCCGCGGCGGCGTCGTGTCGAGGTCGACCATCAGATGCACGGGCTCTTCGGCGATGGAGCGGCCAGGCGGGAGCACGTCGACACCGGACAGCCACGCGGCGACCGTCCGTCCCACGACGGTGTGCTGCGGTCGAAGCAGGTGGATGGCTCGCGCTCGATTCTCCGGCACATCGGGTACGTCGCACCAGGCGTACACGCCACGGAGCACCCGCCGCGCCGAGCCGTCGGCCAAGGCCTGTTCGAGACCCCGACGGCTGCGACCGCCGGCATGCCACTGTGCCCGGGTGAAGATGTCCATCGCGCGATGATGCCGGGCCGCCGCTCCCGAGGAAGCGCGTCGTCCACAGGGGCTCCGCGGGCACCGCCATACCGGCCACTCGCGCAATCTCGGCGCGAAGGAACGGGCCACTCGCGCAACCTCGACGCGAAGGAACGGGCCACTCGCGCAATCTCGGCGCGAAGGAACGGGCCACTCGCGCAACCTCGACGCGAAGGAGTGGGCCAACCGCGCAACCTCGGTGCGGAGGGAGAGGTCAGCTGCTGATCAGGCCGCGACCGGGCGGGGCGGCCTCGAGCCAGGCCAGCAGGCCGGTGAGCGCGTCCTCGGTCATCGCGAGCTCGACCGGCTGGTCGCCGTAACGGCACTCGACCACGACCGCGTCGTCGTACAGCGCGTACTCCTCGGCGCCCTGCGGCGTACGTCGCCTGCCGGTCTCGAGCTCGGCACGCTCGTAGGTCTGCGCCGGTCGCAGCGACAGCGAGAAGATCCGGAACCACTCGAGGGCGTCGGCGTCGTAGCGCCCGACCCCCAGCACCCAACCGCGTCCGGGCCTGTGGGACCGGACGCGGACGCTGAGATCGAAAGTGCCGCCGTTGCGGGCGAGCAGACGGCGGCGAAAGATCAGATAGACGGCTACCAGAATGAGGGCGAGGGCAAGCAGGCCAGCGGCATCGAGCACGATGGCCCAGACAGGCATCCGCCCCCTCCTCTGGTCGGCCGAGAGTGGACTACTTCGCTCTTTCTACAGCACGGATCCGGGCCTGCGCACGACGCACCGCCTCGGCGGCCTCCTCCTCGTGCTCACCGGCGGTCTGCGCACGCTCGAGGTCCTGGCGCGCCTTCTCCAGGTTGATCTCGTGCGACATCTCGGCGTGCTCGGACAGGACCGAGACCCGGTTCTCGGCGACGGAGAGGAACCCGTCGTCGACCGCCGCGACCCAGACCTCGCCCTCCTCGGTGTTGACCTCGACGACACCGTCCACCATCAGCGACAGGGTGGGGGCATGGTTGGGAAGCACGCCGATGTCACCCTCGGTGGTGCGCGCGATGACCATGGTGGCCTCGCCCGACCAGACGGTGCGGTCGGCGGCGACCAGCTCCACGTGCAGCAAGTCAGCCACGGGAGTTCCTCCGCTTCTGCGTTCTCTGCCGGTGCCGGTCGCCGCACCCCGAGGGGTACGGCGACCCTGGCCGCGGCCTTTCAGCCCTGCTCTGACGGAAGGGTCAGAGGCCCTTCTGGATCTCGTCCCACTTGCGGTCGACGTCGTCGAGCCCGCCGCACATGAAGAACGCCTGCTCGGCCACGTGGTCGTAGTCGCCGTCGCAGATCTTGGTGAACGCCTCGATGGTGTCCTTGAGCGGCACCGTCGAGCCCTCGAGGCCGGTGAACTGCTTGGCGACGTAGGTGTTCTGCGAGAGGAACCGCTGGATGCGGCGCGCCCGCTGCACGACGATCTTGTCCTCCTCGGACAGCTCGTCGACACCCAGGATCGCGATGATGTCCTGCAGCTCCTTGTTCTTCTGCAGGATGGACTTCACGCGGGTCGCCACGTCGTAGTGCTCCTGGCCCACGTAGCGCGGGTCGAGGATGCGGGACGTCGAGGCCAGCGGGTCGATCGCCGGGTACAGACCCTTCGACGCGATCTCACGGGAGAGCTCGGTCGTGGCGTCCAGGTGGGCGAACGTCGTGGCCGGGGCCGGGTCGGTGTAGTCGTCGGCGGGCACGTAGATCGCCTGCATCGAGGTGATCGAGTGGCCGCGGGTCGAGGTGATGCGCTCCTGGAGCACACCCATCTCGTCCGCCAGGTTCGGCTGGTAGCCCACCGCGGAGGGCATCCGGCCGAGCAGCGTGGAGACCTCGGAACCGGCCTGGGTGAAGCGGAAGATGTTGTCCACGAAGAACAGCACGTCCTGCTTCTGCACATCGCGGAAGTACTCCGCCATGGTCAGACCGGCCAGCGCGACCCGGAGCCGGGTGCCCGGCGGCTCGTCCATCTGCCCGAAGACCAGCGCGGTCTGCGGGAGGACGCCCGACTCGGCCATCTCGTCGATGAGGTCGTTGCCCTCACGCGTACGCTCGCCCACACCCGCGAAGACGGAAACACCCTCGTGCAGCTTCGCCACACGCATGATCATTTCCTGGATGAGCACGGTCTTGCCGACGCCCGCGCCGCCGAACAGGCCGATCTTGCCGCCCTTGACGTACGGGGTCAGCAGGTCGACGACCTTCAGGCCCGTCTCGAACATCTCGGTCTTGGACTCGAGCTGGTCGAAGGCCGGGGCCTTGCGGTGGATCGGCCAGCGCTCGGTGACCTCGGACTCGGCCTCCGGCTCGTTGAGGATCCTGCCCAGGGTGTTGAACACCCGGCCCTTGGTCACGTCGCCGACGGGCACGGTGAGACCGACGCCTGTGTCGGTGACCTCGGCCTGACGGATCAGACCGTCGGTCGGCTCCATGGCGATGGCGCGCACCACACCCTCGCCGAGGTGCTGTGCCACCTCCAGGGTGAGCGTCTTCTTCTTGCCGGCCTCGGCCGGGTCGGCGATCTCGACAGTCAGGGCGTTGTAGATCTCCGGCATCGTGTCGACGGGGAACTCCACGTCGACGACCGGGCCGATGACACGTGCGACGCGGCCCGCCGCCGTCGTGGCCTTCTCAAGAGTTTCGGTCATGGTTAGCGGTCACTCCCCGCAGAAGCGTCAGCCAGCGCACTCGCGCCACCGACGATCTCGCTGATTTCCTGGGTGATGTCGGCCTGGCGGGCCGCGTTGGCAAGCCGCGTGAGCGACTTGATGAGGTCCTCGGCGTTGTCCGTCGCCGCCTTCATCGCACGCCGCGTGGCGGCGTGCTTGGAAGCGGCGGCCTGCAACAGCGCGTTGTAGATGCGGCTCTCGACGTACCGCGGAAGCAGCGCGTCGAGCACTTCCTCCGCCGACGGCTCGAAGTCGTAGAGCGGACGGATCTCGGGACCACGCTTGATGTTGGTCTCGATGACCTCCGCCGACTCCTCCGCGGTCTCCTTGAGGCTGAGCGGCAGCATCCGGTTCTGCACCGGCGTCTGCGTCATCATCGAGAAGAACTCGGTGTAGACGATGTGGAGTTCGTCCACACCGTTCTCGGCGCCGGTGTCGGCCTGGATCGCCTCGATCAGTGGCGCGGCCACGGCCTTGGCGTCCGCGTAGGTGGGATTGTCCGTGAAGCCGCTCCAGGACTCCCGGACCGCACGCTCACGGAAGCGGTAGTACGTCACACCGCGGGTGCCCACGATGTAGTTGACGACCTGCTTGCCCTCCCCGATCAGCCGGTTGGTCAGCTGGTCGGCCGCCTTGATGGCGTTGGAGTTGTAGCCGCCGGCCAGACCGCGGTCGCTCACGATGAGCAGTACCGCGGACCGGGTCGGGTTCTCCACCTCGGTGGTGAGCGTGTGGTCGGTGTTCGAGCCCGTCGCGACCGCGGTCACCGCGCGGGTGAGCTCACTCGCGTACGGCTCGGAGGCCGCCACCCTGCGCTGCGCCTTGACGATGCGCGAGGCAGCGATCATCTCCATCGCCCTGGTGATCTTCTTGGTCGCAGAGACGGATTTGATCCGCCTCTTGTAGACCCTCATCTGGGCGCCCATGGATCAGACCTCGCCCAGAAGCTTGCCGTCCGAGGTCTCGAACTGCTTCTTGAACGCGTCCACCGCGTCACCGAGCGCCTGCAGCGTGTCCTTGGACATCTTGCCGCCCTCGACGATGCTCTTCAGCAGACCGTCGTGCTCGCGGTGCATGTACGCCAGCAGCTCCGTCTCGAAGCGGCGGATGTCCTCGACCGGGACGTCGTCCATCTTGCCCGTGGTGCCGGCCCAGACGGAGACGACCTGCTCCTCCATC